>SYAD01000187.1 GCA_005789005.1 Planctomycetia bacterium | reverse complement strand
TTGTTTGGTGATGGCGTTGAAGACCACGCGCTTCGCGGTTTTCGGATCAACATTCACAAGCTCGGCAAGATGCCATGCAATGGCTTCGCCTTCGCGGTCAAGATCGGTTGCAAACCAAATGTCGCTCGCGGCCGCGGCCAATTTTCTAATCTGCGCCACCAGTGTTTTCTTTTCGCCATCGACCACGTAGGTGGGTTCAAATGTTCCGTTCTCAATGTCCACGCCCGGCACTTGCTGCTTCACGCCCTTTTCGTTTTTTGGTGGAAGGTCGCGAATGTGGCCAACGCTGGCGATGACGACATAGCCGCTGCCCAAATATTGCTGTAATTTCTTGGCTTTGGTGGGACTTTCAACAATGACCAAGTGGGAGCCGCCAATGGTGGCCACTGGGTTCTTTGCGGCTCTAGATGCAGGCTTTTTGCCTGTTTTTGCCTTGGTTGCTGAAGTTTTTGCCTTGGACTTTGCCATATATAAGGATGCGATGAATAACCGATGTTTGCGCTGAGTCAAGTGACCAAGGGTGAAGATGTTGTCCGAGAACCACGCTTCATGGGGGTCAAATCGCCCCGCAAAGCACCGAGAGCGCCTCTTGTGAAATTTTTTCAAATATTTTATTTTCCGCATCCAGCGTGGCGCAGTGAGGCGAAGTTTGGAAGCGGCGCAACCAAGTGCGTTGCTGTTTGGCGTAGCGGCGCGTGCGAATTTTTATCTTTTCAACGGCTTCTTTCAGGCTGCAACGGCTTTCAAGCGCGTCGAGTAATTCGCGGTAGCCCACGGCCTCCATGGCTTGCGCCACAAGCGGCGCGGCGCGCGTGAGTTGATTCACTTCGTCAAGCCAACCGGCGTCCACGAAATGTTGCACGCGCGAATTGATCCGTTGATTCAACGTGGCGGTGCTCCAATCCAACAAGATCAATTGAAATCTGTCTGGAATAATTGTTGTCGCGCTGTTCCATTGATTGCGCGCGGCGCTGGCGGGCTGGCCTGTTGCATGGGCGATCTCCAAAGCGCGCACACTGCGGCGGCGATCGTTGATGTGCAAGCGCGCGGCGGTTTCGGGATCCACTTGGATCAGCTTTTCGCGCAGCGCGTTGGCGTCCAGCGCATCAAGCGATTTGCGAAATTCAGCGTCTGGACGGGCGCTTTCAACCAATCCTTCAAAGAGCAGCCGCAAATACAAGTTGGTTCCGCCCACCACGATCGCGCTGCGTTGGCGCGCTTGAATATCAGCGATGGCGCGGGTGGCTTCGCGCAACCAATCCGCGGCGCTGAAGGCCTCGTGGTGTGGATCGGCTAAATCAATTCCGTGGTGCGCCACCAAAGCGCGCTCGGCGGCGGTGGGCTTGGCGGTTCCAATGTCCATGCCGCGCCAGACTTGCATGCTGTCGGCCACCACAATTTCGCCGCCGCCAGGAATGTGCTGCGCCAACCACAACGCGAGCGCGCTCTTGCCCGAGGCGGTTTCGCCGGCGATCACAATTGTTTTGCGCTGCATGTGTGGTGGAATTGTGTTGGGGCTTTCAGTCTGAATTGAATGTGTCGATGTGTGTCGAATGCTGATTTGCGTTTGCGGTGGCATCGAAATTGCCAAAGAGTTTCTATCATCCTTGTCTGGAGAATATTGTGTCAAAGAAAACTATCGACCAACTGGACGTGCGCGGCAAAAAAATATTCATTCGCGCGGATTTTAATGTTCCGCAAAATGATGACGGATCCATTAGCGATGATCGGCGGATTCGCTCCACAATTCCCACTATTGAAAGCGTGCTCAAGCGTGGTGGAAGCGTGATTGTGGCGAGTCATTTGGGGCGCCCTGAAGGCAAGGGCCATGAGCCCCAGTACAGCATGAAAGCAGTCGCTCAACGCCTGCGGGAATTGCTCGCGGGCATTGCTGGCACTGTGCATTTGTCCAGCGTGCTGCCCAGTCAAGCCCACGCGGAGGCGGCCGCGTTGAAGGCGGGCGAAGTACTGCTGCTAGAAAATCTGCGCTTTGAAAAAGGCGAGAAGAAAGGCGACGCCCAGTTTGCCGCGGCCATCGCGCCGTACGCCGACGCGTATTGCAATGACGCCTTCGGAGCAAGTCATCGCAATGACGCCAGCATGTTGGCGTTGCCGTTGGCCATGAAACCCAAGCCTTGCGTGGCGGGTTTTTTGCTTTCCAAGGAATTGAAATTTCTAGGCGAGACATTGGAGAACGCGCGCAAGCCGTTCGTGGCGATTTTGGGCGGCGCAAAAGTGAGTGACAAATTGCCCGCGCTTGAGCACATGATTGGCAAAGTGGATTCGATCATCGTTGGCGGCGCCATGGCCTACACATTCTTGTTGGCGCAAGGGATTGCGGTGGGCTCAAGTCGGGTGGAAAAAGATTTGGTTGAAAAAGCCAAGGGCATTTTGGAATTGGCAAAATCCCGCGCCACAAAAATTCTATTGCCCGCGGATCACAACTGCGCACGTGAATTTAAAGCCGACACCCAGAAAAATATTTTCGCCGGAGCGATAGACGATGGATGGATGGGGCTTGACATCGGACCACAGAGCGCCAAATTGTTCGCCAGTGAAATTGCCAAAGCCAAGACCGTGATCTGGAACGGTCCCATGGGAGTGTTTGAAATGCCGCCCTTTGACGCGGGAACATTGGCCGTTGCCCACGCCGTGATTCAAGCGACCAAGTCCGGGGCAACAACCGTGGCGGGCGGCGGCGACACGGCGGCCGCCCTTGAAATCGCTGGTCTTTCCTCGGATGTATCGCATGTTTCAACCGGTGGCGGCGCCAGCTTGGAAATGCTCGAGGGTAAAAAATTTGAAAGTTTGGTTCCTATTGACGAGGCGTAACTTTGCGTAACTTTCACCGCTGTGCACTAGACTTATTTCATTCGATTCGTACATCACACACAGGTTTCGACTCATGTTTAAAAAATATCTAATGACCGCGCAGTTTGCATTCGTGTTGTGTTTGGCGTTTGTTGCTGCGCCAGCCCTTGGCGAAGACGAGGATCCGTTGGGCGTTGGCAAGGCTCCACCAGCGCTGCAAATCGCCAAATACGTAAAGGGTGATGCGCCTGATTTAGTCAAAGATGTCGGCTGCGTTGTGTTGGTGTTTTTCACCTTGGGTGAGGAAAAAAATTCCTCGTTGTTGTCAACGTTGAACTCGCTTCAAAAGGAACTGGCGCTCAAGGGACTGCAAGTGCTTTTGGTGGCCAAGGACAAACCCGAGGACATCAACAAATCATTTTCCAAAGCTGAAAAAAATTCGATGGCCATCGCCGTTGGCGCGGATGATTCGGAAGCCACATGGCGCCTGTGGGTTGACGCCGCCAAGCAAGAAAAATTACCGGTGGGATTTATCGTGAGCCGTGGAAAAATAGTTTGGGTTGGAAATCCATTGGATGAATCGCTTTCCACCATCGTACGCAAGGCGGTGATGGGCAAATACGATCCACAATTGCAAAAGAAGGCGCAGCCTTTGCTGGATGCCGCGCGCAAGTCGTTGAAAGTTCGCAATGTCCAGGAGGCCTACAAGCATTTCGATCAGGTAATTGAAATGGATCCCGTGTTTTTTGTTGACATTATTGTGGAGCGTTACAAAGCAACATTGAAGAACGAGACTGATCCCCAAATCGCCGCCGAGTGGATTCAAAAGTCGGCCAAGAAATCTGGAACCGTGGCGGCGCAATATGAAATCGTGAGCGCCATTGTGCTTGATCCAGAAATTGAGAAACGTGATTTGGAATCCGCGTTGTTGATCGCGGATTCCTTCGCGGGGAAAAATCCAACCATTGGGTTGCAGGCCAAAGCCATGGTTTTTGCCGCCAAAAAAGATTGGCCGCAAGCCATCGACTTGCAAACCGACGCATGGATGGGCGCCACGGTTCTAGACAAGCCAATGGCCAAGCAAAGACTTGATGAGTATCGCGCCGCCGCCAAAAACCAAATAGAAAAGAAGCCCTAAGGTGGCGCTTGATCGAGATCTATTTCGGCGTCCTCCGGAGCGCGCCATGTTGGCGGCCAGTATTTTTTCCGCGGACTTTGCAAACCTAGGCCGCGACTCCAACGCGGCCCTGAATGCCGGCGCCGCGCTATTGCATGTGGACATCATGGACGGACATTTTGTTCCCAATCTTTCAATGGGACCACTGGTGTGCGCCGCCGTGCGCCGCGCCTGTCCCGAAGCATTTTTAGATATTCACTTGATGGTGACCACTCCCAAAGATTTCATCGCGGCGTTTATAAAAGCGGGGGCGAATTCCGTCACTTTTCATGTGGAAACTGTGAAGGATCCAAAGGAGTTGGCCAAGTTCGCGCGTGATCTTGGCGCAAGCGTGGGCTTGGCGAGCAATCCAGAAACACCCGTGTTGGCCATCGAGCCGTTTCTAAATGATTTTGATTTGCATTTAGTCATGAGCGTGCATCCTGGTTTTTCCGGTCAAGGATTTATTGAAAGTTCGCTTGCCAAGACCAAGTGGATCAGGGAACGCGTTGGTCCGCGCACCCGCGTTGAAATGGATGGCGGCGTTGATCCAAGCAATGGCGCGCGCTGCGTGACCGCCGGCGCCGATGTGTTGGTTTCGGCGAGCGCCTTATTTGGAAAGCCAAATGTAGCGTTGGCCGCCAAGGCGTTGCTTGATTCGTTTTCAACTACAAGTCGTGTAGACTAAAATTTCCATGGCACAGACAAGTTGGGAAACCTCCGATCTATTGCTCTCCAAGAAATCCGTTCCCGACGGATTGTGGGTTTCTTGTGACAAGTGCAACGCCACGCTTTTTCGCAAAGCGCTCGAATCAAATTTAATGGTGTGTCCGCAGTGCGAGCACCACCACCGAATGTCTGGACGCCAACGCGTTGAAACTTTGGTTGATCCCGGTTCATTCGAACCAATGAACGCCACCATGGCTCCGAGCGATCCGCTTGCGTTCCATGATGTGCGCGCCTACTTGGATCGCATCAAGGAGGCGCAGCAAAAAACTGGCGAGAACGATGGCGTTCAAACCGGCACCGCGTTTATCAAGGGACGAAAAGTGGCGTTGGGCTGCATGGATTTCACATTTCTAGCTGGATCAATGGGTAGCGTTGTAGGTGAAAAATTGGCGTGCCTGATTGAGTACGCCACGGATCATGATTTGCCCCTGATCATTGTTTGTTGCTCGGGCGGCGCGCGAATGCAGGAGAGTGGTTTCTCTCTGATGCAGATGGCCAAGACCAGCGCCACGTTGGCGCGCTTCGACGAAGCCGGTGGTTTGTTCATCAGCGTGCTCGCGGATCCAACCACGGGTGGCGTGACCGCAAGTTTTGCAATGTTGGGCGACGTGATTCTTGCGGAGCCGCGCGCCTTGATTGGTTTCGCTGGGCCGCGCGTGATTCGGCAAACAATCCGCCAGGAACTTCCCGATGGTTTTCAAACTTCTGAATTTCTGCTTGATGCGGGATTTGTGGATCGCATCGTGCATCGATCCACCTTGCGCAGCGAGATTGGGCGAGTGATTGACTTTGCAGGCAAGTAGTCCGCCGCATTTCAAATTTATTCGGCTGATTCAAATCACAAGTCTGTGCGCGCTTGGCGCGATTTTGAACACGCTCGCCTTGGATCCATTCAACGCCTCTTGGATCGCGTTATTGGCGTGGACGCCGTTGGTGGTTGCGGCGCGCATCACGGCGAATTGGCGCGGCAATTCAGGGGAAATCAACAATGTTTCATCGCCACTCGATCGTCGCGCAACATGGCGACTGGCGTTGATCGCGTGGCTGTTTGGAAGCCTGCGTTGGCTGTGGTTGGAAAGTTGGATTGGTCCGGTGAGCGATTACGGTTGGCCAGCATTGGCGATTGTCATGGGCGCCTTCGACGCCATCTTCGCCGTGGTCATGTCGCGCGTTGAGAGAGGTCAGAGATTTCACGCTTGGCCTTTGGCGATCCGCTGCGGAATTATTTTGTGTGGATGCGAATGGTTCCGCGGCCGCGTGTTCATGGATGGTTATCCCTGGTTCATGCCAGCACAACCGTTGATTGATTTTCCATGGCTCGCGCAAGGCGCGGACGTGATTGGCGCGGCGGGGCTGGGAATTATTCCTGGATTGATCAGCGGTGCCTTGGCCAGCATGATCGCTCCACGTGAATCACATTGGCGCGCGGGCGCGATCTCCACCGCCGCATGCGTGGCGCTGGCGTTGACGTATGGATTTTTCAACTCGTCGCCCGTTGCAATCGACAACGCCGACATGTTCAAAGTGCTTGTGATTCAAACCAACGTCGCGCAAAGCAACAAGATGGCGCCCACGCGCGCCATGCAGCAGGAGCAATTTGACAACGCGTTCACGGCAACCACCGACGCCTTGGCCGAGTTGAAATCGCGCTCAATCACGCCAGATTTGATCGCTTGGCCGGAGACCGTTTTGCCTGGCGTGGGTTTGGAAAGCGACGCGATCATGTTGCAGCGCGAGCAAGGTTTGTGGCCCGCCGACAATTTCACATCGCAATTGGAAAATCTGGTCAATCAATGCGGCGCGCCGTTGCTGGTGGGCAGCGGCGCCTATGAAGGCTTGCGCATCGAAGGAAATCGTTACGCGTGGAAAAAACATTTCAACAGTGGCTATTTGTTGAAGAGCGGAGGGCGGCATGAGCGCGTGGACAAAGTTGTCCTGACGCCCTTTGGCGAAACCATGCCGTACATCTCCAATTGGAAGGCGCTTGAACAGGCCATGCTTGATTTCGGCGGCCGCGGAATGGAGTTTGATCTTTCAACTGGCGAGCGACCGCGCACGCTTTCAATGCAAACAGCCTCGCGGAGAATTTCGATCGCGGTTCCGATTTGTTTCGAGGACACGGTCTCGCGCGCAACGCGCAGTTTGGTGAACGCCGATGACGGAGCCGATGTGATTGTGAACCTGAGCAACGATGGTTGGTTTGGTTCATTCGATCCCGCGCGTCGCCATCATGAGCAAGCCGCGCGTTGGCGTTGCGTGGAATTGCGTCGATCCATGCTGCGCGTGGTGAACACAGGAATCAGCGGCGCGTTTGACACGCGGGGAGCGCGCGTGGAAAGTTCGTTGCCTTCACAGCGAAGCGCGTGGATGCTCGCGTCGCTTCCATTGGAACGAAAGCGCACCATTTTTGCTACGATTGGCGATGTATTTTCATGGACAATGTTTTTGGCGTCATTCCTAATGTATTGCTTTCCAAACATTAATAAATCATCTTTGCGTTCCGCGGGCTTGGTCACATCCGTGATCGTTGCTGGCTTTCTCATTGTTGGTTGCTCCGACACCAATCAAGGCAAGCTTCCATCGTGGAGCAGCAGGGATCAAAGTGTTTCGCCAGAAAATGACGCCTCGCTCTCGCGCAAGTTCACAACCAAAGCTCCCATACCAGTGTCCAACTCCAGTGATTGGGCCCGCAATGCGAGGTTGGTTCTAGACGAGGCTTCGCGTAACACCGATCGTGCCTTGCGCGCGCATTCCATAGAGGCGATGCAATATGACATGAGTATTTTCGAGCCCGCCGTGCGGCGCGGTCTTGCTGATCGGGAGCCAAGCGTTCGTTTTGTTTCCGCCATGTGCGTCGCGAAGTTGCGCATGGAAGGAGTGGGGCCATTGCTTGAACCACTGAAACTTGATCCCAACGACAGCGTTCGAGCCGCCGCAATCTTGGCGCTTTCGCGATCTGGCGCGGAGGTGAATCCATCACCGCTTGCCGCGATGATTTTATCTCCAAGCGCGGAGCTTCGTGGCAACGCCGCAATGGTTCTGGGCGAACTTGGAAATAAAACCGCGCTTCCATTATTGAAAGAGGCGACGCTCCAGCCAATGACCCGCGCAAATCCGGCGGCGGTTCGAATTGTGAATTTGCAAATCGCCGAGGCCATGGTGCAACTTGGCGATCAAGAAGAAATTGAACCCGTCCATGCCGCATTGTTTTTCCGGTCGGATCAAAGCGAGTGCATTGAATTGGCGTGCGAAATCGCAAGTCGGTTGCGTGATCAAGCGGCGCTGCCCATGTTGCAGCGATTGATCGAGGCGGATGGCGCGGATATTCGCCCAATTGAAATTCGACTTTTTGCGGCGATCGCCGCGTGCAAGCTTATGAATCCCGCGCCTTTGGGATTGGCGGAACTTGGGGTGATCGCATCGCGTGATCCCAGTGTGCGGGTTCGAACTTTGGGGGCAAAACTCCTGGGTGTGGTTGGCGGATCCGAGACGGAAGCCACGCTGTCTAAGCTGCTTCGCGATCGGGAACCAGAAGTGCAAATCGCCGCGGCGGGAAGCATTTTGCGCCGCCAATCGCATATTTCCGCTGCTCAAAATACGCCTGTGCAAACGCCCGCTGAACCGGTATCCGTGGACACAAATCACTCAAATATTCAATTGCCTCGTTGACACAACCCCCCAAATGAGGCAAATTACCTGTACGGCTCGGGGGGCAGTAGGCCGTAAGACCCGTTTGGATTCCTTCTGATTGGAGTTTGGCTGTGCATATTCTGACAAAGATCTTTGTTGTGCTGACTTCGCTACTCACCGTGGCGTTGGTTCCTCTTGTGATGTTGAATACCGCGAGCGATGAGAATTTCAAGACGCGTTGGTTGGATGAGCAAGTTCGCGCCACCGCCGCCGTGTTTGAACGAGACGCGTCGCAGCGCAATCGCGAGATGGAAGTTCGTTCCGTGCAAGACACCGCCAAGGATTTTGAAATCAAATTGGCCAAGGCGCAATTTGAACGTGACACCGCCATCGCCGAAGCCGCTCGCGTGAATGGATTGTTTGTCAGCACGCAAGCGCAACTTGATCGCTTCGCCAGCAACCTTCAAGTATTTTCCGAGAGCGACAAGATCAAGAGCGAGTTGGTTTCAAATGTGTCCAAAGAATTGACCACGCTTCGATCTGGTTTAACCAAAGCGAATCGCGACAATGTTCAGTTGGATGATCAAGTGGCCAATCTCACAAGCGAGAACGAAGTCTTCAAGGCCCAGTTGCGTCAAGTGCAGGAGCAACTGAAGCAAGCCAACGACGAGAAGGACAAGACCGCGGCCGATGCCAAAAGCGCGAACGATCAATTGAAGAAGTACGGAACGTACGCTGGCGCTTTGCCGCAAGCTCGTCCCGGCGCAACAAGTGGAACCAACGGCGAAGTCAAACTTCCCGCGGATCGATCCTTAAGCGCAACAGTGATCAATGTGCGCCGCGGCGCGGATTCCACCATGGCCGAAATCAACGCGGGAAGCCGCGACGGCGTGCAGCCAGGATGGGTGATGAGCATCGCCGACGGCGGAAAATATGTTGGCAATCTTCGCATCACCACCGTGGATGTGAATCGCTCGGTGGGCGTGGTTGAGTTGGAGCAAGCCAGCAAAGGTGAAGTTCGAACAGGTCTGCGCGCCATCGCGCGCAAGGGCGAGTAAGTATTTCGCAAGGCCCCACATGAGTCAATTCAACCCAAATATTCCGCAGCGAAAACCAAGGCTTGATATTTATTCAGCGTTGCTTGCCGCCAGCGTGCTTTTGCTTTTAATTGGAAGCGGATGGATCGCCTTGAAAAATATCGACATTACATCTGGCTCTGGAAATCAAGGTGGGGCCTTTGAATACGTTGAGTACAAAAAATAATACTGCTGGCGGTCCGTTTCGCATGAACGGTTTTTCTGCGATGCAATCGACAAACGAAAGGGAACGGAACTTCGATGGGTCTTAAATCTTTGCTGGGTTGGTTTAGCGTTGACATGGGTATCGATCTCGGTACCTGCAACACGTTGGTGTGCGTGCGTGGCGAAGGCATCGTGTTGAACGAGCCCAGTGTTGTTGCCGTGCGCAAGGGAACCAACAAGGTTTTGAACGATGGCACAGCGGTGGGTTTCGCGGCCAAGGAAATGTTGGGCAAGACTCCGGGATCCATTCAAGCGATTCGACCGCTCAAAGACGGCGTGATCTCCGACTTTGAAATGACCGAGGCCATGTTGGCGTATTTCATCCGCAAGGTGAATGGACACGGCCGCATCTTTGGTCCGCGCGTTGTGATCGCGGTTCCAAGTGGAATTACCGCCGTGGAAAAGCGCGCCGTTCTTGACAGCGCCGAGCGCGCCGGCGCCCGCAAAGTTTTTCTTGTTGAGGAGCCAATGGCCGCGGGTATTGGCGCGGGGCTTCCGATTATTGAACCAACGGCAAGCATGATCGTGGACATTGGCGGAGGCACAACGGAAGTCGCGATCATGAGTCTTGGCGATATCGCGGCGTGTGAAAGCGTGCGCGTGGCCGGCGATGATTTTGACGAGGCCATCATTGGCCACATGAAAAAAATGTACGGCTTGAATATTGGCGAGCAGACCGCGGAACGCATCAAGATAGAGATTGGTTCAGCGGCCGCAGTTGGACCGCAGATGAACATGGATGTCCGCGGTCGCGACATGGTGACTGGTTTGCCGCGCAAGACCACGGTGACAAGCGACGAAATCCGCGAGGCGTTGAGCGAGCCAGTGAAGTCAATCTCCGAGGCTGTTCGGCGCACGCTTGAGCGCGCCGATCCAGAATTGTCCGCCGACTTGGTGGAGAACGGACTCACGCTCGCAGGTGGCGGCGCATTGTTGCGCGGCATGGATGTGGTGCTGAATCAATCCACTGGACTTACCGTGAAGATTGCCGACGATCCGTTGACCTGCGTGGCGCGCGGCACGGCGATTTATCTTGAAAGTCTTGAGGCGTGGAAGTCCACCCTTGAGTCGGACGCGGACGAATATTGATCCGCGGGAAACTTGATGTGAACATTGGCACGAGGTCCTGACCAGCCGAGCCGCTTGTACTTGGCGTGCCTTCTGGTCGCCGCTGCAATTTCTTTGTTGCCCAGCGCGCGCGTCAGTCCCTGGACAACCGATGTGGCCGCGGTGTTGTGGTTGCCACTCACGCCTCCAGCGCATGGATTGATGGTGCTTCGACAGTGGCTGCGACCGCCGCGCGATGACGCGAAATATTTGGACGCGCACTTGCTCAGCGATGAGCGCGATCGATTTCGCGCGCTGTGGCATTCGGAGCGAATTCATTCAAGTGATTTGGAGCAACGGCTTCAGCAATTGGACCGCGCCAAAAAAATGGATCGAGGTGGACGCGAGGTTGCTCCATTGTTGGTCAGCGTCACCGCGCGCGGCGAGGGTCCGGGTGAGCGCATGTTGGCCCTGAACGCGGGCACGCGCGACGGCGTGCAAAGCGGTGATCCCGCGGTTGTTGGCGGCGATATTTTAGTTGGTCGACTGGTGGGTGAACCAACCGGTGTTCGTTGTTGGTTGGCGCCGCTCACGGATCCATCAACGGGTCGCGTGGACGCCTTCATCGCGCCTGCTGATCGACCCGAGGCCGGTCCAGCTGAATCTGTTTTGATTCAATTGCGCCCAAATTCAGGCGGTCTTTTAGTTGGTGAAGTGGAGGCCAGCAAGCAAGTATTTGAAGGCGATATCGCGCGCTTGGCCGACGCCACTTGGAAGTCCGCCGCGCAAGGCATGCGCATGGGCACGGTTGTGAGCGTGCGCCGCAGCGATAAAAATCCATTGCGAATGAATATTGAAGTGAAGACCGAAGTGGATCCCGATCGATTGCGTCAAGTGACTTTAAAAATCGACGCCGAGGCAATTCCATGATGCCGCATCTTGAAAGCGTTGGCGCTGAAAATTGCGCGGCCAAAATTTCCCGGGCGCATGCGGGCACGGATCGGAAGTTCGCATGAGGTGGAGCGTGTTCTTTTTGGCCGTGGCGATTGTGTTGCCCATGGACGCCGCGTTCATGCCCGTGTTTTCAATCGCCGGCGCGTCGCCAAGTTTGGCGGGAGTGTTGGCGGCTTTTGTTTCGTTGAACGCGTCGCGCCGCTGCGCATGGTGGGGATGCTTTGTGATTGGATTGTTGATCGATCTTTCATCGCCGCAATTGATCGCGGGCTCGCTCTTGTTTTTGCCCGGCCCCAACACGTTAGGATTCGCGCTTGGATCCGCGTCGGTCACCGTTGTGCGCGCGCTGCTTCTACGCCGCAGCATGCTCACCGTGTCCGCCATGACATTCGTGTTGTTGCTGGGCGTGAGTTTGGTGTGGGTATTCATCTGGAGCATGCGCGGAATTTGGCCCGACGGCTCGGTGCCTTTCGCTGGAAGCGCTTTGCAGGAACTGGGCAAGCGAATGGGTTGGTGTTTATCAAGCGCGGTCATGGCGCTGCCAATTGGCTGGGCGTTGAACCGCACCTATTCGTGGTGGGGATTTCCCGGCGTCGGCCCGCGCAAATATTGAGCCACTTTACGCTCGCAATCAGCGAAGCTTGTTCACGCAAGAATTGCGCGGAGATTATTTCACACGAAGAAATTTTAGGCTACTCTGTGAATGTCAAAGAAGTTCTTTGATGCCGAATGCTTTGGAGGAATGCGGTGCAAATCCGCAACGATCGCGTCACCGTAAGCGCGCCCGCGAAAATATTTCGCTGGCGAGTAAGTCGGGTCGACCAAATCAAGCGGCTCAGCTTGTTCCCTTCCTTGGATCCTGCGCGAAACAGGTCATCCGCATTTGAGAAAGTTTTCCATGTCTAGTTTATTCGCCACCCGCGGCGTCGCCGCGATTACCTCTGTTTTTTTTTGCACATCCGTTCACGCCGCCATTGTGGACACATTCACCGTTGGCTCCGGCGACAAGAGCGCCAGCATTCAAATTGATTTTGAGAATGGCAACGGCTACTTGATCAATTATTCATGGAGCGCAAGCGCGCAAAGCAGTTGGGACGCCATGTTGGCCGTTGATACTGCGCTATCGAACATGTCCATGCAGTACGACACCTATTCATTTGGCGTGTTCTTAACCGGCGTGACCATTGACGCCGACACCAATTATGGCCAAGGCGATGTCGAACCTTACGAAAATTATTGGCATTTCTGGACCAAAGATTCCGGGCAGTGGGAGCAAGCCATGTTCGGAGCGTCTGATCGCATCTTGTTCAGTGGTGCAAGCGATGCGTGGGTGTTTGGTTCTTCCACTACGCCGCAAAATATTCCAGCCCCAAGTGTGGCTGTGTTGATCATGGCAAGCGCATTTGGCGCGCGCAGGCGCCGCTAAGAAGTTCAAGCGCCGCCACAAATTCGCCCGCACAAAGCTACATTGTGAGCCATGGCAACTCCACGGATTGCATTTCACGACGCGGCTGGAAAATTTGGACCCATGCTTGATCTGCGCGTGGCCGCCGAGTTGCGTTCGGGCGTGCGCTGCAATTATCAACGGCTTGGTGTGGCTGCATTGTGCGCTCCCAATGAGTGGGCCACGCTGCTAGAGCAACGCACCGGTTTGCCCGTGAACGAATTGGCCGCTGGCGAAAGTTTCATGTTCTTGTCCGGCCGCTTGATGGAAGTTCCAAGTAGTTTGAATTCACTCGCCGTTGGTCACGCCATGACGGACTCCGCCGATGGCAGCATTGTGGCGGTGCATTTGTCGCGCAAGGCCGCGGAACATTTCATCGCGGGCCACGCCTTTGATTCCAAACTTAAGACCACGCCGCGCATCGATCTTTCTATTTTGCGCAGGCCCTGGGATTTGTTGGAGGCCGACGGATTTGCTCGACGCATGGCCTCTGACGCCAAGGCAACGCACGAGGCATGGAAGCAAAGCGGCGAACTTGCCAAGCCCGACAAACTTGTCGCAATCACGGGCGAAGTGCACATTCACGCCACTGCGGAGATTGGCAAATTTGTGGTGCTAGACGCAAGTGAAGGCGCGATTGTGATTGGTCCGCGCGCGCACATTGGCCACCACGCGGTCATTGTGGGCCCAACTTCCATTGGCGAGGACACGCACATTGCCGCGCACGCCACCATCAAAACGCGCACTGTGATTGGTCCGCGCTGCAAAGTTGGCGGCGAAGTTGGCTCGCTGATTATGCAGGGCAACAGCAACAAGACGCATGACGGCCATCTTGGCGACGCGATTGTTGGCTCATGGGTGAACCTTGGCGCGGGCACGCTGAATTCAAATTTGCTCAACACATACGCGGAAGTTTCCATGCAACTGGGCGCGGGTGAGGCGGCGGAGTCAACGGGGCGCGTGTTCATGGGTTGCGTGATTGGCGATCATGTCAAGACCGCGATCGGCACGCGCATTATGACGGGATGCGTTCTTGGAACTGGTTCCATGATTGCTTCAAGCACGCCGCCATCGTTGTACACCGAGCGATTTACCTGGCGCACAGATGCGGGCGAAGCCATGTATCGCCTAGATAAGTTTTTGTCCGTGGCGGAAATTGTCATGGCGCGCCGCCAAACGGAAATGTCGCCGCAGGAGCGCGCGTTGATCACGCAGTTGCACGCCAAGGCCTCTGCCAGCCATTCAACGCGGAAATAATCGTGGACAATCTTTGGATCATCGACGGTCACGCGCAATTTCACCGCGCCTACCACGCCATTCGCTCGGGCATGACCAGCCCAATCACCAACGAGTCCACGCACATGGTGTTTGGTTTCGCGGGCGTGTTGCTGCGCTTGCTGCGCGAGCAGAAGCCGCAGCGTTTAATTCTTGTCATTGACCAAGCGGGCGATCAAGGCACATTTCGCTCGCAGATTGATCCAAACTACAAGGCCAATCGCTCGGCGCCGCCAGATGATTTTCGTCCGCAAGTTGCGCGTTGCGTTGAGTTGTGCAAGTTGCTTGGCATTCCCGTTGTCGCAATTCCAGAAGTGGAAGCCGATGATTCCATCGCCACCATTGTGAAGCGCGTTCGCGCCGCGCACCCCGATTGGGAAATTCGCATTGCCAGTCGCGACAAAGATCTTGCGCAAATTCTGGATGAGAAGACCGCGCTCTTTGACGCCTCCAACGGCGCGGTGTTGACCGCGGACGCACTGTGGGAAACCAAAGGCATTCGCCCCGACCAAGTGATTGACATGCTCACGCTCATGGGTGACACCGCCGACAATATTCCTGGCGCAAAGGGTGTTGGACCAAAGTCCGCCGTTGCGCTGATCACGCAATATGGTTCACTTGATGGCGTGCTAGCGCATGTGCACGAGCTCACGCCTAAGCGCCGCGAGGCCATTGAGGAAGCGCGCGCGCTTTTTGTGCTAGGCCGCAAGTTGGTCACGCTAAAAAGTGATTGCGCCGTTGAAGTTGGCATTGAAGACGCGCCGTTAAAGTTGAACCAACAGAATCGCGAGCAAGTTGTTGAGTTGATGCGTCAACTTGGCTTTCACAGGCTCAAAGGTGAAATGGACGCGCTGTTGGGTGGCGTACCTGTTGCGGTGAGTGATGCAACTTCAGCGCGCGAGAAATCTGCGCAAGGTGGCGGCGCGCGTTCCAATACGGGCGCAACACGTGGCGCAATGCGTGGGACCGATAGCGCGCAAGAAAAACCCGCCAAGCGCAAGAAGGGTGCGGACACGGGTCCAAGTTTGTTTGATGCGATGTCTAAAGACGATACGAATTCACAAACGCAAGCGGGGGCGGGTCCGGGGGCGGGGGCGTATGTGATTGATTCCAGCGCCACGCGCGACGGCGTGTACAACATGATCGCCACGCAAGAACAACTGCGCGCATTTGTACAGCAAGTGCGCGAAACAAAAAATGTAATGCTGGCCTTCGACACAGAAACCGATTCCATTCACCCGTCGCGCGCGGGCTTGGTGGGCGTGTCGCTTTCCATCTCAGCTCGCACCGGCGTGTACATACCTGTGCGCAGTCCCGAGCCAGAGTCGCACATGACGTGGGAGCAGATTCTGCCCATCTTAAAACCACTGCTTGAAGACGCCAGCATTGCAAAGACCGGCCACAACGCCAAGTTTGACATGATGGTTCTTGCGCGCCACAACATTCACGTTGCGGGCTTGCGCAATGACACGCTGATTAGCAGTCACTTAATCGACGCGGGCCGCATG
>SYAD01000186.1 GCA_005789005.1 Planctomycetia bacterium | reverse complement strand
TACACGGATTTTCTGTTCGCTTTGGATTGGTCAAGCCTGCCGCCAACATCGGCGTGGTCATGGTCGCGCCCAAAGGTCCGGGCAAGACGCTGCGCGATCGCTTCGTCATGGGTCAAGGAATTCCGTGCTTGTTCGCGGTGCATTCCAACGGCGCGAACGCGGACAACACGCGCGCGCTTGGACTTGCGTGGGCTAACGGAATTGGTTCGCTGCGCGCGGCCATTATTGAAACCACTTTTGCCGCCGAGGCGGAGACGGATTTGTTTGGCGAACAATCCGTTCTATGCGGCGGAATGTTGGCGCTGGTGAAAGTTGCTTATGAAACTTTAGTGGAGGCGGGATATCCGCCAATGCTCGCATACATTGAATGTTGCCATGAACTGAAACAGGTCGCGGACTTGATGTACGCGCGTGGACCATCGGGCATGCGCGACGCGATCAGCACCACGGCGGAGTTTGGCGCGTTTGACGCGGAACATATTTTGTTGACCGAGCAATTGCGCGCGGACTTCAAACGCATTCTCATTTCCGTGCAAGACGGAACTTTTGCGCGGCGATTTCAGAGCGACGCCGATGATGGATTTTCTCAGCTTAAAAAAATGCAGGACGCCGCGCAACACCATCCAATTGAAGCCGCGGGACGCGCGGTGAGAGCCCTGATTCCCTGGTTGAAGGAGGAACAAAAATGACGGTATTTGACGCGATTATCCTCGGAATCGTTGAGGGCGTTACGGAATATTTGCCCGTGAGCAGCACCGGACATCTCATCCTTGCGGCATCCGTGCTTGGCCTTGGCAATGACGCTGGCGGCGCGGACATGACGTCCATAAAGGAGTCGCTGAATCAATTTGAGATCATCATCCAAGGCGGCGCGATTTTGGCCGTGGCGGGTTTGTACTGGAAAAGATTGCGCACAATGGCGCAAGGCTGCGTGGGCACGGCGCTGCCGCAGTTGGCCACTCGGGAATCGCGAATTGGTTTTGGATTGTTGGTGAAACTGGTGATCGCGTTTATTCCCGCGGCCGTGGTTGGCTTATTGTTTCGCAAGACCATCAAGGAGCATTTATTTTTTCCAGGACCAGTTGTGGCTGCGCTCTTGGTTGGCGGCGTGGCGATGGTGTTGCTGAAGGGTTGGAATCAGAAAAAAATTGAGCAATACCATGAGCCCGGCGACGCGTTGGCGCGGCTCACGCTCAAGGGCGCGTTGTTGATCGGCCTCATGCAAGTGTTGGCGTTGATGCCCGGCACCAGCCGATCGTTGGTGACGCTGCTTGGCGGAATGTTAGTCGGACTTCCACCCGTGGCCGCGGCAGAGTTTGCTTTCTTGCTGGGCTTGCCCACATTGGGCGCGGCGTCGCTGAAGGAAAGTTGGGATGTGTTCCATGGGGAGTCAACAACATTCCAACAATTTGTGGCAAATTTGGGCGGGCCACTTCCAATTATTGTGGGGCTTGTCACGGCCACTATCAGCGCGGCCATAAGCGTGAAATGGCTCGTAAAATGGCTGGGAAACCACACTTTGTCCATATTTGGATGGTGGCGAATTGTGGTGGCCGGAAGTTTCGCATGGGCTGTGTACGCCGGTTGGATCGCGCGTTCTTAAGTTCAAATTCATTTTCCCAATACGACTAAGATCACGCTTCGAAAGAAATTGAATGGGACAAGCCACACTCGCATTTCGAAATTTACTCGTTCGCGCAGCAATCTTCGTGGTGCTTGCGGCGGCGTTGGCTTGGTTTGTTGGCGGAACACTTTTTGGAAAGCACCGCGTGAACTTTCCCGCCATCACATGGGATGGCCGCGAGTGGGCCGCGCAAGTGATTGGCAATGGATCGCGCCCCGATGAAGTTCGTTGGCGATTGCTTTCAAAGACAGGCGAGGATTCATGGACGGTGATGCCAATTTCTGAAACCGGCCAATGGCGTCAACTTGATGGACCACATATTGACGAACAAGGTTTGTGGATCAAGGTCGCAGAGAATGTTTCCAATACAACGCCAGAATTGAAATGGACCCTCATTCGATTTACCAAGGCGACCGCGGAGCCCACCAAAGCTCCTGTTGCGAATGCGCCGGTACCCTCCGCGCAGTAAGTCAACCACCAGCGCGGGCATTGCCACAAATCAATTCATGCTTCAATTCGCCAGGCAGTTGGTCGTTTCATCCAATAGCTACAAAATCTTGCACGCATTCAACCACGCGTTACATGAACGCGGCTTAATCACCAAAGCGAATGCCTTGCGCGAGCGGCAAATCAGTTCCCCAATTCACCGTGCATGTTTGACGGCGCATGTATTGCTTCCACGAATCAGAGCCGCTTTCGCGGCCCCCACCCGTGTCTTTTTCGCCGCCGAATGCTCCGCCAATTTCAGCGCCGCTGGTTCCCAAGTTCACATTGGCGATACCGCAATCGCTGCCTTGATGCGACAAGAATCGCTCGGCGCTGCGAACACTGTCTGTGAAGATTGCGCTTGAAAGACCTTGGTCCACTCCGTTGTGAATCTCCATGGCCTCCTCGAAATTTTTCACGCTGAAGATGTACAAGATTGGCGCGAACGTTTCCTCGCGACAAATCGGCGGCACCACACCCTTGGGCACGCTGATAATTGTGGGCTCGCAGAAATATCCTGGACGATTGTCATATTTGGCAAGACCAGGCAAGCCGCCGCATTTCACGTGGCAGCCTTGCGCAACAGCTTGCTCTATCGCGCTCTTCATTGCATTTTTTGTTTCCGCATGAATGAGCGGACCCATCAGCGTTGCATCATCCATTGGGTCGCCAATTTTTATGCTGGCATACAAGTGCGTCAACTTGTCCGTGAGCTTCTCCACGATACTTTCATGCACAATCAATCGGCGCGTGCTGGTGCAACGCTGCCCCGCGGTTCCCACCGCGCCAAACACAACAGCGCGCTCCACCAATTTCATGTCGGCGTCGGGCATGACAATAATTGCGTTGTTTCCGCCCAATTCAAGCAACGCGCGGCCCAAACGCCCAGCAACAACTTGTCCAACTTTTCGGCCCATTCGGCAACTTCCAGTGGCTGAAATCAGCGGCAATCTGCGGTCCGCCACCATGCGCTCACCCACTTCGCTGTCACGACCAATCACTAAACCAAAGACATCGCGCGGGTCGCCGTATGCGGGACGGAAAATAGTTTGCGTTTGCATAACGCGCTGAGCCACTTCATTGCAAGCAATGGCCACGATGGGCGTGATCAAACTTGGTTTCCAAATCGTGGCGTTGCCGCACGTGGCGGCGAGCATGGAGTTCCACGCCCATACGGCGGCAGGAAAATTAAACGCGGTGATGCAACCGATGGTTCCAAGCGGGTGCCACTGCTCAAACATGCGATGGCTCGGCCGCTCGCTATGCATGGAGTTTCCATACAGCTGGCGAGAAAGTCCCACGGAGAAGTCCGCGATATCAATGCACTCCTGAATTTCGCCCAGACCCTCCGCGCGAATTTTGCCGGCTTCACGCGTGACCAATTCGCCAAGATCGTTTTTATGTTTGCGAAACTCCTCGCCAATTTGTCGGACAATTTCGCCTCGCTGCGGCGCGGGCAACATGCGCCACGCTTTTTGCACGGCCACGCAACGCACAATGGTCGCTTCAAGTTCCGAAGCTGTATCCAAGCGGACCGTTCCGATAGGTTCGCCAGTTGCGGGACATTCGCTCGTGATGCTGTCGGAGCTTCCGCAAGGAAGCAAGCGTGGATGTCGATCAATTCCAAGGCGTTTCAATAGGTCTTTTGCGTTTTGCATGGAGCGCCAAGCATATCGACATTGTGGCAGTTGCCGTGGCGGGCAAGTCAGCGCACAATCACTCAATGCCCTTGAACCGTGATCAACTTGCAAAGCGTGCCTCCCTTGAACTTCGCGAAGGTTTTTATGTGAATCTTGGCATTGGCATTCCCACATTGGTGGCCAACTATGTGCCCGCGAATATGACCGTGTGGCTGCAAAGCGAAAATGGAATGTTGGGAATGGGTCCGTTTCCAACCGAGGCGAATGTGGACGCGGATTTGATCAACGCTGGCAAGCAAACCGTGACTGGAGTTCCGGGTCATAGTTTCTTTTCCAGCGCCGATAGTTTCGCCATGATTCGTGGTGGCCACATTGATCTTGCCATTCTGGGAGCGATGGAAGTGAGCCAGACTGGCGACCTTGCCAATTGGATGATTCCAGGACAGTTGGTCAAGGGCATGGGCGGCGC
>SYAD01000185.1 GCA_005789005.1 Planctomycetia bacterium | reverse complement strand
AGTGGCCTTGGCGTAAAAGTTGTCGGCGTCGGGACCAAGAATATTTGTTCCATGTTCGGCGCCGTAGTAATGGCTGACCAATCGCAACATCATGAAGGCGGGAGCCACGCCAAAGGTCACCATGTCGCACAGCGAATCCAGTTGCGCGCCAAGATCGCTGGTGCTGCGGGTTAACCTGGCCACGCCGCCATCAAGCGCGTCAAAGAACATGCCAAAGAAAATCAACGTGCCCGCGACGGTGAGCGTGCTCCAACCAAAAAATTCGCTGGCCTCCACTGGCTTGGCGGCGTAATGAATCGCCGCGAAACCGCACAGCAAATTTCCCAGCGTCAACAGCGTGGGCAACACCTTGATGCCGCGCGCGACCCGTGTGTCGCGCAATCGTCGCCGCGTTTTTTTTCTTTTGATTTTTGGTTGCGTTTCAAGCATTGGAATTTTTTGGTCGCTCATTCAATTGCTGCCCACGGCGGCAGCGGGAATTCGAATGGGTTGAATTGAACTTGAAATGTGGGGCACGAATGCCAAAAGAGTAACGCCTTTCATGGAAGTTTCCTTGCCTTGCAAGTCCGCGGATTCCCCCAGCAGAAATCGACCCGCGGTTGGTGGCAAGCCGGCCTCGGAGCCTGGACCGCGTCCACTTTTAAATGGACCTTGGTTTGCGGGCAACACAATCAGCACTTCATCTGGTTGCAAGCATGTCTCAATAGCAGTATTGATGATTGGCATTCCCCGTGGCCGATCGGCTCGACCAAACATGCCTTCTTGCGCCACGGATGTGGCCACAAGCGACGTGACAATTTCAAGTTGGAAACATCCACCGGATTCCGTGGGAGTGGTCCAGCCACGGGCGATCATTTCCAAAATTTCCGAAGCAATGATCCGCGTTGCGCCATTGATGGCAAGCGCTTGTCCTTGGGGAATTTGTCGCTGGAACACCTCGCGCCAATTCGGCAATGTTCCCAATGCTGTGTGGATGTCAATCGGACTCGGTCCAAGTTTCTCCCGAATCAGAGGCAAATCTTTTTGATCGACAATCGCTGTGAAAAATCCTTCCTGTAGCAACGACTCAGTCGCAAGGGGATTCATCACCGGACGTTTTTGAAATCCAATCAGAATGCCCTCCAATTTGGATGTGTCTTGCGTTGTTGTCCAGCGCACAATTTCCAATCCATCGGAGTCTTGGCGCGATGAAGCGATGTCGCTTGATGAACGACGCTGCGCGCTGGAGCATTCTTGCAAGCCAATTCCAAACAGCGCAAGCGCGAGCGCCGCAATCCGTTTAGCGCGCCGCGGAAGTGGCGTCATGGAGATGTTGGGCTGGCTTCAGGGAAATGATTGATTCGATCAATCATGCGCCGCAGCAAGCCGAAGGCGCGCTTTGAATAATGAAATTGCAGGCGCGGTAAATCAGGATGCTCATTTTCCGCGTCAAGCGCGCCAGTTTGAGTGATGTGGCCGCTCTTGATCAACGGCCTGAACTCCGTGTCCAGTTGGGCAACTTGCTCCGGCAATAGTTGTCGCTTCAGGCGGATCACAAGATGGTCGCCAACATATCGGCTGCTGTGATAGCGGTGATAAAATCGCAAGATGCGCGCCACGGCGTCGTCGGGACTGGATGCGAATTCGTAAAGGCCAGGATCTTCCGCGCTGATCCATCCTTGCGCCAAAAGATTTTCCACCACGCCGTATTCCCATTGACGCCAATATCCACGTGGCTTGCCATTGGTGTCCGCGCCTTCCACAAGAACAATCGGAACGATGGGGCTTTTGCCAGTTTGAATCAGGGTGAGCACCTCGAAAATTTCATCCATGGTTCCAAAGCCGCCAGGAAAAACCGCGACAGCATCTGAATGGCTCACGAACATCAGCTTGCGCGTGAAAAAGTATTTGAAAGAGATCAGCTTGTCGTCGCCCGCGATGATGTCGTTGGCGTTGGTTTCAAATGGAAGGCGAATGGACAATCCGAAACTGGATTCGCGGCTTGGTCCTTCATGGCCGGCCTTCATAATTCCATCTCCCGCGCCGGTGATCGCCATCCAATGCTCGGCCGCCATGGATTGTCCGAATGAACGCGCCGCGATGTAGTCGGGGTGGTCCTCGGGAGTGCGCGCGCTGCCAAATATGCTCACTTTTTGCACCCCGCGGAAGCGATTGAACACGCGGTAGGAGCGGCGGATTTCCTTCACCGCATTTTCGATCAATTTGATTTGCGAAACATCGCAACCATCGGACAGCAATTTCAGGCCGGTTCCCAGAAGTTCCTCCACATGGCGACGGCGGCGCGCGCTTGCTTCACCGGCGTGGTCATGGTGGCTTGCGGAAGCCTCCGCCACAAGCGCCGCGATACGGGTGCGAATTCCAATGTCGAGTTCAGAAGATTCACTCATGGTGTTGCCGTCTTTGTTGATGAAGGTGTGAAGTTGCCACTCTGCTCCAGAGATGGATTGTTGCCCAAAACGGGAATAGGGGTTGCGGAGATTTGAGGATCGGATAGGGATCCACCCACATCGACGGCCAGTAGTAAATCAGTTGCGGCGCCAAACACATCGCTTGCAACGGGAATAATTCCGCGGTTTTTAAATCTCATGCTAATCTTCCATGTTTCCAAGTCAATAGACCCGGATCCGAGGAGTTGCAGTGTAGGGCAAGTGAGGTCAAATTTCTCAAAGCGGATCTTTTGATCACGAATATAAAAATCGATTTTGGCTTGGTCCAATGTTTGGGAAAGTGGCGGCATGAATTGCGTGACTTGAAGAAGACGCAACGCAAGCGGAAGATCACCCAATTTCGCGTTGAAGCCATGGATTTTTCCGCGACCTTCGCGCGGGCGATCGCCGGATATTTCACCACCAAGTGTGAGCATGCCATTGAACACGCCGTCATTGGTTTGCTCCGTTGCTTTGGGGGTTCCGCCCGCAATGGCTTGCGCAAGATCGCTTCCAACCACCCCAAGATTCACGGTCCATGGGCGCGTCCCTTGGCCTTGAACCAACGCATCAAGCCAAATACGGCCGCCATACAAATCACCCTCTAATTTTGGAATTGTGAAATTGTCCGTTGTGGAATTGGTGATGAGCGAACCCTGAATATCAGAGACGAATCGATCTTGAATAAACAGGCTTCCCTGTTCGATATCGATCCTCATTCCATCAATTGGCCCGCCGCTATCGCTGTTGAGTTTCAAGATTGCATTAATGCCTAAAAGTTGAGGGCCAATATTCAACTGCGCATCGGTGAGCAACAGGTCCGCGCAAAAATCCGCGCCGGAGTGTCGTGGGGGCATGGAGAATCTTCCATTGGTGATTTCGAATGCGCCCTCGCTTTGAAACTTATTTTTTTCAAGGCGTTCTTGCAATTGAATAGGCAATACCTTGAAGAACACCGGGTCGGCGAATAGGAACTTGGCATCAAGTTCGATCACGTCGTCGGCGTTCTTATTGGTTGCGCCAAAATTCACGGAGCCATTGGCGCTCATGGTGCCAACGCGCGCGTTCATGTCGTTGAATTCAAGTTGCAGATCGTGCACTTGAATTGAATCATCGATTAATTCCAAGTAGCCGCAAGGAATTTCAATCATGGCCAGGTCGGGATCCATGTTGAATTTCACATGAGTGGGGTCCACCATGATTCGTCGACGTCCAAGTTGGCCGTGTTTCTCAAGCAAATGAACATCGGCGTTGATGGTGCCCGTTGGATTGCAATCACCCCAAGTCAACATGGATTCATCGCGTTTGTCGGCTGGAAGAAAGCCAAAGATCCAGCGATCAATTGGAACATTTTTGGCTGTGGCTTGAAACCAACGTTCCTGCGAATCAAGCGTGGCGAATCCGCTCGCTTCGACCTCTCCATCGCCAATGTATCCCGCCATGGAAATGAGCGAGGTGGCTTTCTCCGTGACATTCACTTGAGCTTTGACACTTTTAAGATCAAATCCATGGGGCAGAATTTGATCGGCGTCCGCGGCGATGTCGGTTTCGTTGGGACGCGGAGT
>SYAD01000184.1 GCA_005789005.1 Planctomycetia bacterium | reverse complement strand
TTCGCTGAAGGCGGGGTCAGTTGGCGCAAGTGAGCCGTAGACCTCGTCGGTGGAAACATGCAGAAATCGGAATGAGGCTTTGGCAGCGGGTTCAAGCGTGTTCCAGTGGGCGCGCACAGATTCAAGTAAGCGAAATGTGCCGACGATATTGGTTTGAATAAATTCTTCAGGGCCGTGAATGGAGCGGTCCACGTGCGATTCAGCGGCGAAGTGAATGACGGCGCGAATGGTGTGGCGAGTGAGCAATTCGCCGACCAGTTCGCGGTCGGCAATGTTGCCGTGCACAAAGGTGTGCGCGGCGTGCGCGGGAAGCGTGTTGAGATTGTTGGGGTTGCCGGCGTAGGTGAGCGCGTCCAGATTAATGACGGGTTCATTGCAGGTGGCGAACCATTCCTGAATGAAATTGCTGCCGATGAAGCCCGCGCCGCCGGTGACAAGTATGGACATGGGTGTAAAGGTAGCAGGGGTGGGCGCTAAATTGACAAGCATGGCAACTTCCCATCGATCCACTATTTACTTTGAAAGCGATGTTCTCCGCGCGCTGAAATTAAAGTCAGCGACCACGGATACGCCCGTGTCATCTATTGTTAACGACGCGCTACGCAAAGTATTTGCACAAGAGGTCAATGACATTGCTGTCGTTCGCGCACAACGGGGCGAGCGACCGGTCTCATTTGAGTCCGTCGTGAAAGCGATGAAAAAGAGTGGCAAAATATGAAATATTCTTCAAGACATGTTGCAAACTGCTTGGTGTGCGATAAGCGATAACGATTTATGGATTGCCGCCACTGCCGAGCGGCATGCGCGCCCGCTTGTTACTCGCAATGTCCGCGACTTTGACAACCTGCCGGGCGTGGTTGTGCTGGGGTATTAAGCGTCTTGGCGCTTGCGATTTATTTCGCACGTTCTGCTTTAACTATTTGCAAGCCTGGTTTTGGCTGTACAAATAATATTTAACGCAAATACCACACAGCAAGCCAAAGCAGCTCCAATAAATGCGCTAACAGCTACGCCCTTGATTCCGCGAGCCAAGCTTGCATCCGCATCAGAAAATGGAGTCGACACGATTGGCTGATCAATATTTTGAATCGATAGTTGCAAGTCAAAAAGTTGCTGCTTTTTAGTTTCAGCTTGAAGGCGCAAACGAGCGATTTCGGATTGTTGTAGGGGATCGGTTGGAGAGTTGAGAAGTCCTGAATAATCATTGATTGCGGCAATCTCTTGAGTAATCAATGCGATTCGCTCTTGAGTTGCTTGTGTGTTTTTTTTAATTTCCAAGGCTTGGCCTTCGATCCAATTTTGTACCACTGACTTCATGCACTCATCTAATTGGCCGTCGGATAATCCGCTGGCTGCGATAGTTATCTTTAAATAGTCAGAGGCCTTCTTAATATCCGTGTTTATTTTTGCTGTAACAGGGTGTTGGAGTTGCTGCTCTAAGGCTTTTATTGTTGATGGAAATATCAGTTTGCTGATTTGATCCCGCATGGCGTCTGGTGTTTGAATTGGCGTTTTATCTAGAAAGCCACTTCTAATTTCAGTGCTTATGTTTGTCGTGTTCAGGAGTTGCATCACGCCAAATGTGATCACGGCAAGAATGACCCAGGAAATAGTAAAAAGGACGCGAAAGTTCCAGGCAGCAATCACAAGATCGACCAAGTCCATTCCATCTTCTTGCTGCGGAAACCCTTGGGAAACCAATACATACCGCTCGTCGTTACGGAGCTGTGGATTTGTTTCAGTGGGCTTGTTCAAACTTGTATTCATTAGTAGGCGATCATAACCATGTTTTTACCGCAAGCCATGACGTCGCCGCTTGCCTTATCCACCAATAAACAAACTTGCCACGGCGCCGGTCATCCAGCAGGCAAGCGCGCCCGCGACCATGGCGCGCAGACCAAGCGCCGCGAAATCACTGCGGCGATTTGGGGCCATGGCGCTTAGGCCGCCAATTTGAATTGCAATGGACGGCAGGTTTGCAAAGCCGCACAGCGCGTACGTTGCAATTTGCGCGGCGCGCGAGCTGATAGTTCCGTCGCGCAGTGAAGTACTAAGGTCGACATACGCCACAAATTCCGTGGCGATGATTTGCTCGCCCATGAGGGTGCCCATTTTTCGCGCGTCGTCACTGCCTACGCCCATGCACCAAGCGAGCGGCGTGAATATATAACCGAGTATATTTTGAAAGGTAAGCACGGGAATTGCGTGCGCGGCGCGCCATGAAGCGATGGAATTAATTTCACTCAGCGCAGCTAGTGGATAATTCAACATAGCGAGCAGCGCCACGAACGCGATCAACATGGCGGCAACATTTAGCGCCAAGCGCAAACCGTCGGTGGCGCCCTCGGCGGCGGCGTCCATGAGGTTGCATGTGGTCTTGGGCAGGTTGCGCAGAGCGTCCAGCGATTCCGCGCGTGGCGTTTCTGTTTCAGGCAACATTAGTTTGGCCATGACCAGGCCGGCGGGCGCGGACATAACGCTGGCGGTCATCAAATGTTTAGCCATAAGAATGCGCGCGCTTTCTTGATCTCCGCCCAGCATGACTATGTACGCGGCCATCACACTGCCGGCAATAGTTGCGAAGCCCACCGTCATGATGGCCATGATTTGCGAGCGCGTCATGGTGGCAATGAACGGTTTGACGGTGAGTGGCGCCTCTGTTTGCCCAAGGAAAATGTTTGCGGCCGCAGAGAGTGCTTCGACGCCGGTGACATTCAGCACGCGGCGAATGACCCAGGCCAATACCGCCACCACGCGCTGCATGATTCCCAAGTGGTATAGCACCGCCATAAATGACGCGAAGAAAATAATAATGGGAAGTACCTTTACGGCGAAAATAAATCCCCAAGGGCCGCTGGCGTCGCCGACTTTTCCAAATATGAACGCAGTGCCTTGGTCGGCGAAAGAAATTACGCGGGTCACGCCCGCCGCGAAATAATCAAACACGTGAACTACGGGGGGAAAGCGCAGGAACAGAAACGCGATTAGAAATTGAATGGTCACACCAGAGACAATCGTGCGTACGTTTATGCTGCGCTTGTTGGTAGACAGCGCGAAGCCAATCGCAAGAATTACGCCAACGCCAATGAGTCCGGTGAATTGTTGCATGTGAGTCACAGAATAGTGAATTGCTGAGTACTCTGACTTCATGAGGACAGTATGAGCGAACCAATGCGTGCACAAGAAATATTGCAGTGGAACGGCGCGCGGCAGCGCATTCTTGATGCGGTGGCGGTGATTGCGGCGGCAAAGAGAGGTCCGAGTACAAGCGCCAATGATCGCGTGGTGATTGGCATAACCGGTCCGGTTGGAGCTGGTAAAAGCACATTGGCTTCGCAGCTTTCGCAATGCGTGATCGCCACCGATCATTACTTTCCAAACTACGACGTCACGCCCGAGCATTTACGCGATATGCCGGAATATTCTGATTTGCCGCGTTTAGCCAGTGATTTGGCGGCACTACGCCG
>SYAD01000183.1 GCA_005789005.1 Planctomycetia bacterium | reverse complement strand
GCTCTTCGCATCCATCACCGTGGCGTGCGTTGCCATTGGCGCGCGACTGGTAGGGCGTAATCAAATAATCGCTTTCGTTATCGCGTTATTGTGCGCGGTAATTCCGCTTGCCAATGGTTCCAAGGGCGCGATTGTCGCCATGTTGCTTGGGCTTGCGTTTCTTGTGATCACACGGCGTGTTCGCGTCGCGCCCAACACATTGGCGATGGGCGCAGTCGCCTTTTTGCTGCTGTGTTGTTTCGCCGGACCACTGCGCGCGCTTTTTGATTCGCAGGCATTTGGCCAAGAGCGAAGTTTATTGTTTCGCAGCCACTATATCTCTGGCGCATGGCGCATTTTTCTAAACCAACCGTGGACGGGCAGTGGCATCGATGGATTTCAAGACGCCTTTCTTAGGTTTCGACCAATCGACGCGGTGGACGCCGTGCAAAGCGCGCACTCGGTGTTCTTTGACTGGTTGGCGCAAATCGGAATCGCTGGAATTCCAATGATTTTGGCTGTGATTGCGCTTATTTTTATCTCGGTTCAAGCCAGCAATCAACGCAATGAAAACTCCGCCGAGGGTGATATTCAATTTCCGCGCCAAGCAGCAACGCTTGCGGTGATTCTGGCCGCTTCGTTGGCCATTCGCTTCGAGGCCAACTCGCTTGATCTTGTGTCGCTACTGGCGCGTTTGATTGGCGTGGTGGCGGCGGGAACTTTTGCATGGTGGATGTGCGCGAACATCACGCGTTGGACTTGCGCTGCTCCGGCTATTTTGGGGGCGGCCGCTTTGACCCTTTGGATTGATGGACAAATTGAAATGACTTTGTGGAATCCTGGATCCATGATTTGGGGCTGCGCTTTATTGGCGGCAAGCGTGCCCCGATGCACGCCTGCGCCACGCCGTTGGTTTGAGGGCGGCGTGCAATGGTTCACCGCCGTGGCCGCGATTTTATTTTCGCTCGCGTGTTTCAGGTTCGCCAATATCGCCTCGCAAGAAGAAACGCGCGTGGAACTTGCGGCGCAAAAACTTGTTGACGCGGCCGCATTGGCAAAGGGCGAGCCCGGGGCGCAAGCCCGAATGGAGTGCGCGCGCGCCTTGCGTAATTCAAAGAAAGAACTTGCCGCGTTTGAAAGTTCCAAGCTTGCCGCCGTTGATCAATTGATGCGCGCTTCGGCGCTTTGCGCAACTGCCCAGCAAGCTCAAGATGTGCTGCAAGAGGCCATTGTTCTCAGTCAGGAAATGGTCCAAAATACCTTTGAAAAAAGGCAAATTGCCTCAATATTAAGCGAGTCCCTTGCCATGCAAACGCACGCGGAAGTTGACGCCGTTTCCGCCATGAACCGGGCGCTTGATGTCACGGAACTGGATCGGCGTTGCGCTGGAGCGTGGTTGCGCGCGGCGCGTTGGTCCGCAAAATTATCCAAACCTTGGACCGGCGAGTATGCAAGGCAAGCCATTGAATCGGATGACTCAATGCGCTTTGATGTGCTTTTAAAATTGCGGCCAGCCGATCGGCATGAGGCCGAAGAACTGGCGGCGACTTGGCCGCCTTGGCCGGGGAAATAAATTTTTCGAACAAAGTCGCGTTCTACTTGGCCGCGCGCGCGCTTTGAATTGCTTCAACAACTTGCGCGCGCGTGTATGCGTCGCTCTTAAAAATTACTTTTCCTTTGGCGTCCTGCACAACCAGCAACGGAATGCTCACACGGTCATAGTCGTGAAGTAAATTCCAGCCGTTGCTTTTGCGGCTTGTGATGTCCACCTTGATGGCCGCTACATCCGATTGCGCCAAAGCCGTCGCCACATCAACTGAATCCAAAACGGCGCTCTCAAGCGCTTTGCAATTCAGGCACCATTCGGCGGTGAAATCCAGAACCAAGATTTTGTTTTTTGATTTTGCCTCGGCCACCGCTTCGTTTGAAAATGGAATCCAATCGGATTTACCAGCGCCTCCCAACGTCATGCTCACGCCCACGCTTAGGACGATCACGGCAATTGAAATTGCACTAAAAAGAAGCCTAAATATGGCTTTTTTGGTGATTCGCAAAGTGCGCCAGAACAACCACAAGCCAGCTGCCGAGCCCGTGGCGCCAATCAACCACCAATGCGCGTGCGTGGGACTTTCCAGCAACCCATTCACGCCCGCCCCAATAAAAAATATCGCCGCGGCCAGCAATAGAATGCCCATGACTTGTTTCACAAGTTCGCTGGCGGGACCAGTGCGTGGCATGCGTGCGACCAAGTTTGGAAACGCGCTTAAAAATAAATATGGAGTGGCCATTCCCGCGCCGATGGTTCCAAACACAATCAGCACTGTGGAAGTGTTGCCACTTGAAGCCGCCCAACCCGCCGCCGCGCCCATCAATGGCGCAGTGCAGGGCGTTGACAACACCGCCGTCATAATTCCAAATACAAATGTTCCAATGAATGAATCGTGCTTGGGTTCAATCGCGTACACCCACGCTGGCAGACCCACGCTGAAGAATCCAGCCATGCCCACGGCCATGATGGCGATGAAAATTCCAAGCCCGATAGTGAACGCGGGATATTGAAAAAGTTGGTTGGCCGCGCTGAAACCACTTGCGCCACCCACCAATGCGCCGAGCGCCAGCCAAAATCCAATCACGCCCAAACTCATCACCACGCCAAGCGAAAAACATTTGCCCCGGTTGCCCGCGCTTTGGCTCAGTGACATGATTTTAAGCGGAATTATAGGCAAAACGCAGGGGGTGAAGTTCAACAACATGCCCCCAAGAAATGCCACCAACAGCAATAGAAAGAATCCCGCGCCTTGAGGATCAACGTTGAACGAGGCGCCAAAAAAATCAAACTGCACGCCACTTTGTACTTTAATTTCCGTGGCGTCGCTGATTAATTTTGCCGGATCAAACTTTTGAAATTCTCCACTGGGCGCCACCGCGGCGGCGGCGGAATCCACTTGCAGCGTTATTGGAATTTCAATTTCGGCGGGCGCCAAACAACTTGTGTTGTTGCAGGATTGAAAATTCAATAGCAATGTCATTGGCAGCGGACCATTTTTCGCATCCGCTCCTATTTGAATCGCGGCGAAGATCAGCAACTGGCCTTCATACACGGCGAGTGTTTGCTTGCCTTCGCCAAAATCAAATGCGGCGCCAACTGGTTGCGGCCATTGCGCGCCGACCAATTTCAACTTGGTCTCGCGTGGCGCGTCGGATTGCAATGGCAACCCTTGCAGCGTCAGCGTGGAAAAAATTGCGCCCTCAAATACCTCCGCATCCGCAACGGAGCGCGCTTGGGATTCCACGGGCCACATATGCCAACCACTTTTCACTTTCACACGGATGGCAACCGGCACCAACGCGCCAGGCCGCGCCGCGCCGCTTGGAATTTCGCCGGTGGCGCTTACTGAGTCGCGCGAGTCGCCAAAAGTCTCGGTCTTGGCCGTCTTGAATTTGCCAGTGATTCCAATTTGAGGCTGAGACCCCAAAATTTGTCCGTGAGCAACCATGACCGACAAAGCCGCGGCTATTGCCATGATCCAACATAAATTCAAGTTCTTCACTTTCATATGAACGAGCCTAGCACTCTATAAGAAGCGACTTTAACCCATTTTTGAACCGCAAGTTCGCACCAGTCACTTGAGATTTCAGCGGATTTCATGTACAATCACGCACCCGCTCCTTGTTGGAATGGGCACCGTCCGTTTCACGATCGAATCCCATGACTACATATTTTCTCAACATGGTTTCGTCGACCACCTTCCTGCGATGACGCACTTGAGCGTCCATCTTGGAAGTTGGTGTCGCCTTGGCGTGTCGCCAAGCGTGATTGAAGGTTTATTCGCGGAGACCGCGTTGTAAAGGTCCCCACGAGCAAGCCTTGATTGTCCACGATGGACAGTCATTGGACGGGTCACGCCGCGGTGCCGTACCGAGCGTGACCCGTGTTTTTTTTACGGCGACACTGTGTGCCCCGCGTAACTCAAATCTTATTTTTCGTAACTCAAAAACAGAAGAGACATCCAAATGAATAGTGAAACACTCCGCATTCTTGATTCCATCGCCCGCGACCGCAACATTGACCGTGAGATTTTACTCATGGATCTTGAGCAAGCCATGGTCAGCGCCGCGCGCAAGCATTTCAACAGTGAAAATCTTGAGGAGTTTGGTTGCGAGATCGATCGCCTCAATGGCGGCATGCGCATTTGGCGCAATCTAGATGAGGGCGCGCAGGAGGAAATTCCACTGTCGTCATTGGGTCGTATTCCCGCGCAAACAGCCAAGCAAGTGATGATTCAGAAGTTCCGTGAAGAGGAGCGCAACAGCCTGTTGGAGGAATTTTCCAAGCGTCAAGGCGAGTTGGTCACAGGCACCGCGCAAATGTACGAGGGCGGTTCATTGGTTGTGCAAATTGACCGCGCCGAAGGCTTCATGCCGCGCAGCGAGCAAATTCCTGGCGAGCAATTCCAGCCAGGCGACCGTGTTCGCTGCCTCATTCTTGATGTGCGCGACGCTGGCCATCAAGTGAAGATTGTTCTGAGCCGCGCGCATCCAGATTTCATTCGTCGTTTGTTCGAGGCCGAAGTTCCAGAGGTTGCCGAGCGCGTGATCGACATCAAAGCCATGTCGCGTGAAGCGGGCTTCCGAACCAAGTTGGCGGTTTCAAGCGTGGACAGCAAAGTGGATGCCGTTGGCGCATGCGTTGGTGTTCGTGGCAGCCGCATTCGCAATATTGTCGACGAACTCGGCGGCGAGAAGATCGACATTGTGCGTTGGAATGAATCCAGCCAGGTTCTGATTTCAAACGCGCTCAAGCCAGCCGAAGTAGAGGAAGTGACTTTGTGCTTTGAACTTGGCCGCGCCACCATTATTGTGCGTGACGATCAACTGAGTCTTGCCATTGGTCGACGTGGACAAAATGTGCGCCTTGCCGCGCGCTTGACCGGTTGGGACGTTGACATTCTCACGCCACCAGAGTTCCAAAAAGGCCTCGCCATTTTGGAGGAGACGGTTCGTCCAATCGAAGGAATCACCGATGAAATGCTGGACAAATTGGGCGCGCTTGGTTTGATCAGCGTGTTTGATGTGGAGGAAGTTGGTCCAGAAATTCTGGAGACAAATCTTGGCATCGCTCCGGAGTTGGCCGACTTAATCGTGACCACATGTATTGACAAGGCCAAGATTGTCGCCGAGCAACAAGAGCAAGAGAAGACCGCGGCCGAGCAATTGGCGGCGGAAGAAGGCGCGGCGGCGGATGTGCTGTTGGGCTCCGCGCCGGCGGTTGAAGTGGATCAATCCGCGGAAGCCGCGGCCGACGACATTCTCGGCGGCAAAAATTGATGCAGCGTTGAAGTGATGAACATTATTTGAACTCGTTTATTTGAATTGAATCAACAAAGGAAACACATTGTCCAAAATCACGAAAGTCCGCGTCTCACAGTTGGCGAAAGACCTTGGAGTTGCAACCAAGGACATTATTGCTCGTTGTGAAACAGAGGGCATTCCAGATGTCAAGCAACCGCAATCCACCATCTCGATGGGATTGGCGCTGACTATTCGTGAGTGGTTCGGCGGAGGCGTGGCGGTTGAGGACGCGCCCGCGCAAGTCGTTGCAAGCAAGACCACCGCCGGCAAGTCGAGCGAGGTTGATCAAGCCGAGGTTGATGAGCCCGCGAAAAAAGTGAGCGCCAAGAAATTGGCGGCTCGACCAACCGCTCCCAAGCCAACGCCTGTTGTGCGCAAAGCCGCGCCTAAAGTTGCGGCAGAGTCGGCCGCCGTTGTTGATCACGGCGCCGTTGAAACTGAGGCTAAACCAGCCAAAAAAGGCGTAATTTCAAAGGCGCCTGAGGCTGATGAAGGCGATCAAATTCAAGTTTCTCCAACCCAAGACGCGCCAAAGGCACACGCCGTAAAGCAAGCACATCCAACAGATGCGTCGCCCTCAGTTGCGCCAGTCGCGCCACCAAAAACTTTTCTCAGGCCAGGACCACCAGCGCAAGCCAATGTTCCAACGCGTCCCACAGATGTGCGACCCGTTGGACCAATGTTGCAGCAACCAATAAAGACAAGTCTGTCAGGTCCGCGTGTGATTCGAGTGGAAACTCCCGATGTGATTCCCGCGCCGCGGCCACGATCTACTCCCGGCGCTGGTCAAGGAACATTTCGTCCTGGTCCGCGATTTGGTGGTGGTGGCGCTGGTGTCAGTGGTGGCTCTGGCGCTCCAGCCAGCGGCGCTCCAACTGGCGCATCCGCGCGCGCGCCTGATCGAAACAAACGTCGCGTGAGCGCGACCGATACGCGTGGTCGAAATGGTGGAGAATCTCCTGCCAGCGAGCGCAGCAAGCAGGACATCAAGGAGCGCGAAGACCGCATGTCGTCCACGGGTTTCTTCCGCAAGAACCGCACGGTCACGACAAATAAAAAATCTTCGTTCCAGCAACCTACTCGCCAACAAGGACCGGTCACTGGCGTTGTAAAAATTTCCGAGCCCATCAACATCAAGGAGCTCTCCTCCGTCACTGGTGTGAAGGCTGGCGACATTCTAAAAAAGCTGTTTATGAAGGGCACAACAGCCACAATCAACAGTGTGATCACATCCGATCAAGCGCTTGAAACCATGCTTGAGTTTGACATTGAGTGGGTGATTGAGGAGGCCCGCAGCGCCGCAGAAATTATTGAAGCTGGATTC
>SYAD01000182.1 GCA_005789005.1 Planctomycetia bacterium | reverse complement strand
CCTTCATGCCAAGCAATGTCATTCACTTCGCCGTAACGAGGCGCGCTCAATCCCGCTCGACACGCGTATTCCCATTGAGCTTCTGTGGGAAGAAGCAGTCCCGCCATGGCGCAAAAGAGTTGGCAATCCTTCCAAGAAACTTTTTCCACCGGCAGCGCGTCGATCTTTATTGAAGCTGAAGCCGTCATTGATAACGCGTCTTCCTTAGTGATCCCCTGCTTCATCAAAACCTGGATCATTGCGGCGCGCGGATTTTGCACTTTGAAATTACTTGGATTCTCCTTCATGACCTTGAACCATTGGCCTTGCGTTACTTCCGTGCGACCAAGATAAAATGGCTTTGAGATCGTGACCGAATGCTCGGGCTTTTCATTGGCGAGCGCATCGGTATCACCCGGAATCATTCCCATTTCAAATTTGCCCTGCGGCACCAGCAACATTTCAATTCCAGAAACCTTGTCTTGCACGCGCCAAGGAAGCCCGGTTTCTTGAATGCGCTTGCGCAAATCCGTATCCGTGACAACTTGTGGGTTTGGTTCTTGCTCTAAAATATTCGCCCAAACTAAAGCTATAGGCTTTGAAATAGCTGTTGGTTGGGCGACGATAGAGTTTCCATTGGCGGCTTGATCGGCGGAAGGCTTTGATTCGGAATTTGATTGCGTTGAACCGCTTGGCGCACTGAATGCATTTTCTTGCCAGAGCATGGCGGCACTGACAATACCTGCTGCGGCGAGCCCAGACAATACGCCTACAAAGTTTGGATTTGCCATTGAGATCAGAATACACCTGCCATCCAAAAAAAGTCTAAGGTAGAACCCGCTATCTTTTGCGCATGCCACAAACGCAACCGATCCAACTCAACGGCGAGCCGCTCACCATACGCATGGTTCACCAAGTGGCCCGACATGGCCGTGTCGCAACAATTGGCGCAACTGGCCGCGCGAATCTTTTGCGCGCGCGCGAAGCCGTGAACAAAGTCGCAGCCGGCAACGACGCCGTGTACGGAATTAACACGGGCTTTGGATCGCTAGCCCATGTGCGCGTGCCCACGGATCAACTGCGCCAACTGCAACACAATATTGTTCGCTCGCACGCGGCGGGCGTGGGCAAGCCGCTGCCAACCGATGTTGTGCGCGGCATGCTGGTCATTCTTGCCGCCAGTTTGTGCCGCGGCCACAGCGGCGTGCGCGTGGAAGTGGTCGAGCGCATTCTGCACATGCTGGCGCACGACATCACGCCGGTTGTTCCAGAAATTGGCAGCGTTGGAGCCAGCGGTGATTTGGCGCCGCTTGCGCACGCCATGATGTCGCTGCTTGGTGAAGGCGATGTGATTGTTGGTGGAAAAACAATCAGCGCCGCGGCCGCGTTGAAAGCTGCCAAGTTGCAACCACTGCAACTTGAAGCCAAGGAAGGACTGGCGCTTCTCAACGGCACGCACCTTATGGCCGCGCGCGCCGCGCTTGCATTTGAGGAGATCGACGCGCTGCGTGGCGCCGCCATCAACGCCGCCGCCATGAGCATGGACGCGTGCTTGGCCAGCCACTCTCCGCTTGACGAGCGCATTCATCTTGCGCGCAATCAGCCTGGGCAAATCACAGTGGCTGCCGCAATGCGCGGACTTCTTGCGGGCTCGCACATTCCAGATTCGCACAAGGACAATGATCCGCGCGTGCAAGATCCATACGGCCTTCGCTGCGCGCCGCAAGTGATTGGCGCGGCGTTTGATCAACTTGATGGCGCGCGACTTGTTGTGGAGCGCGAACTTGGCGCCGTCACCGACAATCCGCTTGTTTTTGTTGATGATTCCGGCGCTTTCGAAATTGTGAGCGGCGGAAATTTTCACGGCATGCCGCTGGCACTTGCAATGGATCAAGCCAAGATCGCGCTGTGCCATATCGCGGGCATTAGTGAGCGCCGCACATTCTGGGTGCTGTCTGGCCATGACCAAGTGAACCGCGTGAAGCCGCACCTTGCGACAAGTCCCGGCCTTGAAAGCGGCTTGATGATTACGCAGTACACCGCCGCCGCGTGTTGCAATGAGTTGCAAAGTTTGGCGCACCCTGCGAGTGTTGGAAATGTTTCCACCTGCGGTGGCATAGAGGACTACAACTCGTTTGGCCCCACCAGCGCAACGCAACTCGCGCGCTCGGTGGAATTGTGCCGCAGCGTGATCGCGATTGAGTTGTATGTGATGACGCAAGCGCTTGAGGCGCAGCGGCCACTTCGCTCGGGTGCTGGCGTTGAAGCCATGTACGCGTTGGTGCGCTCGCGCGTGAAGCCGTTGTCTGGCGATCGCAGTCCCGCGCCAGATCTTGCGGCGATTATTGAGTTAATCGCTTGATGCGGCGGCCAAGGAGACCTAGAACAGGAATGGTGAATGCCGCTATCTTTGGCGCATGAATGGCGTTGGCGTGAATAATAAAATGAGCGGCAATATGGGCAAAAACCGCACAAATACAAACGTCAGCCTCTCCGCCAACTCAACAAAAAATATCTGGACCGTCATTGGCGCCTCCAGCGCGGGCACGCTGATTGAGTGGTACGACTTTTATATTTTTGGAAGCCTGGCGACAATCATCGCCAAAAATTTCTTTCCGCAGACCGACCCCACCGCAGCGTTGCTATTCACGCTGGCCACAGTCGCTACCGGATTTGTGGTGCGACCATTTGGCGCCATTGTGTTTGGTCGCATCGGTGATTTAGTTGGTCGCAAACATGCGTTCCTAGTCACGCTGCTGATCATGGGTTTCAGCACCACGCTTATTGGCGCGCTTCCAACCTACGAACAAGTTGGAGTAGTAGCGCCCATTTTGCTTTTGGCGCTGCGGCTTTTGCAAGGCCTTGCGCTTGGTGGCGAGTATGGCGGGGCGGCGACCTATGTGGCCGAGCACGCGCCAACTCATCTACGCGGTTTCTACACATCATTTATTCAGACCACCGCAACGCTGGGATTGTTCGCGTCGCTGGGAGTGATTCTGTTGTGCCGATTGCAATTAGGCGAAACCACTTTCACGACATGGGGCTGG
>SYAD01000181.1 GCA_005789005.1 Planctomycetia bacterium | reverse complement strand
TGACATTGAATCGGACATGTTTATTTTTACCAACGCGTCTTCTAGATTTGTATATTTCTTTTTTTCAAGCGCAGATAAGGTTTTGAACTGAGATTTGAACAAGTTGAGTTGTATTTCAATGATTAATTTGACCCGCATGATTTCACATTGCGCAAGGACTAAAATGCCCGCCGCGCACGCGGTTTGGGCTTGATCAGGCTTCAGTGCGAGTTCAGTTTTAGAGTTTGCATTTAAAAAATCTGGATTTATGTAATTCAGTTTTTTTACTTGTGGATTTATCTTGTCTTGAAGTGCCGTAAGTTGGTTCACTTGATTGGTCGCCGATTCAAGCCATCCTCCAATTTGAATTTTTTCGTCTAGCGGCGTTTGTGCCGTGAGGCGTATGGCTTGAGCTTGCTTCCATAAATCCAACTCGTAGGCTTGGTAGTTGGCAGGTTCATCGGTTTTAAATTTGAAATCGATAGGGGGAGGAGTTGGGTTTAGATTTGATTTTGCATTCCCAACTTCATCACCAGGAGTAGGCGTAAATTGGCCCTTGTTCTGCAAAGAGGAATCTTGCGGCGTGGTTTGAGTTGCTGTTTCAGTTGCCGATTTACTTTCCGAAGCGGCGGACTCCTTGGCGTCCTGTTTGGTTTCAGGCACAACTGGGGTGAGTATCTCTAATTTGTTAATAGCAGTGGGCGGCGCAGGCACTTGCATTGCATTTGCAGGCAACGGCTGCGTTGATTTTTGCGGTCGTGATGCAAAAATGAAATAGCCCAACGCAATGGATAGCAACACGCAAGCCACAATAATCCACGCAAGATATTCATTCATGCGTTGACGCAACGACATGCGCGGAGTTTTTTGCGCAATCGCAACGCCACGCATGGTGGCGCGCATATCCAAACTCATTCCAAGCGTTGCGACTTTGTTGGGATGCGCCAGTTGAGCTGTAAGCGAGGGCCAGCGCGCATGTGGACTGGCGGGTACAGATGCAGAAGCTGTGGCGATGCGAACTCCAGGCGTGGCGGCGAACAAACCCAAGCCCCACGAAAGTTGGCAGGCATCTTGGGCGGGAAGCAATTTCAGCAAGCGCATCAATGCGCGGCGATTGGCCGCTTCGTCGGGCAAGAGCGAGCAGCAATTCTGCCGCGGCGTGGACAATAAGATGTCATAGACGTGGCGTTCAAGTTCGCCAGCGTGCGGCAATAAATCATCGCTGTCGCGCACTTGTACGGAATGCGCCGAAGCGTTCATAAATGCATCGCGCGCAAAAGCATGATCGTCCGCCAGCAAAGATTCAAGATCGCACTGCACCACGGACTTCCATTGTTGCGCGGTGAAGATAATGCTGCGCCGCTCCACCGTGTCGCGACCCGCCACATCGGGTCCACCAGGAAACAAACGCGTGATCGCAAAGCGGCCGCTCGGCAGGAGTTTACCCGCCACGGATGGTCGGTGCCGAAGTTGCTCGATCTCTTGCGGAGATTGCGGCGATCCAAATCCAAAGATGGACAACGCGCGCTCCTCCGCTTCACTCACGTCGGCGCTCTTGGCCAATGTTTGATAGCCATCTGTTGATCCAAAGAGATGGGTGGAAACTTGGATCACAAAAATTGTCTCACAACCAACCAAGTCAGCACGCCGACCACCGTCAAGCCAACCAACAACACAACATTGGCCCAGAGCCAGAAATGCGTGTCCTTGGTTTCGGCCTCCTCATCCTGTTTGATTTCACGTTGGATAAATTCTTGCTGGCTCCGCTTCACGGTTTCATTTCGAGTCTTGGTTCGATTGGCGACGATGCTGCGCAAACAAAACACGATGGGGTTTTCCAATCCACGCGCGGGCTTTGTGAGATCGGGAATATCCTTGCCCAACGCGTCGCGTCGCGAGCGCACCGCGCACGTTCCAAACAACGTGATTGAAGGAACCACCCGAATTAAATTGTTGCAATATTTCGTGGCGAATCCGCGCAAGCCGCCGTGGTGGCGGATCAGGTCTGCGTTGATGTCGATCTTTGTGAGGACCAAACCAATGGGAACACTATTTCCGCCAGGAAGCCCGCGGATAAATCGCAACGCCTGCACCATCCCGTAATCGTCATCGGCGGCGTCACCAATTTTTCCACTCGAGAGAACTTTCGGATCAATCAGCAACACCACGCCCGCGGCGCGTTGCACGTGATCGATCAACTCGGCCGTGTTGGCGTCCTCGATTTGCTCAACAAAGGCGCGGCGAAAAACTTCCCCTGGATAATCCAAGCTCACCATGGTGAACGCGTGGCCTTGCCAAGTGAGTTGGAAATCCAAATAGGTCGAACTGTCAGTGGCCTTAGGCCAACGACGTTGCTCGTCCATTTCCGCCACGGCATTCAGCAGAGCAAGATGCGATTTTCCTGAACTTGTCTCCATGTGGATCGCACCGTTGCCGCGCCAACATTGCTCGTATAAACGTGACAAATAAATTGTTTTGCCGGCGCGGGTTCGACCCAAAATCACAATTCGATCGCGCGTGGGCTCCTCGCCACTGCGCGAAAATTGCATGGGAGCGATGGATGTCGCCGTGGTGTCCTGCAGGGCGTCCTCATCCAAACCAAGATCGATCGAGGAATCAATGGAAAGATCGAACTCGTCATCGGGCACTTGATTGTTTGGAGTGTTGTTTGACATGAAATGCAACTTTGACGGAACTCGGCGCGACGGCAAGTTGGTTAGACTTTGCAACGACTCCCCAGGGAATGTTATGACAAGAATACCTAGTACAGCGAGAATATTTCAATGACAGATACAAGCCCTTGGAGCGATGTCGGCCCTGATGGCGCGCAGCCGACGAACACAACTCGTTCAAAAAAATCCATCTCGGCGTTGATGATCATTGTGATTCTCTTGGTTGGGTTTGGTGTTGGGGGACTGACGACATGGATTGTGAATCGAGCAGCGTTGGTTGAAAAGGAACGGGATCGCGCTCGCGCTGTTGAGGAATTGAAATTGCTCGCGGACAAGGAGCAAGCCGCGAACGAGCAAGTTGTCGCGCGCGCCAAAGCGGATATTGCGGAAATGGCGATCAAGCTGGGAATGGCTGAAACCGTGGAGAACGGCGCAAAAAAATTGATTGGCGAGGCGCAAGATCTAGCAGCCAACGCCACGCGCCAAGCCAGCGAAGCATCGCGGCAACTTGGTGACGCGCGCAAGGAGGCTTCCAGTCTGCGCGCTGAGCGTGATGAAGCGCGCTCGCTTGGCGCAGTGGCTCAGTCTGATATGGACAAGATGAAGATGCTTGATGCAAACCCATCGGCTTTGCCCACCGCGGCTCTATCGAAAGCCATCTATGGAATAAATGCCGTGCGTTGCTCGACGGCGATTTCTTTCAAGACTCCTGTTTTGGGTGTGACGGAGGTCGAAGCAAAAAATCAATTGGGGCAAGCGTTGACAAAAGTTGGTTTAAATTGCGCGGAACAGAGTCCCGTGGAAATGATGCTGCTTGTTTCGTTCAGCGAAGATCAACCACGCCGCGCTCTTGGCGTAATGTTGTTGGTGACTCGAGTGATGAAAGTGCCAGGGGAAGCGTTGTCCAAACAATCCGCCGTGTGGGGACAACAGCGAATTAGTTTGGTGAATGAAGCATCCGCGGCAACCCAACTTGAGGCACTGATTCAAGAACTTGTAACAGCGATGAATTTGGATCTTGCGCCGGCAACTGCGCCTGCAAGCGCGCCAACAACTGCGCCGACAACTGCGCCGATAACCGCGCCGACAACTGCGCCGACAACTGCGCCAATAGTGGCGCCACCCAAAGTGCCGCCCGCAAATGGAAAGCCATAATCAAGGCAAAATCAAGCAGCCACGCTCGGTGGTTGTTCTTGCGGTGGTGGTGGCCGCACTTGGCTATTTCGTTGACATCTTTGACTTGCTGCTCTTCGCGCTGATTCGCAAAACCAGTTTGCGCGAGGTGCTTGCCCCACAACTCGCCGCTCTGCCCGCGGATCAACATGATGTGCTGTTGAAAGATTGGGGCGTGTGGATTGACAACATTTTGCAAATGAGCGGATTGCTTGTGGGCGGCGTCTTGTGGGGCGTGCTTGGCGATCGCCTTGGCCGCCTCACGGTTTTATTTGGATCCATCTTGGTGTACTCAGTCGCCAACTTGCTCAACGGGGCCATCATGGATGTTGATCCAAACGGTCCGCTTGCGTTCTTGCACATCATTGGCTTGGGTAGCGCCATTCATCAATTTGAAGTGCTGCGCTTTGTAGCGGGCGTTGGCTTGGCCGGTGAACTGGGCGCGGGCATGACATTGGTGAGCGAACTCACGGCGCCGAAATGGCGCGGCTACGCCACCACGCTTATTGCCACACTTGGAATCATGGGCGCGGTGGCGGCATACTTTGTCACGCAGTGGGTGTCCTGGCGCATGGCGTTGGTTGTGGGTGGCGTACTTGGTTTGTCGTTGCTGTT
>SYAD01000180.1 GCA_005789005.1 Planctomycetia bacterium | reverse complement strand
GCCGCGCATCGGTGCGCGCAATAATCACAAAGTCGGGGTTGAGTTTGTTTTTTACCATGGTGCTTACTTTGTCCGCCATGTCCGAGGCGCTGATCAATTCTTTGCCATCAAGATGACCGCAACGCTTTGGAAAGACTTGATCTTCAATGTGTAACGCAGCGGCGCCCGCGCGTTCATATTCCACAACAGTGCGCGCGCAACTTTCAACTTCGCCGTAACCAGTGTCGGCGTCGGCGATCACGGGCAATCCGCTGGCATCCGAAATTTCGCGGATGGTTCTGCACATTTCGGTGAGCGTGATCAAACCAATATCGGGGTATCCAGAAACATTCGCCGTGGCGCCGCCAGAAATATAAACCGCGTTAAAACCAGCATTTTTCACTGATTTTGCAACCAATGCATTGAACGCGCCTGGCGCCATGACAACGCCTTTGTCCATCAGCGCGCGCAATGCGCGTCCTGGATGTTGATCGCTCGAAGAATTATTGCTTGCATTGTTGTGGTGTGCTGGGCTCATTGTGTTCTTCAAATTATTTTAGATTCGATCCATTTCATTTTTATATTTCAACTTGTTCAAGGATTCCGCAATTACTGCGCTTGCTTTTTAAATTGATAGGGGCCTTTAGTGGCGCCCCACACTTGCTTGCCCGCGCTGTCAAAGCCGCGGTCCCAACTTGTGATTTCATTCGCCGTCACCATCACTTCGCTCGTGGCGTACGCTGCTCCGTTCAAAGAACTTGCGCACATGTCTCCGTCCGTCGAACCACCCCATTGCGTGGCTGATTTGGCTTTCAGTTTCACGCCGCAACCCGATCGCGGCATGAGTTGTGAAGGCAAAAGTTGGCTTAATGGATTTTGCTGTTGCCACGCTCCAGCGTATTGCAATGGGTCGCCGGGCAATTCAAACACCAAACTTTCAATCGTTCCATTGTCATGGTGGACCAAGTGATACACCCGTTGTCGATATGGCTTGTCCGCGCTTTCTTGCATGGCTTGCTCAACATACAACCACCGACCATCGGGTTGATCCGTCCAAATTGGACTCATATGCAGCACAATATTTTTGTATTGCGCATCAACTTGGCTTTGCTGCGCGCTGGAATATGAGCCAGTCATCCATTTCCAAACCTGGTCAACCTGCGGACTGTTCTGATACGCCAGCGGGGGCTCGTATTGGGTGATGGTTCCACAACCAGCAAGCGCGCAAATAGCCATCCCTTGTGCGAATAGTTTCATGAACGGATGCTAGCATCGAACGCTTTCATACCCGACCTTTAGGAGAAACCATGAGCACCACAACCACCGCCAAGCAACCTGACACTCGCGGACTCGCGGGACTAACTGTTGGAGAGACTTCTGTTTGCGCTGTCACTCAAACTGAACTTTTATACCGCGGTTACGAGATCGCCGATCTGGCCGCCAATGCCACCTTTGAAGAGGTTGCGTATTTGTTGCTGCTGGGTCACAAGCCAAGCGCCGCAGAGCTGAAAAAATTCAATAGCGATGTTATCGCGTTGCGCGCAGTGCCCACTTCGGTGCGAGACTCCGTGGCCAAGTTTGCAGTGAGTTGCCCTAACGCGCATCCCATGAGCATTCTGCGCACGGGCGTGAGTTTGCTTTCGCATGTCGATGCTGAATGCGAGGACAATTCGCCAGCGTCCGAGTTGCAAAAAAGCATGCGCTTGCTGGCGCAAATTCCCACGCTGATTGGAATTTGCCAGCGTTCCCGCGAAAACAAGCCAATTCTTGAGCCTGATGCCGCGTTGGGTCACGCCGCGAATTTGCTTTGGCTCATCAACGGCCGCAAGCCCAGTGAACTAGAGGCGCGCATTATGGATGTCAGTTTGATGCTGTACGCCGAGCACGATTTCAATGCCAGCACATTCGCATGTCGCGTGATTGCCAGCACCGAATCTGATTTGCATAGCGCAATTTGTGGCGGCATTGGCGCGCTGAAGGGCCCACTTCACGGCGGCGCAAATGAGATGGCCATGGAAATGCTCAAGGAAATAAATCATGATTGCGCTGGCGGCGCCATTACTGTGGAGGCTTGGATGCAGCGCGCCTTTGTTGAGAAGCGCAAACTCATGGGCTTTGGTCATCGCGTGTACAAGAACGGCGATCATCGCGCCGGCATTCTTAGATCATGGGGCCTTAAGCTTGCCGATCAGCTTGGCCCAGATGCAAAGAAGTGGTTTGATATTGGAGATCGCGTGCAAGCCATCATGCTGAAGGACAAGGCCATTCACCCCAATGTGGATTTTCCTTGCGGCATGACGTATTTCATTCTTGGCATTCCAGTGCCGCAATACACGCCTATTTTTGTGGCGAGCCGCATTACCGGGTGGGCGGCCCACGTCATGGAGCAGCACGCCAGTAACCGCATTATTCGCCCGCTTGCCGAATACAAAGGCCCTGAACCGCGCAAGTGGAAGGACTGAAATAAAAAGGGGACGAGCCTTTTCTCAAAGACTCGTCCCTAGTGCTGTGCGGACCGTGCCCTCCGCGGCCCGCAATTGTGTTCGACTCGTGATGTTGCGATTTCGCGCAAGCATCTCGTAGCGGAACGGCCTCCCTTAAAAGCCGCCCTAATCGAACTTCTGACACATGGCTCAAGCCACGTTTTTTGTACACAACTCTTTGGCTCTTCTCCAAAGAGTGATCAGATTCAGTGGCGCGCATTGAGAATTCTTAAAGCGCGTTTCATTTTAAACTTGCAAGTATCCAATCCGAAGAAACCAATGCCCGCAATAGGCCAGGTTTTGCAATTTGATTGGAATGATTTTTTTGTGACGAAGCTTAAAAAAGAACTTCATCACTTGCACTCCAAACCCGTTGTTTCAATACCCTTTGCGTCAACTCTCCCAACTAGCAATCGAAACTGCCAGCAAGGCTGAAACTAAATTTCAACCTTCATTTATAAAGTACCGCCAAGTACTTGCAATGCAAATAATTTTTCTAATTTTTTACAATTCAACTAGATATTATAAATGGCCGAAAAATAAAAAACCCCGATGGCTAACCATCGGGGTTTTGGATTTCAAATCAGAGGCTCGAAGTAAATCAGGCCTTTCGGCGACGAGCGCAAACGGCTGCCAAACCAATCAGGGCAACTGCTCCTGGTGCTGGAATTGGTGGCAAGAAATTGAAGCTATTCGTAAAGTTTGGCTGCTGTTGAGTCGTGCCGTTCACCTTGATTGTAATGTTGCCATTAAATCTCAAGGTAAGCGTGTTGGATGTTCCGATGTAATTCGTTACATCAACCACGAAGTGACCCAACATGATCTTCAAGTCGGCATAAGTTCCGGCCTTGTTCATCACGTTGTTTGGATCAGCTGAGTACCAACCTGGACCGGCGTTGGTTGTTGAAGTTGTTCCAGTTCGCAAGGTGCCAAAGCCACTTGTTGAAGAACTAAAGTTGGCGAAGCTTGGATCCTTGGCAAGTTGATTGCCAGAATCAGGATTGCCAGCCGCATCTTGGGTTCGACCGCCAATGGTAACGAAAGAATCAAACAAGCCATCTGCGTTGTCGAAGTCAGGATTCCAGCCCTTATTGGTGCCAGTTCCTTGATTGAACAACACGCCATTTGTGGCGTTTGCATTGGTTGCAGTTGACGAGTTGGCCACGCCGTTAAGCACGGTTCCAACAAAGGCAACCTTAGGAGGTGTACCAGTAGTCACACCGTAAAAGTTCACGATGTAATCGGCTGCATTGCTGCAATCCACGAATACGTCGATCGCTGAATAGGTACGGGTTACGCCAGAAACTACTTTGGTCATGTAACTTTGCGAACCCGAGTAGCCCAGGATGGCCGCGTTAGCGCCAGCTGAAACTGCTAGGGATGCGCCCAAAACAAATACGCTCTTATTGAAATCCATTTGTCATACTCCAGTATCCGGTGGGGGGAAGGGAAATACAGGGAACTAGTAACAGTGAGGGGAACGTGATCTACCGGGATGAGATCACACTTCTAACTTGCCCCCAAAAATCTTGCTTACAAGTAATAATTCAAGTTTTTTGTGATTTTGTGCTTTTATTTTGTGTCGGTGGTTTCCGCAAACGGGATTGTTTTGGGAAAGATCGGGCTGTGATTTGCAAAAAATGACTTCAAAAAACCCATTTTTTGGAAAAAAACGGTGTTTTTTGAGGTATTTTAATTATAAGACCTCATATTTTGCGCTATCGAAATTTGGCGGGCGAGTTGGTAAATATTTTTAAATTGACAACACAAGGCGTGTGTTTGTTGTTCAATCTGAGTGTCAAGAGGATCAATTCAAGAAGGAATTAAACATGAGCGTTGCAATTGTGAAATGCGCGGTGATTGGTGCGGGAACAATGGGTTCTGGAATTGCTTTTGTTGCTGCAACCGCAGGAATAGAGGCTTTTCAAGTGGATGTGAAGCAAGAACAACTTGATCGTGCCCGTGCCTATCACAAGAAAACCGCGGATCGGGCCGTGGAAAAGAAGCGCATGACACAAGTGGAAGCCGATGCGGCGCTGGCGCGAATTCACTATGTGACAGCCATGGATCAAGCCAAAGGCGCTCAGTGGGTGATTGAAGCGGCCACGGAAAATGTTGAATTGAAGAAAAAGATCTTCCGCGAAATGCAGGCGCACTTTCCCGCGCCTGCGATTCTGTCAAGCAATACAAGCAGTATTTCCATAACGGATATTGCCGCCGCGGTGGGCGCGGATGCGGCGCGTGTGATTGGAATGCATTTCTTTAATCCAGTTCCGGTGATGGCGCTTGTGGAAGTGATCAAGGGCTTTGCCACAAGTGAAGAGACAACCGAGCGAACCATTGCGCTTGCCAAAGCGCTGGGCAAGACGCCGGTGCCCGCGAATGATCGAGCGGGGTTTGTTTCAAATAGGGTGCTTATGCCCATGATTAATGAGGCTTTTTACGCATGGATGGAAGGCGTTGCGCAACCGCAAGACATTGATCAGATCATGAAATTAGGATGCAATTTCCCCATGGGTCCGCTGCGACTGGCGGACTTTATTGGGTTGGATGTGTGTCACGACATCATGATGGTGATGCACCGTGAGTTGGGAAACCCCAAGTTTTTCCCGTGTCCGCTGTTGCGGCAGCTGGTGACGGCGGGGCGCCTTGGCGACAAGAGTGGCTGCGGCGTGTTTGAGTATCCGTCAAAGTGATGTTGGCGCGCCACGAATCTTGGATATCTAGGTTGAGAGATGTCACTCGATAGCCTTTCAAGTGTCGTAGTATTGCCGCATGAATCAAGCGAATGACGGCACAGAAATGGGCAAGTTCATTGCGGCGATTCAAGCCAGCGTTGAGTCACTACCGGCATCGCGGCGCGCGCGTGGATCTTTGGTTCCAGATTCTGCGGCATTGGACTTGGCTATAAAACTCTTTCGTTCTTTGGCGTTTCCAGGGTTTTTTGCGGCGCATCCCAATGGCGCCAGCGCAACAGTGGAGCACAATGTTGAGCAACTTGTGCGCTGTCTAGTGCCGCAAGTGTTGGCGGCAATGCATGTCTTTGACAGTTCCATGCAAGAGAGCGCGGCGATCAATCAATCTAGGAGTGTGCCTGCAGCGACCAATTCGTTGGACGAGAAAGCCGCCGCGACACATGCGGCAGGCTTGGTGGCAAAACTCGTCTCTGTGATTCCAACCATTCGTGCGTTGCTTGCCGCCGACGCCGCGGCCGCATTTGATGGCGACCCCGCGGCGCAAAGTGTGGAGGAAGTTATTTTGTGTTACCCGGGCTTGCAGGCCATGATTGTGCACAGATTTGCCCATGAATTGCATGGTTTTGGCGCGCCCTTGGTGCCGCGCATGTTGGCGGAAATTGCGCACCGTAGAACTGGAATTGACATTCACCCTGGCGCGATTATTGGCGCGGGTTTATTTATTGATCACGGTACTGGCGTTGTCATTGGGCAGACCACCGTGATTGGAAAGCGTTGCAAGATTTATCAGGGCGTGACTTTGGGCGCGAAAAGTTTTGAGCAAGACGAGAACGGCCGCGTGCGCAAAAATTACAAGCGGCATCCAACACTGGAAGATCATGTGACCGTGTATGCGGGGGCCACCATTCTGGGCGGTGATACGGTGATTGGCGCTGGTTGCGTGATCGCGGGCGGCGTGTTTCTTACCGAGAGTGTTCCCGCTGAGCACATGGTGCATGGACCGCGCGCGCAAATTACGCTGCGTAGCAAGGGCGATTCACTGTGATGCAAGCCATACTTGTGCCAGCGCAATTCAAACAGTGATCACGGGCGTTGCGTGAGCTTTGATTTGCCCAAACTCATTCGTGGCGTGCAAGCCCGTGATTTCACGGGCTTATGAAATATATTTCCAGGCGCGTTCTTGCGTTTCATTGCGAGCGGATTTCGCTAGAATCAACCCTTCATTCGTAACTTTCTTGCAACTAGGAATTACCCCATGGCACACACCGCACACGACCCGTTTGGAGCCCGCACCGCAATCTCAACGCCCATGGGGCAAATGCATTATTACAGTCTTTCTGCGCTGAAAAAGTTTGGCGATGTGGATCGGCTTCCCTATTCAATCAAGGTGTTGCTGGAAAGCGTGTTGCGCAATGTGGATGGCCGGGTGTACACGCAAGAGCATGTGAAGGCGATCGCCTCGAGTGATCCCAAGCGACAAAGCGATGAGGAAATTCCGTTCATGCCTGGGCGCGTGGTGTTGCAAGATTTCACGGGCGTTCCTTGCGTGGTTGATTTGGCGGCCATGCGCGGCGCGATGCAGCGTATGGGCGGCGACCCCAAGCGCGTGAACCCGCTTGTTCCGTGCGATTTGGTGATTGACCACTCGGTGCAAGTGGACGCCTATGCCAGCGGCGTGGCGTTGACGATCAACAGTGAAAAGGAATTTGAGCGCAATATGGAGCGCTATGAATTTTTGAAGTGGGGGCAAG
>SYAD01000179.1 GCA_005789005.1 Planctomycetia bacterium | reverse complement strand
TCATCAAGCAACTCGCTCTTGCCGCGCTTGAGCGCCATCGCGTCACTTTTAAATCGTTCCTTCAAGCGGTTGTAAATTCCAACCGTCTCCAGCGAATCAATCGCGCGCTCAATGGCCTCTTCAACGGTGACTTTTTGGTGCAGCAAAATCGCCTCAAGAATTTGATCGCCGATGGTGTAGACCGGATTCAAACTTGTCATGGGCTCTTGAAAAATCATGGCCACACGACCGCCCCGCACGCTTAACATTTGCTGCTCTGTGAGAGAAAGCAAATCCGTTCCTTCTAATAAAATAGTTCCGCGGTCAACGCGTCCAGGTGGCGAGGGCACAAGCTGCATGGTGCTGAGCGCCGTCACGCTTTTTCCACAACCTGACTCACCCACAACCGCCAATGTTTGCTGCGGAAATACGCTCATACTTACGCCAGCCACGGCTTGAATGCGCGGCGCGCCGGGATTGCTTGCGTTGTCAAAACTCACGGCCAAGTCGGCCACTTCAAGAACGGGCTTGGTCAATAATTTTCCATCGGCACGTGCTTGAACCGATGCGTGAATGTCTGCCATTAGTGGGCCGCCTTGCGAAGTTTGGGGTCGATCGCGTCGCGCAACGCTTCGCCAAGCATATTGTAACTCAACACGCTCAAGAAAATAGCGAGTCCCGGAAACACCGCAAGCCACCACACAAATGTGCCGGTGCTGGCCGTGGCGCTTGAAAGCAATTTGCCCCAACTGGCTTGTCCGTCGGGGCCCAGTCCCAAGTAGCTCAGCGTGGCTTCAATGCTGATCGCTGCGGCGATGGAAAAACTTGCGTCAACCAACACAGGCGTGACGCCGTTGGGCAACATGTGGCGGAATAAAATTGCGCGCAGCGGCAAGCCCACCGCTTGCGCGGCTTGCACAAATTCTTGCTTGCGCAGTTTCATAAACTCCGCGCGCGTGAAGCGCGCCGCGCCGGTCCAAGAAAACATTCCAATGATTGCCATCATCATGTAGGTGTTGCGCGGCAAAACGCCGGCGGCAACGATAAGCAAGAACAACACCGGCACTGCCATGAAGATTTCCACAATACGGAACAGCAATAAGTCAATCCAGCCGCCAAAATAGCCCATGATTGCGCCAATGGTCACCCCAATCAACACGGAAAGTCCAGTGGAAACTAAGCCGATGGAAATAGACAATCGGCATGCCCACAACATTTGCGCCAACACATCGCCACCAAGCGCGTCGGTTCCCATGATAAAAAATCTTTTTCCAAATGGCGTGCCTTTCCAACTTTCAAGATTGGGCAACTCCTCCACCATGGCGCCGGGCGCCGCGGCAACCATATCGCTGCGCGTGTACAGCGGCGACCACGGAATGGGCGCCCATACGCAGCGGATTTTTCCAGCGGCTTCATTGTCCATGTAGCGCTCATAGTTGATCAAGGTCGCGCCACCCGCGGTCACGGAAATAGTTCCGCTGATGGCGGCCACGGCAAGCGCGCTTGCCACGCGTTTCCACAGCGAGTCAATAGATGGAATCCACGCAGCAACACATGCCGCGCCAAGCGAAATAACCGCCGCAATGGGCCAGCCGCCATTGTTGCCACGCGCCATTTCTTTCAACCACGGAGCGCGCGAAGATTCGCTGGCCCATTCAATCAGTGTTGGCGCCAACACCACGATCACGCCCGCTTGAATGGCCGCCACCACAAACATGCCTGTTCGTTGCGAACGCGTGAGCGAGCGTGGACCAACCAAAATCCACGGCGCGCCCACAAACACGCCAAGCAATAAAAGCCAATCTGTGGCTGTTAAATTGACTAAAAGCGGCCACGATCGGCTGGTCACTTCGCCGCCTGCGCCAATCTGTTCAATCATCCACGGATGTGAATTGGCGATCAATGGCGCAAAGATGGCGAAGAAGGCGATCAAGCCAATCCAGAGCAAACCAAATCGCGCTCCGTTGCGCTTGAGCACGCGGCTCCACGCATCTGCCCAGAATCCTTTGGCGCGTGTTTGTCCAACGCCGCGCATGGCGTCGATACCGGAAATCATGTTGGGCGCTTCTTGATTGATATCACTCATAGCTCACCCGTGGATCCGCGACGGCGTATAAAATATCAGCGAGCAACAACGCGAACACATTCACCGCGGCGATCATCAGCACATCGGCCAAAATAAGATCGCGGTCATTATTGGAGATAGCGTCCAGCACCAAACTTCCCATTCCAGGCACGCTGAAGATGCGCTCCACCACGACACTGCCGCCCAGCATGGCTGGGAAAATTCCAACGAACATGGTGATCAATGGCAGCAAACTATTTCGAAACACATGGCGCACCACCACATCATTGCGCGCCACGCCCTTGGCTTTTGCGGTGCGCACATAATCGGCGCTGAGATTGTCCAACATGCTGGCGCGCGTTTGCTTGGAAAGAATGGCGAAAGAGCCGTATGTCAGGCACAAAACCGGAAGCGCGATGTGCCACACAAGATCAAGAAGCCAGCCACATTTCCAAACGCCCGCGACATTGGTGCTGGGCAAAAATGCCATTGTGTCCGCTGTGGTGTCATGCAAACCACTCACTGGAAATAATCCAAGATATTGATTGTTGGCAAGAAATCCAATCGCAAATACACCCGCGAGCACTGTGGGAATGGAATACAGCGACAAGTAGAGAACGCCAGTGAGATTGTCAAACCAACTTCCGCGGCGCACACTTGCAATCACGCCCGTGGGAACCGCGATCAAATATGAAATTGGAAACGCAATCAAATTAATCAGCAGCGTCACGGGCAACGCCTCAATGATCAAGTCCCACACTGGTCGATTCTTGGAGAACGCCACGCCAAAGTCGGAGGTGTCAAGCGAAACAAGATTTGGAATAACTGGAAATCCACTTTTGGGATAGGGCCCCGCCATGAAGGCGATCGTGGCGCGCTGGCGAGTCTCCTCGGCAAGCGCCCACTTGGTGTCCATGCTCTTGGCGGCGTCAAATAATTTCACGCGCACACGCGCCAATTGCTCCACACGGATTGTGGCCGCGGAGGCGTCGGAATTATTTTTTGCATCGGCCACATTAGACGCGCCTTTTGCCGCGGCCGCATCTTTGGCGGCTTGCGCTTGCGCTCGCGCCGCGTCGAGCACCGTCAGCACGTCGCCAAATTCATTCGCCTTAGCGCCGCCCTTGCCATCAAGGCGCCCGACAAGCGGCGCGCCAACCGCGCGCGCCACATCCGCCAGCGCGTCGCGGAACAAACGCACCGAACCAACATATGTGCGCCGCGCGCCTTCGGCATCGCGCTGAAGCGCTTTAAACTCTGCAATTTGGCTCTGATCCGTACTTGGCGTGAATACCACATTGGGCATGGCGGGCGGGGCAAACACCTGCGGCAACGATGGCGCGGGAATGGGCCGCGGCACACTCACGCGCTCGCCGCTCTGCATGCGCAAATCACGCGTGCCAAACTTGATGGGAGAAATACTGCTTAGCCATTTTGCATATTGCACAATCACTGGCTCGCTTAATCCATAGCGATCTTCTAGATACGCCTGCTGATGCGCGATACCCGTTGAGTTGCCTTGACCACCCGCGGCTTGCATGGACGCTCCAATTCCACCCGGCGCTAGCGCCAGCAACATGAACACCATCAATGTAATTCCCAACAGCGTGGGAATCATCAATAGTGATCGGCGGACAAGGTAGGTGACCATGCGTGGACTTTCGCGTCAGTTCTGCACGGGAACCGCGGACACTCTGAAAAATTCCTGCGGCTCAAGCGCGGTCTTGTACGTGTTCACATTTCCAAAGTCACGCTTCACAAATCTCAACCACGGAGCCACGCGGATAAATGTGTACGCCTGATCCTCCGCAACGCACGCTTCAAACTGGCGCCACACTTGCATGCGCTCGGCCTCGTTCATGGCGCGGCGACCCTTCTCAATCAACGCGTCGCATTGCGGACTGTTCCACTGCGTGAAATTATCACCGCCTTCTTTGATGCTTTCAC
>SYAD01000178.1 GCA_005789005.1 Planctomycetia bacterium | reverse complement strand
GCAAGATTTCAATGGTTTTTAACTTTCAGATTCGCCTGGCTACTGACGCCGCAATCCGCATCCGAGGCATTTTATGATTCATCCACACACCCGCCTTGCCACAAAAGATTTAACCCGCATCATGGATTTAAGTTCCCATGAAGTCATGCCTTTGATTGAGCTTGGGCGCGCGCTGAAAGCTGACATTCGTCCCTACAAGAACCACTTCGCGCAACGCTCGCTTGTGATGTTGTTTGAAAAGCCGTCCCTGCGAACGCGCGTGAGTTTTGACATTGGCTTCGCCCGCATGGGCGGGCACGCCGTCTACTTGGACCACGAAAAGTTGCGCATTGGAGAGCGTGAAACAATCGCCGACTACAGCCGCAACCTTGAGCGTTGGTGCGACTGCATTGTGGCGCGAACCATGAGACAGGAAACCATCACCGCCCTTGCCGCCAACGCGGCTATTCCTGTCATCAACGCGCTTTCAGACATTCATCATCCTTGTCAAGCTCTTGCCGACTACATGACATTGGTGGAACTTGGATTTGATTGCCGACAACATCAATTGGCCTGGGTGGGCGACGGAAACAATGTCTGCCACTCACTCATGGAACTCACCGCGACATTGGGCGCATCTATGATCGTGGTCACGCCTGAAGGTTTCGCGCCATCTTCGGAAATTGTTCGCGACTGCCAAGCGCGTGCCTGCCGTTCCGGCGCCACTCTGCAATACACCAACGACATCAATCGCATTCAAGGTTCCTTCGCCGTATACACCGACACCTGGACCAGCATGGGTCAAAGTGAAACCGCTGAAAAAGCAGCAATTTTTAAGCCATATTGTGTCACTCCAGAAATCATGGCCGTGGCTGGATCAAGCGCGTATTTCATGCACTGTCTTCCTGCGCATCGTGGCCATGAAGTGGTCGACGCGGTCATTGATGGTCCACACAGTGTGGTCTTTGATCAGGCTGAAAATAGAATGCACATTCAAAATGCGCTGCTTCTGAATCTTCTCACAACACCAACGCAAGATTCTTTGGGTAAAAATACAACTCGCACCTCTCACACAACTCGGAGTCAGTCATGACAATCTCCACCAAAAATATTCCCCCTTCCCCCGCCGCATCCTCTCCATCTCATTCCAAGAAACCTAGGCGCGTGTGCGTGGCGTACTCGGGTGGCCTTGACACCAGTTGCGTAATTCCGTGGTTGCGGGAAACCTACGACTGTGAAGTGGTGGCGTGCGTGGCGGATGTTGGCCAAGGTGCGCAAGAACTTATTGGTATTGAAAAGAAAGCCGCCGACTCTGGCGCCTGCTTATGCGTGATCAAAGATTTGAAACAGTCGTTCTTGAACGACTTCGTATTTCCTATGGTCATGTCTGGCGCCGTCTATGAAGGACGCTACCTGCTTGGAACCAGTATCGCGCGCCCATGCATTGCCCAAGCGCAGGTCATGTGCGCGCTGGAAGAAAATTGCGACGCCGTGGCCCACGGATGCACGGGTAAAGGCAACGATCAAGTGCGCTTTGAAAGCGTGTACGCGGCATTGGCGCCGCAATTGCGCGTGATTGCGCCATGGCGTGAGAATTCCTGGAATTTGCGAAGTCGCGAGGCAATGCTTGCCTACTTGGCGCAACGCAATATTCCATGCGCCGCGAGCGCCACAAAAATTTATTCGCGCGACGCCAACTCGTGGCATGTTTCACATGAAGGCGCGGAGTTGGAGGATCCATGGAACGCGCCGCCAGAAGATTTATGGATTCGCACAACAGATCCAAAGTTGGCACCGAATGAACCAGAGGAAGTGATCGTTGGATTTGAACACGGATTACCCGTGAGCGTGAATGGCAAGAAACTTTCCGCGGTGCAATTGCTCGACGCTCTCAATGAAATTGGCGCGCGCCATGGCGTGGGACGTGTTGACATGGTGGAGAACCGACTTGTGGGAATGAAAAGTCGCGGCTGCTACGAAACTCCAGGCGGAACAATCTTAATGGAGGCTTTGCGCGGCCTTGAGCAAATTGTTCTTGACCGTGACTCAATGCGCTTTCGCGAGGAACTTGCCAATGATTTTGCGCGCGTGATTTATGATGGACGTTGGTTCGCGCCTTTGCGTGAAGCGCAATGGGCCGCCATTCAATCGCTGGCGCAACCCCTCACCGGCGAAGTGGCTGTGCGCGCCTACAAAGGCAACGCCACCACCACGCGTCGACGCAGTCCAAATTCGCTGTATTCGCAGGCATTTGCCACCTTTGGCGAGGACGATGTGTACAACCAACAACACGCCGAGGGTTTCATCCGCCTGTTCTCTTTGCCCAGCCGCATTCGCGCCATGCTTGGCCTGAATAAATTGTTTGGCATAGGCAATGCGAACGTTGGCGGTAAGAGTGGAGCAACTCGGTGACATCGATTTGGCAAGGACGAGTTCAAGGCCAGCAAGATTCCCTCTTTCGTACGTTCAATGACAGTCTTCCGTTTGATCGGCGGCTGATTCAAGAGGACATAGAGGGTTCCATTGGCTGGGCCCATGCGTTGGCGCGTGCCGAAGTCATCAGCGACGGCGATCGAGCGCGCATTGAAAAAGCGCTGCGTGAAATCGCCTCGCTGGCGGAGAAAGATCCCACGCTTCTGACCAAGGCCACCGATGAGGATGTGCACAGTTGGGTTGAGCGCGAATTGGTCGCCCGTGTTGGCGATCTTGGCAAGCGCCTGCACACTGGCCGCAGTCGCAACGATCAAGTGGCCACGGATTTGCGTCTTTGGTGCTTGAAGCAGACGCGCGTTCGCCTTGGGGAAATTGACGCCGCCAATTTAAGTTTGCTTGAATTGGCCGAACGCGAGCGCGACACTGTTTTTCCTGGATTCACTCATTTACAGCGGGCTCAGCCTATTTTGTTCGCACATTGGTGCTTGGCCTATGTTGAAATGTTGCGCCGTGACGCCGACCGTTTCGCCGACGCTCTTGACCGCGTGGCGCGTTGCCCGCTTGGTTCGGGGGCTCTTTCTGGAACTGCGTATCCAATCGATCGGCAAAAGTTGGCCAAGGATTTGGGCTTTGATGGTCCAAGCGCCAACAGCCTTGACGCCGTAAGCGACCGTGACTTTGTCGTGGAGCTCATCGCGTCTGCATCCATGTGCATGCTGCATCTGAGCCGCATGGCGGAAGATATTATTTTTTACGCCACGGGTGAAGCCGCCTATGTTGAACTTTCCGATGATGTGAGCACTGGCAGTAGTTTGATGCCGCAGAAAAAAAATCCCGACGCGCTGGAATTGATCCGCGGAAAAACTGGGCGCGTGATAGGCGCGCTCACGGGAATTCTTGTCACGCTCAAGGCGCTTCCACTTGCCTACAACAAAGATTTGCAGGAGGACAAGGAGCCACTCTTTGACGCTATGGACACGCTGTCCATGTGCTTGCGAATGATTCCGCGCGTGCTGCAAGGACTGAAGATTGACCGTGCGCGCGCGCGAAAAGCGGCCATTGCAAGTTACGCAAATGCCACGGAATTGGCTGATTATCTTGTGCGAAAGGGTGTCGCCTTCCGCGACGCGCATCATCAAGTTGGGCTCCTGGTGCGCGAGGCGATTCGCCAAGGCAAGCCGCTTGAAGATTTGTCCGTGCAAGACATGGTCAAGTTGGCTCCGTTGGTCACAAGCGACGTGTTCGTCACACTGACTGTGGATTCCGCGCTGAGTCGTCGCTCTGTTTCGGGTGGCACCGCGCCAGAACAAGTGAACGCCCGCGTGAAGGAAGCCAAGCGAAGTTTGCGTGCTACGCGTCGACCCAAGCGCCGTTCAGCGGGTGGTGCCACAGGTTTGCGCGACGCGGTGGTTGAAGATTTGGATGACATCAAGCGGTTGGTGGATTTATGGAGCCTGCGCGGCGAAAATTTACCGCGCACACGCGACGAAATCATGGAGAAGATCACCGACTTCGCCATCGCCGCGGTGGATGGAAAAGTGCGAGGCTGCGCAAGTTTGTGGATCTATGAATCCGACCTCGCTGAAATTCGCTCTTTGGGAGTGGATGAAGGTTTTCAAGGACGCGGTCTTGGCAAGCAACTTGTTGAATTCTTTATTGAGAAGGCGCGCAGCATTGGCATTGAACGCTTGTTCGTGCTCACACGCATGCCAGCTTTCTTTGAAAAGTGTGGATTCCGCACGGTGAGTATCAATAGTTTGCCGCAGAAAGTCACCAAAGATTGCGCGCAATGCCCAAAGAATCAGAACTGCGATGAGATAGCCATGGTGTTGGTGCTTAAAGAAAGCGAAGTGTCTTGAGCGACCAGGAATACATCTGGCCGCTTGGATTTCGTGCCGCGGGAATATCCGCAGGCATTAAATCAAATGGCGCGCCGGACTTGGCCATGTTGCGCATGGATGACGGCGCGGTTGCCGCGGCCATGTTTACCACCAATCAATTTGCCGCGGCGCCCGTGCGCATTTCGCGCGATTACTTGCGTAATTCACGCGGGCACGCCAGCGTGTTGATTGTGAATTCTGGTTGCGCCAACGCCGCCACTGGTCCACACGGATACGCGGACGCGCAACTGATTGGTGATTGCGTTGCGCAAGAGTGCGGCTGCGCGCCCGACGCGGTGTTGATGAATTCGACCGGCATCATTGGCAAGCGCTTGCCTGTAAACAATATTGAGAAGGCCATTGTCCCGCTTGCCTCCAGTTGCGTGCAGGGAAGCGCTGAATCATTCGCCCGCGCAATCATGACCACGGACACTCGCCTCAAAATGTCAACGCGCTTGGTTGACGCAATTGGGTCCAACGGCGTCGCAAACGCCAATTCACAAAACGTGAAAAACACAATGAATCAGGCGCAAATTCGGGTCACGGGCGTGGCCAAGGGCGCGGGCATGATCCATCCCAACATGGCCACCATGATCGCGGTCATCACCACCGACGCCGCGCTTGAGCCAAATGAACTTGATGCCATGCTGCGTGTCGCCGTGGAGCAATCGTTCCACAGAATCTCCATTGACGGAGACACCAGCACCAACGATTCAGTTTTTGCTTTCGCCACGGCACAGCGAGGCGCCGCCGCCGACCACAAAGAATTGCAGCGCGCATTCTGCGAAGTAGCGCGCGAACTCGCGCACATGATCGTGTGCGACGGCGAAGGCTTCACTCGCGCGTTTGAAGTGCGCGTGCGCGGGGCCGCCAGCGCGACTGACGCGCTGGCCGTTTCCAAAACCATGGCCACCAGCATGTTGGTTCGCTGCGCCATCACGGGTGGAGATCCAAATTGGGGCCGCCTTCTCGCGGCCGCGGGCAGAAGCGGCGCCAAAGTAGATCCTGAACGAGTATCACTTTGCGTTGGCGACGTGGTCCTTTTCCAACACGGGCAACCCGCCGATACCCCGAAACAAATCGCGGCCGCCGAATTTTCCAAAGCCAATGTGATTATTGAATTGGATCTTGGCCTGGGCGCCCATGAAGACTTCTTCATTTCCAGCGGTTTAACGCAGGAATACGTGAAATTGAACAGCGAATACAGCACCTGAAATACTTTTATGAGGCCGTGAATCCACATCACAAGATTGCCTGTGAAATTACTTGCAAATCGAAATAGCCGCGGAGCGATTTCATTCGCCCGCTCCCCCGTCAATCATCACGGTAACAATCGCCAAACATGCTGCGCAACGTGCGTTCACCCAAACGCGCCCGTAGCCAATTCATAAATTCATCGCACTTACGCTACTCTTATCGCATCGTATTCATCTTGAAGCGATAGAAAGTTTCCATGCGATTTCGAATTATCACATTGTCGTGCGCCACATTGTTCCTTGCCATGCCAGTTTATCCCTACGGAGCTCTTGGCCATGAAACGGTTGGCGCTATCGCGGACATGAAGTTGGCTGGCACGGCCACTGGCGCGCAGGTCACCAAACTCCTTGATGGAATCACACTTGCGCGCGCCTCGGTTCTAGCCGATGAAATCAAAGGCTGGGACAGATTGAAGAAGGACCAACCCAAGCCAATTCTTGTAAAGAATCACCCGCAACTGCAAGAGCAACTTGTTGCATTTTGGAACGCAAATCCGCCGACAAAAGCCAAAGGAAGCGACGCTCCCACCCACAAGGAATTTCATTACACCGATGTCCCCGCGGTGGATGGCAGCAAATATGTAAAGGGAAATCTTGGCACGGAACCGTACGACATTGTGCAGATGATTCCGTTCTGCGTGCGCGTGCTTGCGGGCGAGGAACCAGAAACCAACGATCGCAAAATCACAAAGCCAGTGGCGCTGATTCTTCTGGCGCATTATGTGGGCGACATTCATCAACCACTCCATGTGGGCAACGCGTATTTTAGTTCCGCGGGCAACTTGGTGAACCCAAGCAAGGGCGGCAAAAGCTTTCCAGACCACGGCGGCAATGGCTTCAACATTATTTTGGCTGATGACAAAAATCCCAAGAGTAATAGTCAAGGCGAAAGTAAATCTGGCGCAAAGTCCTCCGGCAAAAAATCCAGCAAGAGCAAAGGCAACAACCTG
>SYAD01000177.1 GCA_005789005.1 Planctomycetia bacterium | reverse complement strand
GATATCAGGAATACGACCCTCGCGGCTGGCAATGACAATCTTCTCGATCAAATTGGATTGCACAACTTGATATGGAATCTCATCGATGATGATGGCGTCGCGGCCGCCTTCCTTGGCAACATGCACGCGCCCACGCAGAGTGACTTTGCCGCGGCCAGAGGTGTACGCCTCCACAATTCCACGTCGACCAATCAGGATTCCGCCAGTGGGAAAATCTGGCCCAGGTAAAACGCGCATAAGTTCTTCCAAACTAATGTTTGGATTGTCGATCATCTTCACAATGGCGTCGCAGGCCTCGCTGAGATTGTGCGGCGGCATACTGCTGGCCATGCCCACGGCAATGCCTGAACTTCCATTGACAAGCAAGTTTGGAAATCGCGCTGGAAGAACTGTTGGCTCTTGCAAGCGCTCGTCATAATTCGCCTTGAAATCAACTGTTTCCTTGTCCAAATCTTCCAGCATCGCGGTTGCCGGCGCGGTCATGCGCGCCTCGGTGTAACGCATGGCGGCTGGCGGATCACCCTCGATGGATCCAAAGTTTCCTTGCTTGTCAATCAACAAGTAGCGCGTCTTCCACACTTGCCCCAAATTCACAAGCGTTGGATAAATCACGCTCTCGCCGTGCGGGTGATAGTTGCCGCTGGTGTCGCCGCAAATCTTCGCGCACTTGATGTGCTTGCGCCCTGGCGTGAGATTTAAGTCATGCATGGCCACCAAAATGCGGCGCTGACTTGGCTTCAAACCATCGCGCACATCGGGCAGCGCGCGGTCCATGATGGTGCTCATGGCGTATGTCAGATAGCTGGTGTGCAACTCCTGCTCAATGGGCATTTCAACAACGTGATCAATTGGCGCGGGTGTGGTTGGAGCAGGTTCACTCATGGTTGTGGCATCTTTGCAATATCAAATACGACATCGTTGACGACATCTTTTGGGGCACAGAAAGGGACAAATTCAGGCACGCAATTCAAGCATTTATTCTAGTCGAAATTGCCCCCGCACGAGCATGTTGACGCCTTATTTCTTAAGGAAATTTTAGAGTGAATTGCCGCAAATTCATGCTGAAAAATACAAGGCCCGATTTTGTGGATTGGCCATCATTTACATGGCGCTTGAATCGCGGTTCCTGAACAAAAATTGTACGCGCTCAGCGCTTACAAGGCTTCAAGCAACATCAGCCATTCCATGTTGCCAGGCGATCCGGCGCGGCGGGAACTTTTGCCGCCAGTGATGGGGGAAGCTGTGTCCGCTAGAACTTTTACGCCAAGATTTTGCATGGCCTGGCGCACGCGCGCCACAACCACGGGCACATGTTCGTGCGCAAGAAAACCATTTTTCAACCACGCTTTTTCCGCGCCTTCCACTTCGTAGTGCGGCTTCACTAGCGACACAATTTTTCCGCCGCCGCGCAGCCACTTCAGCGCCACCGGAACCGAAAGTTTCTGTTGCGTCCACGCCAAATCCATCACCACAATGTCAACGCCGCCCTCCGTGATATCGGCGTGCAAGGCGTTGGTGCGCTCGCGCACAACCACGCGCGCGTCATTGCGCAGGCGCCACGCCAGCGTTCCATAGCCCGTGTCAATGCTGATCACTTGGCGCGCGCCGGCGCGCAAAAGCACATCCGTGAAACCGCCAATATTGCAGCCAAAATCAGCGCAAATTTTATCGTTCACATCCAGTTGGAATGTCTCCAAAGCGTGTTGCAATTTCAAGCCCGCGCGCGAGGCAAGGGTGGGTTGCGCAAGCTGGGGCGCGTTCTCCTTTTCAATCGCGTGCTTATCCGCGCCACGCGTGATTTTTTCTTCGTCATGCATTGGCGAGTGCTTTCATGTGCTCGCGCGTTTAGGCCACGCCAACAACCGCCACGCCAAGTCGATTGGCTGCGGCAATCACAACGGGTTTCTCAATCAAGATCACGCGGCCCACGCCAAGGGCCAAGCATGTTCCGCCTGCTTTGGCAAGACGCTCAATGGTGGCAACGCCAACCGTGGGCACATCGGCGCGTCGATCATGGTTGCCGCTGGATGTTTTCAACAACGTCCAACCGCGCGAGCGACACAGCGTGCTGGCGCGATCAATCATGGCGTCTGTTCCCTCAACTGCTTCAACGGCGATTGTGTCGCGGTCGCGAACGGCAATGGCTTGCCCAACATCCAGTTCGCACACTTGTGAAATAATCGGCCAACCAAATGCAATATCCGCCTGCTGCGCGCTGCTTGGCGTGACGGAACCCATGACGCCAAGTGTTGCGAGATGTTCTTGGATGTAGGTCGTTGAATCCATCAAGGTAACTCCTGAGCTGGCCAATTCATCGGCAACTGCCGCAAGAACAGCGGCATTTCTGCGATCGTGACGCAGACGACGGTACCACAGTCGGGCGGCGCGCAAATCTGGAAGTTGCCGGATCAACTTAAATGGATCATGCATGCGCTGCTTGGAAACTCCGCCCACCATGACGGCTTCATGCACGCCGGCGCGGCGAAGCAGGCGAATCCACTTTCCAATTCTTAGCCAACCAGCCTGGTCAAACTCATCGCAAAGCGCTGGCAACGCCGAATCAAATTGATCACGCAAACCAACCGCGATCACGCGCCTACCCGCGGCCTTGGCGCCGCGCGCGACCAACAACGGCAAGTGTCCGTTGCCCGCGATCAAGCCGAGCGGCGGCAAAGATTGAATCGCGGACGCGGGTGAATTCATCCGCTTCCCATCGGTAGAAATCGATCGGGATCAATTTCAAATGGCTCGGCGCTGAGCACGCCATCCAAAACATTGATGGGGTCCTCATGCACATGTAATAGATGATGCACCGCGGGTTTGATGAAACGATGTTCGATGCCGTGGTCGATCAAACTCACCAGTGGGTTGTAATAGCCCGCCAAATTCACAAGTCCGATTGGCTTGCGATGCTCGCCCACTTGGCGTTGCACCAACACCTCGAAAAGTTCCTCGAATGTTCCTAGACCACCGGGCAACGCGATGAACGCGTCGCCACGCTGCGCCATCAATGTTTTGCGCTGAGCCATGGTGTCCACCACGATCAGTTCGTCGCACTGGTCGTAGCCTTGCTCCAAGTCCAACAATCTTTTGGTGATCACGCCCACCACTTTTCCGCCAGCGCTCTTCATGGTTCGCGCAATTTCCCCCATTAAACCAATGCTTCCGCCGCCGTACACCAACACTATTTTTCGCCGCGCCATTTCTTGGCCTAGCAGACGCGCGGCGTCCATAAATTTGGTGTCCAAACTTACGCTGCTTGAACAATAGACGGTGATATTTCTCATGGCGATCTTTGGCTAGATTACTCACATGCAATTACTTTCGCCCACATATTTCTTTGTCGGTTGGATGCTCTCCATTATTTTCACCGCCATGGCCATCGCGTTTGGCAACCGATACAAGACACTTGATTCCGCGGGCGCCGAGGGGCATGTGAAGGAATTACGGCCAGTTCCCAATGTTGGCGGGGTCGCGGTCATCAGCGCTTTTATTTTGCCAGTGGTGGCTGGGTTGATCTTTGTCAGCACGAGAAATGCGCCCCACATTGATCCCACGAAACATTATGGATTGGATTTTTTCCAAAGCCGAATTGACCAGGGCTTTCGACCAACAATTGCATTGCTTGCGGGCGCGGTTTGGTTGCTCTTGGCGGGCATGTGGGATGACCGCAAACCATTGCGCGCGTCCACCAAACTTCTGCTGCAATTTATTCCAGCCACCGTGATTGTCTGGGGCTTTGATGTGCGGTTGCTCACGTTTCTGGAT
>SYAD01000176.1 GCA_005789005.1 Planctomycetia bacterium | reverse complement strand
CGGAACCGCCGCTTGATGAGCCGCCACTTGGCGCGCCCTTTCTAAATCCGCCGCCTGCGCCGCCGCCACTTGGGGCACCGGCAAAACCGCGGGGTTTGGCTTCTTTAAAGCCACCGCGCTTGCCAAAGCCAACATGACCGCCATCGCGCGCGCCCTCTGAAGCGCCTGCGCCACGGGCCACATTGCCGCCGTCGTTGTCGCCAAAATGATCTACGGCTTCACCGCCATCATTGCCACCAGCATCACCGCCGTCCGCCTCGCCTTCAACGCGCGCGGAAAGTGGATGAGGAGTGCGCGGCGAATATGTTTTCTTGCCGTAATCTTTTTTCTCGCCGAAAGTTTTTTTCTCAAACGGCTTTTTGCCCGAGGCTTTCTTTTCAAACGCGCGTTCGGCGAATGATTTCTTGCCTTGCGGCTTTGCAGCGGCGCCGTCGGAATCACCAGCGCCTGCATCGGCAACAACTCGCGGAGCGCGAGGACCGGTTGACGCGCTGCGTGGATATTCCTTGCGCACGCTCACATCATCTGGTTGATCTTGACGATCCGAAGGAAACGCCGGCTCACGAATAACAGGAGCACGCTCACGCTTTGGTCGCTCAACACCATCGCCCGCCGCGTCGCGCGGCTGCGAAGTAGAAACACGACCATCGCCGCCACCAATTCGGCCAGCGCTTTCATCACGCGGGCGACGATCGCCGCCGCGGTCCGCGCCATCGCGGCGAGTGCCACGATTTCGTTGACGACCACCATCGCGCGTTGCGCCACGATCACCACGACCGCGACCTTCGCGACTTCTGCGGCCGCCACGTTCGCCGTCGTCTGAATCCTCCACCGCGGCGCCAGCAACTGGCTTCATTTCAGGCAATTCCGCGGGCATTTTGCCACGGGGAATGGGCTTGCGAATAAGACGCTCAACATTGCGCAAAAGATTGCGCTCGGAATCGTCGCAGAACGCGATCGCAATTCCAGTGGCGCCCGCGCGGCCAGTGCGGCCAATGCGATGCACGTAAGCCTCTGCGTCAATTGGTAAATCGTAATTGATCACATGCGTGATGGCGTCCACGTCAAGACCGCGCGCGGCGACATCGGTTGCCACAAGAACACGCGTGCGACCAGAACGGAAACCATCAAGCGCTTTGGTGCGTTGACTCTGCGCCTTGTTGCCGTGAATGGTGTCGGCTTTTTCGCCACATGAGCGCAGGCGCTTGGTGACCTTGTCGGAATTGTGCTTGGTCTTCATGAACACCAACACGCGCTTAACCTCGGGGTCCTTCAGAATGTGGCCAAGCAGCGCGAACTTGCGGTCGCGCGAAACTTGATACAGAAGTTGCTCAATCTTTGGCGCGGCGCTGGCCACGGTGTGCACCGCAACGCGCACTGGATTGCTGAGCAATGAACCTGCGAGACCAGCGATGGCTGGCGGCATGGTGGCTGAAAACAGCAGTGTTTGCCGCTTGGGAGAGAGCATTTTGGCGATGTCGCGAATTGGATCAATGAAACCCATGTCGAGCATGCGGACGGCCTCATCAAGAACAAATGTATGAATTTGCGCCAGCGAAATAATTCCTTGATCGATCAAGTCAATCAAGCGGCCAGGCGTGGCCACAAGAATGTCAACGCCGCGTTCAAGCGCGCGCTCTTGGTGATACTGGCTGACTCCACCAAAGATAACCGTGTGACGCAGGCCAGTGCCGCGACCATAAGTGGCAAAACTTTCGGCGATTTGCGCAGCGAGCTCGCGCGTTGGAGAAAGAATGAGCGCGCGTGGCTCGAACATTTTCTTGGAGAGCTTTTCGTTTTGAAGTTTCTGAATAATTGGAAGCGCGAACGCCGCCGTTTTGCCAGTGCCAGTCTGGGCAATACCCAGAACATCCTTGCCCGCAAGGGCCGGTGGAATTGCTTGAGCCTGAATTTCGGTGGGCGTGGTGTAACCCTCCTCAGCAAGCATGCGAAGTGTCGAATCGTCTAAACCGAGTGTTGAAAATAGAGACAAAGGTGCCTTTCGAATTTCAAGCCGAATTGGCTTGTCCACGAGATGTTTTTGTTGAGAGCGATGAAATTCGCCCCTCGTTGGATCGCCAATGCTACAGGAAATCCGCTTGAATTACGATGGCTTCTTGTAAAATTTTTATTTTGAACCCAATTTTGGGCGCAAATCCATGAATTACTTGGCCGCGACGATCCATTTGATGATTTTATCCGCGAGTGCGTCAAAGGCCACCACGGAAGCTTGGATGTGTTCTTCAAGAGTGTCTTCGATTTTGTTGTGGCTGATGCCGTGAAGACTTTGCACAAACATCATGATGGTTGGAATACCAATTTGCGCCATGGGCGCAGCGTCGTGCAGTGGACCTGACGGCAAACGAAATTGCGTACCCGTGGTTTCTGTAATCGCCGCGTCGCATAAATCCAGTAGTTGCGGATGAAACGGAATGGGCTCGATCTCCCACAAGCGATCCCAATGCACGGAAACATTTCCTTCGCGCGCGAACTTTTCACTGGCCTCGCGCGCGGCGTGCAACATGTTGGCAAGCGCCGCGGGATCAAGGTGGCGCTGATCAAGAGTGATGCGGCAATCCTCCACCACGCTGGTGACAATGTTTGGCTTGGTGGTGCAAGAACCAATGGTGCATACGCCTCCAAACTTATCTGTGATGGCGTAAATTTCCTGACCCATGCGCGCGGCGGCAAGAAACGCGTCGCGCCGGCGATTCATGGGAGTGCTGCCAGAGTGGGCGGCCTGGCCGTGAAAAGTAATGGCGTGGCGCTCAACGCCGTACGTTCCAAGCACCGTGCCAAGAGCGAGGTTTTTGTCGAGCAAAACGGGTCCTTGCTCAATGTGAAGCTCCATGTATGCGGCGGCATTTTTAAGTTCGACGTGGCTGTCTTTCACGCGCTCAAAATCAATGCCGACATTTTTCAGCGCCGCAGAAAGTGTGATTCCATCTTTGTCTGTGAGCACGCGCGCCTCATTCATGTCAAGCGAACCAGCGCACGCGGAAGAACCAAACAAACTTTTTCCAAAGCGCGCGCCCTCTTCGTCGGCCCAATCAACAAGGCGAATAGTGATTGGCGGCTTGCCGTTGAACTGCGTGTTGATGCGCCGAAGAATTTCCAAACCCGCGAGCACATTGAGACAGCCGTCAAGCCAACCGCCGTTAGGAACTGAATCCATGTGGCCGCCAATGAGAAGTTCCTTGGAAGATTCGCCGCGCAATGTGCTCCACAAATTGCCCGCGGCGTCGGCGTGAGTTTCTATGGGTAACTGCGCTAGTTTTTTGGTGAACCAAGAACGCGTGGTGCTCCACATGGGCGTGAAGGCCACGCGCTGAGCGCCGTCCGCGTCGCTGGTGAGCGCGCGCAAGTCTTTCAGTTCATCCACGGTGCGTTTGGGTTGAAGCGCATTTGACATGCGTGCAAGTGTGACAACTACCATCCAATTCGTCGAGTGTGTTCACGCCTACACTTGCCATTGCAAGCGAAAATGTTGCGCGTGTCCGTGCCCCACGCGTGAACAAATTACTTGCAATGAGAGGCAAATTGCCGATACTCTCGGTCACGCTCAACATGACTTTCAAGCCCCTGCTTCCTGCCGACACGATTGCCCACAACATGGCAGATCTACACTTGCCATTGCGTGCGCAAGAGGCGATCGTTGAAGCGGACCGCTGCCTGTACTGCTTTGACGCGCCATGCATTGCCGCGTGTCCAACCGGCATTGATGTGCCAGGATTTATAAAGAAGATCGCGTCGCACAATGAAGTTGGCGCGGCGCGAACTATTCTTACTGCCAACATTCTTGGCGCATCGTGCGCGCGCGTGTGCCCCACCAAGGTGCTGTGCGAAGGCGCGTGCGTGTTGCATGACCGCGATGAGAAGCCGATTGAAATTGGTCGCTTGCAACGCTTTGCCACGGACTTTGTGAGCGAGCGAAAAATTTCCGTGTTGAAGCCGCCCACTCATCAAAACGGAATTGCCGTTGCCGTGATTGGCGCCGGGCCCGCGGGTCTTGGCTGTGCCGCGGAGTTGGCGCAACTTGGCTACAGCGTGACCATCTTTGAAAAAGAAAAATTGCCTGGCGGTTTAAACACCTACGGCATTGCGCTGTACAAAATGACGCCCGCTTTCAGCCTTGAAGAAATTGAGCTGGTAAAAAGTTTGGGCGTGAAGATTCAATGCGGCGTGACGATTGGCAAAGATTTACAAATTGCTGATTTAGAGCGCGATTTCAAGGCGATTTTTGTGGCGATTGGTTTGGGCGCCGGCAATCGCCTTGGCATTCCTGGCGAAGATTTACCAGAAGTGATCGACGCGCTGACTTTCATAAAGCGCCTTCACAGCGAGCCGCTTGAAAAAATTTCCATCGGCCAGCGCGTGATTGTGATTGGTTGCGGCAACACCGCTATTGACGCGGTGACGCAATCGATTCGTTTGGGCGCGCAACATGTCAGCGTGGTGTATCGCCGCGGCGCCGACGACATGAGCGCGTACGACTTTGAATACGCCCACGCCAAACATGATGGCGCAAAGTTTTTGTTCAACTGCATGCCGCTGGAAGTTGTGGCGCATGGCGGACATGTCAGCGGCATCAAACTTGTAAAGACACATGTGAACGCCGCGGACAAACTTGAAGCCGTGGCGGGATCAGAATGGATTGAACCATGCGACATGATCTTGAAAGCCGTTGGTCAAGAGAAGCAAGTGCCAATGCTGAAGAAATTATTTCCAGCGTTGACCATGAATGAGCGCGGAGGAATTGTCACCGACGCCGTCACTGGCGCCACGAGCGTGGCACATGTGTTCACCGGTGGCGATTGCTCCAACGCCGGGCGTGAAGTGGTGAACGCCGTGGGCGAGGGCAAGAAAGCGGCGCACGGAATACACCAATATTTAAGCAAGAAACAGCCAGAATTCCCCACGCAACATTCACGCCTTGGCCACAAGCCTGGTGCAAGTGGTTCCGGCCTGCTGCACCCAATTCGCGCTCACGAACTAGAAGCGGCGCTTGCAAAGAAACTCTTCTCCAAAGGCAAGTCGACAAAATAATCATGGCTGATCTCTCAAGCAATCTCGCTGGCATAAAATCACCCAATCCATTTTGGGTGGCGTCTGGTCCGCCGTCTAACACGGCGTACCAAACGCACCGCGCGTTTGAAGCTGGATGGGGCGGCTTGGTATGGAAAACCATCGGCACACCGATTGTGAATGTGGCATCGCGCTACTCGGCGCTGAACTTTGGCAACCAGCGCATGATTGGCTTCAACAACATCGAGTTGATCAGCGACCGCTCGCCCGAAACAAACTTCGCTGAAATCGCTGAAGTAAAAAAGCGCTGGCCCAATCATGCGGTGATCGCCTCGCTGATGGTTGAGACGCGCGAAGAGTGGCGCGAGTTTGTGAAACGCGCCGCCGACTGCGGCGCCGACGGCATTGAACTGAATTATGGTTGCCCGCACGGAATGTGCGAGCGCGGAATGGGTAGCGCCGTGGGTCAGCAACCGGAAGTTGCCGAGCGCATTACGAGTTGGGTTATGGAAACCGCCACCATTCCAGTTATAGTGAAATTAACGCCAAATATCACTGATATCACAGCGGCCGCGCGTGCCGCCAAACGCGCCGGCGCCAACGCCATTTCGCTCATCAACACAATTAATTCCATCACCAATGTGAACTTGGACACGTTTGTGCCAGAGCCAACGGTGGCTGGTCTTTCTTCACACGGTGGCTACTGCGGTCCCGCCGTGAAACCAATCGCGCTGAACATGGTGCAATGTTGCGCCGCGGACGCACAAGTTGGCCTGCCCATTTCTGGAATTGGCGGCATTGCCAATTGGCGCGACGCGGCAGAGTTCATGGCTCTTGGCGCCACCAATGTGCAAGTGTGCACGGCCATCATGCATTACGGATTTCGAATTGTGCAAGACATGAACGAAGGCCTAAGCACCTACCTTGACAGCAAAGGCATGAAGAGCCTGTCGGAACTTGTTGGCAAGAGCGTGCGCAATGTAAACGAGTGGAAGAACCTTGACTTGAACTTTCAACGCGTGGCGCGCATTGATTACGACAAATGCATTGGCTGCAATCTGTGCTACATCGCGTGCGAAGATGGCGCGCATCAATGCATTGATTTGGTTGCGCCGGAAAGTATTAACGTTGATCTGGGTCCAGGCCGCGTGCCTTACAAAGTGCTGCCAAGCATTCGCGAGGACGATTGCGTGGGTTGCAATTTGTGCTCGCTGGTATGCCCAGTTGATAATTGCATCACCATGGTTGAAATCAAAAATGACAAACCAAAAATGTCTTGGAGCGAACTTCAAGACAAAGTGGCGCGCGGCGAAATGAAGCCAATTCCGCCGCATCCGTGAGGTGCGCGGCGATTCAATAATTGAACATGAGGAGCCCAGGCGCTCAGACAGCGCGCGATGCTGCGCGATCCATTTCAGATTGTTGCTCCTCCAACTCAAAGAACTCATTCAGTTTGTCTTGAAGCAATTGCTTGTCTGGCAAACTGGTTTGATATTGCGCCACCAACGCCGGCGACATTGCGCGCCGCAAGGAAAACTCGACCACCTTGCGATCCTTGGTAGCACATAACAACACGCCAATCGACGGATTCTCATGCGGCTTCTTCACGCATTGATCAAGCGCCTCCAAATAAAATTCCATCTTGCCCAAATGCTCGGGCTCAAACTCGCCAATCTTTAATTCAATGGCCACCAGGCAATTCAGCGCGCGATTGAAGAACAACAAGTCAAGCGCAAAGTCACGCCCGCCAACTTGCAGAGGATATTGACTGCCAACAAAACTAAAGTCGCGGCCAAGCTCTATCAGAAAGCGTTTTAGTTTCTCAAGCAGTCCGCGTTGCAAGTCCGGCTCCGAATGGTCGCGCGGCAATTCAAGAAACTCCACCAAGTAACTGTCCTTGAACATGGCCGCCGCCTCTGGATGCGCGCCAGCCAACGCCGCGGACATTTTCGGCGGCGCAAGCACGGTGCGCTCGAACAGTGCGCCCGCAAGTTGGCGCTGCAGTTCACGGAATGTCCAGTGTTCACGATGCGCAAGTCGAAGATAAAATTCGCGCTCTTCTTTGCGCTTGCATCGGCTTAAAATGGCCATGTTGTGGCTCCAAGACAAAACTCTCAACACTGTTGAGAGTTTTGCCTGCCCTTGATACGCCTCGTAAAACTGCCGCATTCTCCACAAGTTCTGCACTGAATACCCCGTCATTCCCGGATACTTGCACTGGATCGTGCGCGACAATTCCCCCACAGTGCCCGTGCCCCACCCATCCTTTGCAGCCTTGCGACTTATGTATTGACCAATGCTCCAATACAACTCAATCAGCGTTGTGTTGACCGCCGTCACGGCGCGCGCACGCGCCGCCTGAATCAGTCCCAACACAACATCAAAGCTGCCGCTGGCTGGAGTGCTGTCTGGGACGATGCCTTGGACCTTGTCAAACGCTTTGCCCTTTCCAAAGTCATTCTCCTTCTCTTTCGCCTTGGCTTTCACATTCTCTTTCGCCCATACATGCTTCAGCGCGGCCGTTGCCACTGCTGGCTTGCGCTTCTTCTTCCCTACCTTTGCCATGCTTGCCTCCCTGCTGAATTGTTTATGAATTGCTTGCTGACGCGTTCAATGATTGGCTTGTACGCGTGCGAGCTAAGCCACTTTAGAAACAGCGCGGGAGCCATTTCACTTTTACCGCAGTTTTTCTTGCAGATTTATAAGGAGACAATGGCGAATGCACGATGCCATTGAGCACTCAACTTTCCGCGCCGCATTAATTTGCTCCAGTCGCCCAGACAACACGCGATGCTGCGCCGAAGCCTTTGCATATACGCAGCAGACCGGTAGCACCCATGATCACTCCGCATCGCAAGCCATCTGCCCCCCTCGTCAACCTCTTTAACTAAAAGCGCAATGCAGATAGACTGCCTTCTCGCATCTTTTCAAGGAAATCCGATGTCCGCAACAATGACCGCTCTTACTCCGTGTCCAATGTTCTTGGACGGCAAGTGGATCCAACCAAATATCGCGTCTACGCCAGTGTTCAATCCATCAACTGGCGAAGTGATTGCCGAATGCCCCGCTGGTGGCGCCGCCGAAGTGAACGCCGCCGTTGAAAGCGCGCACGCCGCGTTTCCAGCGTGGCGCGACACGCCGCCCATGGAGCGCGCGCGCGTGTTCTTTAAGTATCGCCAACTGGTCGAGGCAAACTTTGACCGCTTGTGCAAATGTGTTTCGCGCGAGCATGGAAAAACTTTGGTGGAGGCGCGCGGAAGTATTTTTCGTGGCCTTGAGAACATTGAATATGCGTGCGGCATTCCGTCGCTGCTGATGGGCGACACGCTTGAGATTGCGCGCGGCGTTGATTGCGAAACCATGAATCAACCGCTTGGCGTGT
>SYAD01000175.1 GCA_005789005.1 Planctomycetia bacterium | reverse complement strand
TGTGGCTTCAAGCGCGGGAGTAAGCGGCGTTCACGCGGGTCGTAAATACGGATTTGAAGAAACCACCACCGACACCGATAAACTTTTCACGGACGCGGGCACCAACGCTGTTGTGATCACCACGCGTCATGACAGTCACGCGGGCTTCACACTGAAAGCGCTCGCCGGCGGCAAGCATGTTTTTGTTGAAAAACCCCTGTGTTTAACGCTGGATGAGCTGGCGAACATTCACACTGCCGCCGCTTCTGGCAAAGCTCTTGTCATGGTCGGATTCAACCGGCGCTTCTCGCCGCAGGTGCAAAAAGTGAAGCAGCTTTTGAAAGCAGCGACTGGTCCCAAGTCATTCGTGATGACCGTGAATGCGGGCGCCATTCCCGCAGATCATTGGACACAAGATGCCGAACAAGGCGGCGGTCGAATCATTGGCGAAGGCTGTCACTTCATTGACCTGCTTCGCTTTCTTGCGGGCTCACCCATTGAATCGCACACATCCGTCGCCATGAAGAGCGCTACTGGCGACACGGTCACGATCAATCTTAAATTTATCGACGGCTCTTTGGGAACCGTCCATTACTTCGCCAACGGCAGCAAGGCGTTTCCTAAGGAGCGTCTTGAAGTATTTTTAAACGGCGCCGTTTTGCAATTGGACAACTTTCGCAAACTGAAGGGGTTCGGCTGGAAAGGTTTTAAGAAATTGAATTTATGGAAACAAGACAAGGGTCAAGCCGCGTGCGCGGTGGCGTTTGTTGATGCGGTGATGAAGAGCGGCCCTGCCCCGATTCCGCTTGAAGAAATTATAGAAATTGCTCGCGTGAGCATTGAGATTGCCAAGGATTGTCAATGACACAACAACACATTTTGGTAGACATCATCGCCGGCGCACGTCCAAATTTTATGAAGATTGCGCCGATTATTCGCGCGGTCAAGGCAAGCCAAGAAAAAGGTGGGCGACTCAAGTATCGACTTGTTCACACCGGCCAACATTACGACGCGAAAATGTCGGGCGACTTTTTTACGCAACTTGGAATTCCAGCGCCAGATGTGAATTTGGAGGTTGGTTCAGGAACGCAGGCTGAACAAACCGCCGTGATTATGACGCGCTATGAGAAGTTGCTTCTGGATGCCCGCAGTGATTTATGTCTGGTTGTTGGCGATGTGACTTCCACCATGGCTTGCGCCATTGCCGCGCAAAAGTTGTGCGTTCCCGTGGCGCACGTGGAGGGCGGTATTCGTTCGGGTGACTGGACCATGCCCGAAGAAATCAATCGCATGGTGACGGACTCAATCACAAATTATTTTTTCACCACCAGCGATGTGGCCAACAACAATTTGAAAAAGTCTGGTGTGCCAAGCGAAAGAATTTTCTTTGTGGGCAACACCATGATCGATACTTTGCTTGCCAACATGGATCGATTGCAGCCGCCAGCATTCTGGAAAGACATGAATCTTTCAGCCGGCCAATATTTTGTGCTGACTCTTCACCGACCCAATAATGTTGACGGCGAAAACAAGTTGGCCCAAATGTTGACCGCGGTGGGAACCGGCGCAAAGGGATCGCCAGTGATTTTCCCGGTGCATCCACGCACTGCAAAAACACTCAAGGCCATCGAGGGCCTTCCAGCCAATCTGTATTTTGTGGATCCGCAACCGTATCTTGAGTTTAATTATTTGGTGAAACATGCCAAAGCTGTCATCACGGATTCAGGCGGAATTACCGAGGAAACCACAGTAATGGGCGTGCCTTGCATGACGTTGCGCGACTCCACCGAACGGCCAGAAACCGTGACTGTTGGCACCAACGAACTCCTTGGAACGAATCCTTCAGCGCTTGCTCCCGCCTTTGAGAAATTGTTTGCGGGTAAATGGAAGCGCGGCGCGATTCCAGAGATGTGGGATGGCAAGACGGGGCCAAGAATTGTGAAGCATTTGGAGCAACTTTTGGCAAAATGAGTCCACGGGTTTACTCACAACGGTTTGTGCTTGTCTGTTACCTTTTGCATCGTGCAACGCTTTCTTCAATATTGGCACACGCTGCGGCACTTGAAACCAGTTCAGTTTTACGGTCGGCTTTGGTTTCGTATGCACACGCCAAAAATTGATTCGCGCGCGGCGCCATCAGTAAGATCCACTAGCAAAGCATGGGTTGAACCAGTTGCCAAACACCAGACACAGTTTGGCGCAATGACATTTCGGTTTCTCAATCAAGATCAAACGCTCAGTGGCGCTGACGCCTGGAACGATGCCCGTTGTGACAAACTATGGCTTTACAACCTGCATTATTTTGACGACTTGTGTGCGGCGGGTGCCAACGATCGCATTGTGTGGCACAAACAATTGATCGAGAAATGGATCGTAGAAAATCCGCCAGCCATCGGCAATGGCTGGGAGCCTTACCCAACATCGCTGCGCATTGTGAATTGGATCAAGTGGTCGTTGGGTGGAAATCAATTCACCAACGTCGCGCTTCAAAGCTTGGCGATTCAATCGCGCTGGCTTTCCAAACGTGTCGAGCACCATTTGCTCGCAAATCACCTGTTTGTAAATGCCAAGGCGCTTGTATTCGCTGGAATGTTTTTTCAGGGTTTAGAAGCCGATTCATGGCTGAATCAAGGTCTTCGTATTCTGGCGCGCGAAATTCCTGAACAGGTTTTGGCGGATGGGGGGCATTTTGAATTAAGCCCCATGTATCACGCCATTATTTTGGAGGACATTTTGGATTTGATCAACGCGTGTCAAAACTGGCCAAGCGCGCGTATTTTGCAACAGACAGACGCACTACGCACCGCCGCACAGCGAATGTTGACCTGGCTTGAAATCATGAGCCACCCTGATGGCGATGTGTCATTTTTTAATGACGCTGCATTTGGTATCGCGCCTCGTTTGATTAATCTAACCCAATATGCAAATCGTTTGGGAGTGCGTGTGCAACAATTTGATTCAAGCAAAGAAATTCATCATCTACAACAATCGGGCTATATACGCGCACAGAAAGGCTCGGCGGTACTGCTTGCGGATGTTGGGCGCATTGGTCCGGATTATCAACCAGGCCATGCTCACGCCGACACTCTGTCATTTGAATTTTCTTTGGGTGTACAACGAATTTTTGTGAACAGCGGAACTTCCACGTATAAAGCCGGCGTACAGAGATCGCTTGAGCGTTCAACTGCGGCGCACAACACCATTGAGATCAATCACGCGAATTCAAGTGAGGTGTGGGGGGGCTTTCGCGTTGCGCGGCGAGCGCAGCCATTCGGTATTGAATGTGTTAAAGCAGAAACCGCGCTCGCAATTACCGCTTCGCATAACGGATATCAACGACTTGTTGGGCGGCCCACTCATCAAAGGATTTGGAAGCTATCTCGCGGATCATTGACGGTCACTGACCAAATCAAGGGGGAATTGAGCGGAGCGATAGCGCGTTTGTATTTGCACCCATCAGTAAAAGTGCTTGAAAATAATATGCTTACGCTGGCAAATGGACAACAGTTACGCTATTCCACCAAGGGGGCAATCGTGACCATTGTGGATTCGGTTTGGCACCCAGAGTTTGGAAAAAATGTGAGCAACACATGTTTCGTGCTCACACTCAACGGATCAGAATCCGTGTTTGAATTACAGTGGTCTTGAAATGCACATTCTTTTTCTCACCGATAATTTTCCGCCCGAAGTCAACGCTCCGGCGTCGCGCACATTTGAACACTGCCGCGAATGGGTGAGGCAAGGCGAACAAGTAACGGTGATCACTGGTGCGCCAAACTTTCCCACGGGAAAAGTTTTTGAGGGCTATAAAAATAAACTTTGGCAAACGGAAACCATAGACGGCATTCGCGTGATTCGAGTGTGGACATATATCACCGCCAATGAGGGATTTTTAAGACGTATTTTGGATTACATCAGTTTCATGTTGAGCGCGGTAGTGGCGGCAGTATTCGTAAGCAAGGTTGATGTTGTCATTGGCACTTCGCCACAGTTTTTTACGGCGTGCGGTGCTTGGATTGTGAGCGTGTACAAACGGCGCCCGTTTGTCTTTGAGTTGCGCGACTTGTGGCCAGAATCAATTCGCGTGGTGGGAGCCATGAAAGATTCTTTTGCGTTGGATATGTTGGAAAAGTTGGAACTCTTTTTGTATCGCCGCGCCGACAGAATTATTTCTGTAACACACGCGTTTAAAAGAAACCTGATCAAGCGCGGCATCAATGGCGACAAAATTAAAGTTGTCACCAACGGCGTTGACAGTTCGCGGTTTATGCCGCAAAAACGCGACGAGCAATTGGTGAAGCAACTTGGATTAGAGGGCAAATTTGTTGGCGGATATATCGGAACCCATGGACTTGCGCATGCGCTTGAAACCTTGCTTGATGCCGCGAAGATTGCGCAAGACCAAGGCGATGATTCTCTTGCGTTTGTGTTTCTGGGCGACGGCGCAAGGAAAGCGGAGCTGAAAAATCGTACTTCGGAATTGGCATTAAAGAATGTCCACTTCGTTGATTCCGTGGCCAAGGATCAAGTGCCGCGCTACTGGGCGTTGCTTGATGTCGCCATCATTCATCTTCGACGCACGCCATTGTTTGAGACAGTGATCCCGTCCAAACTGTTCGAGTGCATGGGAATGGGTATTCCGGTATTGCATGGAGTGGCAGGCGAATCCGCTGAAATTGTGGAGAGCGAAGGAGTTGGAATTCCATTTGTTCCAGAAGATGCGACCGCGTTGCTGGCATCCATGCGCAGATTGCAACAGGACACGCAGCTTTACAACACATTCCGTGACAATGGACTGCTTGCCGCTAAAAAATATGATCGGAACATGTTGGCGTTGAGCATGCTTAAAGCACTGCGGAGAATTCGGGTGCTGATGTTAAATCAAGCTTTCTGGCCAGACGTGGTCGCCACGGCGCAGCACGCCGACGATTTAGCGCGCTATTTGCGAGAAAATGGCGACGATGTAACTGTGGTGGCAAGCCGAGCTATTTATGGCGAACGTGGAGCCACTCTGCTCAAACGTGAAACACACAAGGGAATTAAAATTTATCGCGTAGGGTTGCAACTCTTCGGCAAGCGCGGCATCACGCCACGTGTGTTTGACTTCACATTGTTCTACATAGCGGCTCTGTGGCGTTGCATGATTTTGCCGCGCCATGATGTGGTGATTTGCTTTACAACGCCACCATTTATTGCGTTAGTAGGCGTGCTGTTGAAATGGATCAAGGGCACTCATTTGGTCTATTGGACTATGGATTTATATCCCGAGGTCGCTGGCGCCGCAGGCGTGATGAAATCACGAGGCCTGCTTTGGAATATTTTCCGTTGGATAGATCGAATTTGTTTGCGTCAAAGCGATCGAGTGGTTGCGCTTGGCGATTTTATGAAACAAAAAGTGATTGAGAAGGGCGCTGCCCCAAATCGTGTCAGCGCTATTTCTGTTTGGAGTGGTGCCGAGAAATTTGAGAAGCGAAATAGGGAAGAAAATCCGCTGCGCAAGGAATGGAATATTGGCGATCGCTTCACCGTTCTATATGTCGGAAATTTTGGTCTTGGACACGACATGGACGCCATTGCTGGCGCGGTTGAACGATTGAAAGATAACGACTCTATTCGTTGGCTTTTTATTGGCGACGGCAAAGCCAAACCAAATTTAGAGCGGCGCATTGCGGATTGCGGGGCTAAGAATATTTTTGTAAGTGGCTATCAAACCCGCGAGCAGCTTGCGGATGTTTTGGATGTTGGTGATACGCACTTGGTCACATTGCTGCCAGGCTGGGAAGGTTTAATTTTGCCCAGTAAGTTCTTTAGTGTTCTGGCGTCCGGAAAACCCGTATTGTGGGTTGGGCCGGAAAAAAGTGAATGCGTGACCATATTAAATGAAAACCAATGCGGTTATCAAAGCGCACCAGGCGACGGGGCTTCATTGGCAAGTGAGATTGAATATCTTGCCACACACAGAAACGAAGCCGACCAAATGGGTCGACGTGGTCAGGTTGCCTACGAAACCAAATATGAATCACATCATGCGTGCAAGGCTTGGCAAGACGTTCTACACGCAATTGTTCGACCTCTCTGATCGAACCTAAGCGAGTAATTTTTGTGATTTATTTTTTAATCCGCGTGGTGGTACAGGTTGCTGTCACGCAGGGAATCCGAATTAAGAATTTGCTGAAATGAGTTCCGCAATCTTAAGCCTGATCTGCCAGAAATAGATCGCCTTCATGCGCGCAAAAGCGTAGCCCGTGCGGCCATCCAAGAAGCCCAGTTTGTAAACGAAGGTGTAAAGAAAGTACGCGGGCGCTAGCCACCAGCGCGTTAAGTTGTTGTACTTGCGTCGCTGGATAGCGGTGAAATGTTCTCCATCGATTGCCGAATCTACACCAGCGTTGCGCAGTTTCATATATCGCCGCGCTTCCCATGACGAATACTCGTTGTGTTTGGCAATGTACGAGTGCAGGCCCTTGAAATCATTATGATCAATCTTGGCTTTCAACTCGCCAACGCTTCCTTGCAGCACGGGATGTTCATGTACTTCCATATCAAGCGAACTCCATGCATCCTCGTCAATACGCTCGTACAGACCCGCGCCAAATTTGAACAGCGGCAACTTCAACTGCGGCACGCCATGTTTTAGTTCTTGACCCAGAAAATAATTTGAATAGTTCACCCAGAAACCCGCATGTTGCGTGTTCTCAATAGCGCGCTCAAGTTCATTTACAAACGCTTCGGTTACATATTCATCCGCATCCACGAAAAAAACCCACGGCGTTTCCACTTGGTGATTCAGCAAATACCAATTGCGTTTTTTTGGATAGTGACCATTCCATTTGAACGGAACAAACTCGCAATCAAACTTTTCAGCAATGGCTTGTGTTTGATCCGTGCTTCCTGAATCAATGATGACAATCTTGGCAAAGCGCCCGAGTTGCTGCAAACACCTGGGCAGGTTTCGCTCCTCATTTTTAACTGGAATGACCACGGTGATGGGCAATTTCGCTGAGTTGATAGGCACGTTCATATCGTATCGGCATAATTTCCATCCCTTGTTGAAGTTCGTTGCTTCTATAACATTCGCAATTCTTTGTGAATCTGTTACACAATGGCTCGCTCCGCATAAACGTAATTTTACACCCCGACTTCAACTTCAACCCACACCAAACCATGAACGAACAAATCGAAACACTGCAGCGCATTAAGAACAACGGCATTGACCTTCTCATGGAGTTTGGTCCAAGGGTGATCTCCGCTACCGTGATCATGATTGTTGGGTTTCTTGTGGCGCGCTGGATCGGCAAAGCTTTTTTGCGCGCGGCGCGGCCATTGAAATTTGACACCACGCTGCAGACGTTGTTGGCGCGCATTGTTCGTGTTGCTGTTCTGCTGATCTTTGTCCTGATGGCATTGCAAAACCTTGGCGTGCAACTACTGCCACTGATTGCCGGCCTTGGTGTTGCGGGCGCGGGCATAGCGTTGGCTATGCAGGGGGTTCTTGGAAACTTGGTCGCGGGGCTAACGATTATTTTCACGCGTCCGTTTCGCGTTGGCGAATATGTTTCCATGCAGGGAGTGGAGGGGCGCGTGGAGGCGATCACTCTGTTCTCCACAAAACTGAGCCACGCCGATCACTCGATTGTGATTGTTCCAAACCGAAAAATTGTCGGCGAAATTATGCACAATTACGGAACGCTGCGGCAACTTTCACTCAGCGTGTCCTTGGTATACGGAACCAATATTGCTCGAGCCACTGAAGTTGTTCACAATCTTCTTGCAAGTAATCCGCACGTGTTAAAAGATCCAGCGCCTGTTGTTGGAATTGCCAACTTGAAAGACGTGGCCATAGAGATTGCGATTAAGCCTTGGGTGCAAATTGTTGATGCCGGCGCCGCTGGCCCTGAGATTTACAGTGCGCTGCTTGAAAAGTTACGCTCGGAAGGAATTCAAATTTCAACGCCTACCACGCGCATCGCTGCGGCATAATTTGGATTTTTTCTTGGGCTATTGTGTACAGCCTTGTAAAAGCATTGTGGATGTAAATTGAATTCCCAAAATCCCACACTCGTGACCCGCACTTTGTCACGCACATCACAACATTAATTCACAGTGGTTGAAACACCCTCACTCGCTCTTGCACTTATAATCACAACATGCCCGCAGTACATATTCACAACACGCTTACTGGTGAGCTTGCTGAACTCAAGCCCATCGCGGGCGCGGCGGGTCCCGCCACTTTTTATACATGTGGGCCAACCGTGTACGACGACGCGCACATTGGTAACTTTCGCTCATTTCTAAACGCTGACATTTTGCGCCGCACGATAGAACTCACTGGCACGCCCGTGCGCCACGTGATGAACATTACCGATGTTGGCCACATGACCGACGACACCAACGCCGACGGCGCCGGCGAGGACAAAATGGCCGTGGCGGGGCGCCGTCTTTTGGAAGCCAAAAAATCTGGAAAAATTCACGCCGACGTCGCAATTGATGCCAACGATCCAATGGCTATCGCGGATTTTTACGCCAACCGATTTCTAGAAGACGCGCGCCTGTTAGGTCTGAAAGTTGCCATTGAGGCGCAAGGTGATCCATCGCTTATGCCGCGTCCAACCAAGTGGATTAAGCAAATGCTGGACATGATCAAGCAACTCATTGATCGCGGCCACGCGTATGTAGCGAGTGACGGCGCGGTGTATTTCAATGTGAAAAGTTTCGCCGACTACGGAAAACTTTCTGGCAACACGCTTGAGAATTTGCGCGAGGGTGAAGGTGGTCGCATCAGCGCGCAGCATCAAGCCGCCAAGAAAAATCCAGGCGACTTCATGTTGTGGAAGCCCGACCGGCACCATGTCTTGAAATGGGATTCGCCTTACGGCGCGGGATATCCCGGCTGGCATTTAGAATGCTCCGCAATGGCCGCTGGTTTGCTTGGCGCGGAAATTGATATTCACTCTGGCGGCGAGGACAATATTTTTCCGCACCACGAATGCGAAATTGCTCAGAGTCGGTGCGCGCATAACAAGCCAAGTTTTGCACGGGTGTGGTTTCACACGCGCCACTTGATTGTTGAGGGCGAGAAAATGTCCAAGAGCAAAGGCAATTTTTTCACCGCGCGCGATTTGTTTGCCAAGGGCGTTACGCCTGCCGCGTTGCGCTTGGAAATTACGCGCACGCATTACCGCACCAACGCCAACTTCACCATGCAAGGTTTGGCGGATTGTCAGCGCATGATTGATAGATGGAGTCGCACCGCCGATGTATTGCAGGTGAAAATTGCGGCTGCGAGTGGAACACCAAATTCCAAATCAAATCCACCACTAGTCGCGTCGCAATCAATCACGGCGCCCGAAAATAATGCGAGCGGAATTTCTACAAACACAAACGCAAATCACAACGCGCCCACTGGCCCGCTCGAAATTGCTCTGCCGCGATTCACGCAAGCCTTATGTGAAGACTTAAACATGGCGCGGGCAATTGCCGCGCTAAACGAAGCAGTCGCCGTAGAAGACAACTCGGCGTGCGCGCATCGCGAACTTGCGGCGCTTCACAAAATGAATTCCGTGCTTGGCGTGCTAGAGCGCAACACCCAAGTCGCCAATAGTGGCGACGCTGACTTTGAAGCCAAAGTGAACGCTTTGATTGAAGTCCGCGCCGCCGCGCGCCGCAACAAAGATTTTGCCGCAAGCGATCGCGCCCGCGACGAACTTCTATCGTTAGGTGTACAAATTAAAGATGGCGCAACAGGAACCACTTGGACGCGCACGGTTCGTGTTTAATTTTAAATTGCACAACCAGGTGAATATCCGCGCTTCATAAAATGTGTTGCCATGGAAGATCAGACAACACACTCTTGTTGTGGCAACATCTTTTTTCGCGAACTCATTTACCCCCACGCGCCATTCATCTTTAGTGCGAAAATTCCGCAACAGTCGTGCCGCTGTCATTCTTTAATCGCAACAAGCCGCCTTCTAGGGAAAAGCCTCGCACACTTGCCAGCGCCGCAAAATATGCCTGTTCAGCCTTCATAAGTTCCAGTGAACCGCCCATTTTAGTGGACACAAGCGGACCAAATTTCAATTGCCCAGTTGCCGTTGTGCATGTTCCAGAAAATCGATTCACACCGCTAAAGCCAGAGACCGCACTGTTGGCGCCAAACTCAAGACTAAGATTTGCGCCCGAAATTGCCCCGCTGCTATTCATGCTGACTAAAACCCACTTGCCACCACCAAGCGATTTAGGATCAGTTTGCGCCTCCAGCTCTTGTTTCACCCAAACCGGTTGCGGTTGCGAATCACAACCAACGGTAATCACCACGCCAAACATGGCACTAAAAAGAATTGAAGCAACCAAAAGCGTGCGATGAATTTGTGACATATGTGTCCTCATATTTTGTAAAGATGATTGATAAACAAAAAGCAATTTTAGCAACCTCGCAAACATTGCCAATTCCCGCGTCGCAGAAAGGGTGGCACCACAAGCGAGTTTAGCACCCGCGCAAGCCCCGCTTGCGTGGGGTGCGTTGTCTGAGCGACTGGTGCCACCCTTTCTGCAAAGCGTTTCACTCTCTTGCAAAGCGTGCGTTGTCTGAGCGACTG
>SYAD01000018.1 GCA_005789005.1 Planctomycetia bacterium | reverse complement strand
CAAACTCATAGCGCATGGCGGAGCACAACTTGTCGCCAAACAGCGCCGCGCCACGGCTTGAGAATCGTGCGTATAAAGCGGCCGTCAACACGTACGCGGGCACGCCCTCGTCAATCGCCGCGTCAATGGTCCAGCGACCTTCGCCCGAATCGCTCACGCGTCCATCAAACTTGGTCAACTCCGGATCGGCGGCCAATGAATTGGCGGTCAAGTCAAGCAACCAACTGCTGATCACGCTGCCACGGCGCCAAACTTCAGCCACATCGGGCAAGTTGAACTTGTACATGTATGCCTCTGGTTCGCGCAGGGGAGTTGTCTCCGCATTCTTCTCGCGAACGTGCATGCCCGCATCTGCGTTCTTGATTATGTTCAATCCCTCGGCATACGCCGCCATAATTCCATATTCAATTCCGTTGTGAACCATCTTCACAAAGTGTCCTCCGCCATTTGGTCCGCAATGCAAATAGCCTTGCTCCGCGGTGCCGGGCATATTTTTGCGCGCGGGAGTAACTGGAATTGTTCCCTTGCCTGGAGCCAACGCGCTAAAGATTGGATCAAGACGCTTCACGCTTGCTTCGGGCCCGCCAATCATCTGGCAGTAGCCACGATCAAGTCCCCACACGCCACCAGAAGTTCCAACATCCACGTAGTCAATACCTGACTTCGCCAATTCCTTGGCGCGGCGAATGTCGTCCTTGTAATAACTGTTGCCGCCGTCAATCAGAGTGTCGCCCTTGGAAAGGTGCGGCGCAATTTTGGCGATGGTTTCATCAACATACGCGGTTGGAATCATCATCCAAATACTGCGCGGCGCGGGAAGTTTGGCGATCATGTCCTCAATGCTGCTCGCGGCGATGGCGCCTTGGGCAGCCAAAGCTTTCACGGAATCAGCCGACACATCAAAGGCCACAATTTCATGTCAAGCCTTCATTAAACGGACGGACATGTTCGCACCCATACGACCCAAACCAATCATTCCCATTCGCATTGCGTAGCTCCTAAAATTTGTTGATCCAATTTATTAGTCCACAGAATCAGAATTGAAATATAGACCTCTACTAAAGCACAAATCAAATTCAATCCAATCTTTCAATTCAAGAGCAGCAAGACTAACGATTGCGGCACTTTTGTGCGATCGCTGGTGAAATCGCCGCCACAATCCATTTGGCCACGGCGGATTTTGCCGCAACCCCGCCGAATGCATCAAGGGAATTCACGTGCCCATCTTGCCACACAATTTGCGCGTCCGAGTTTACGCAGTCAAGGGTTTGCAGTGAATTGGCCACAATACAATCGGCTTTCTTGGCCACCAATTTTCGACGTGCGCTGGCGATCACTTCGTCTTTGGGTTCCAACGCGAATCCCACCACAAACTGATTATCGCGGGTTTTTAAATTGCCCAAAATTTCCGCGACCGGCTCTAGTTGCAGCGTGGGTGGCGTGGCGTCGCGGCGAATTTTTCCACCATGTGCCGAGCCAACAACGCGCCAATCCGCCACCGCCGCAGCCATAACTAACACGTCAAAGTTGCTCCACGCCTCTGTCAATAACCCGCGCAGATCCGAGGCCGTTTGGAACCGCGCCACATCGGTCCACGAATCGATTTCAGGCAATGAGCAGGGTCCAGCAAGAATGCGCACATGCGCGCCCATTGCTTTGGCGGCTTGGGCAATTTCCAATCCCATGCGTCCACTTGAACGGTTTCCAATAAATCGAACCTGATCAATTGGCTCATGGGTTGGACCTAGGGTCACAAGCCAACGCAAAGGCGCAGGCGGATTGTTGGTATTTGTATTGCTCATGGGTTGCCACTTGCGTGATCGGTCTGCATACTACGATTGGTTCATTAGACTGTCTTGAATAGTTGTTCATTTGTGATTGAGAGCGTTGCCACGAAGGAGATTCACTTGGCCCGAAAGATTCGACTTAAAATTGGTGAAGTTCTACTGCAATGGAAGACGGTCAACCAAGACCAGGTCACCGAGGCTTTGAATTTGGCAAAGGGCACAGGCAAGCGAATTGGCGAGGCTTTCATTGAGATTCATGCGTGCTGCGAAGAAGATGTCGCCAAGGCTTTGGCGCATCAATTTGGAATGGAGTTTCTCAACCTTGAGCGCGCCGAAGACAATTCCAAAATTGATTTGTCACTAATGCCAAACGATCTTGTGCGCAAGCATTTGGTGCTTCCACTTTCCAAGAGCAACGGCCGGCTTAAAATCCTGGTGCATGATCCAATGGATTTGGAATTGTTCGACAATTTGCGATTTCGCCTGAACGCTGAGTTGGATACCGCCGTTGCCAGCAAGCGCCAAATGCAGGCGTTTTTGGATATTGGATTAAAGAACGCGGCGCCCATTGAGCAAGAAAGCTTGATGACGGATTCCATTGACAAGAGCGTTGACAAGAACGCGTCAAGCGTGGACAAAAGTAAAAATTCAGTTGACGCCGACGCTGGCGACGACGCGCCGTTGGTGCGATTGGTCAATCGAATCATCATCGAGGCCGTGCGTGGGCGCGCCAGCGATATTCATGTGGAGCCGATGACTGAATACGTGCGCGTGCGCTATCGAATTGACGGCGAGTGCGTGCTGCGCGACAAGTTGCCCAAGAAAAATCAAGCGGGATTGCTGGCGCGCTTTAAGTTGATGGCTGGCGTGAACATGGCGGAACGGCGCATTCCTCAAGACGGTCGCATCAAGATGTTGATCGATGGCGTGAGCGTGGATTTCCGCGCCAGCATGTGCCCGGCGTACCACGGCGAAAGCGTTGTTCTGCGTATTTTGCGACCCGACAGCGTGCGAATTGGTTTGTTAAATCTTGGTCTTGAGCAGGACATGTTGGACACGTTCAACAAAGTCATTCGCAGACCCAATGGAATTTTTCTTGTCACCGGTCCCACGGGCAGCGGCAAGACCACAACTCTGTACTCGGCCCTTGACGTGCTCAATCGGCCCGACAAGAAAATCATCACCGCCGAGGATCCCGTTGAATACAACTTCAAGGGACTCAACCAGGTTCAAGTGCGCGATCAAATTGGTCTTACCTTTCCATCCATCCTTAAATCCATGTTGCGCCAAGCGCCCAACATTATTCTGGTGGGTGAAATCCGAGATCGTGAAGTTGCTGATATCGCCATTCAGGCCGCGCTCACAGGCCACTTGGTCTTCAGCACGCTGCACACCAATGATGCGCCAAGCGCCATCACTCGTTTGGTGGACATGGGTGTGAAGCCGTTCTTGGTTGCCAGCAGTATTCAAGCCGTGATGGGTCAGCGATTAGCAAGAATCTTGTGCGACAAATGCAAGAAGCAAGATCCAGATCCAGATCCAAAGATTTTGCGACTCGTTGAAATCGCCGACTCCGAAAAAGACAAGGTCATGATGTCCGTTGGATGTCCAGAGTGTGGTGGCGTTGGCTATCGCGGTCGACGCGGCATCTACGAAATGATGATTATGAACGCCGAAATCCGCAATCTCGCTTTTGAGCGGGCGGGCGTGGCTAAAATTCGCGCCGCGGCAATTCGCACTGGCATGAGAACATTGCTTGGCGACGGCAAGTTGAAAATCTTGCGTGGCCGTACCACCCCAATTGAAATTTCAAAGTTCGCGCAAACTTCAACATTCGATCCTTCCGCGGTTGGAAGTTGACGCATCGGCAGCGAAAGACCTTAAAGGAAAAACAACATGTCAAGTGGTGAATCAAGTAGTTCCAACCCAACAACCGGAAGCACCGTTCAAATTGATCGGTTGCTTGATGTGATGGTGAAACAAGACGCGTCCGATCTTCACATCACCGTTGGTCGTCCACCCACGGTGCGTTTGAACGGCCGCCTGCGCAATTTGCAAACCAAGATTCTTGACCCCGATGACACCATGGCGTTGATGAAGGCAATCACGCCAGAAAAAAATCAGGCGGAGTTTCAGGAGCAGGGCGGAACGGATTTTGGATTTAGTTTCAGCGAGGCGGCGAGATTTCGCGTCAGCGTATTTCGGCAGAAGACATTCGTGGCCATGGTGCTTCGACTTATTCCAAATCGTTTGCTCAGCTTTGAGCAAATTGGCTTGCCGCCTATTTCCAAAGAATTGATCAAGCGACCCCGAGGCTTATTTCTTGTGACTGGACCCACCGGCAGCGGCAAGACAACCACAATCGCCACCATGGTTGATCACGTAAATCAAAATTTTGAAAAGCACATCGTGACCGTGGAGGATCCGATCGAGTATTACCACGTGCATAAACGCTCGATTGTAAATCAGCGCGAAGTGGGTTCTTTGTCCGACGTTCCAAGTTTCGCCGAGGCTCTTCGACGCGCCTTGCGCCAAAATCCAGACGTGATTCTGGTGGGTGAAATGCGCGATCTTGAAACCATCGAGGCCGCCATTAAAGCCGCCGAAACCGGCCACTTGGTGTTTGGAACGTTGCACACCACCGGCGCCGCTGGAACAATCAACCGAATTATTGACGCCTTCCCGGTGAATCAGCAAGAGCAAGTTCGCGTGCAGCTTTCAACAAGTTTGCTGGCGGTTCTCAGCCAGGTGTTGTTGGCCAGAAGCGACAAGCCTGGTCGTATCGCCGGCTACGAGTTCATGGTGGTCACGCCAGCCATCAGCAATCTGATTCGCGAAAGCAAGACATTCCGTATCGATTCCGCCATTCAAACAGGCAAAAAATTCGGAATGCAGCTTCTTGACGAGCATCTTTGGTCCATCTTTAGCAAGGGCATTATCACGGCCGAAGAAATGGTTGAAAATTCACGCAATCCAGATGATCTGAAGGATCGAATTCGTAAGGCTGGCGGCACTGTTCCTGGCATGGAATTTGACGGTCCTTCTGAAACAATTACCTGAGCGAGCAAAGATAAATTTTTAGTTATTTGTCTTCCAAATAGCTTGTTTGTACAAGTTGTAGGACAGGTAAATACCCTTGATTGGGCATTCATATATTGGTCCGAAGTATTGCTGACGCAATTATCGAATCAATATAAAGGAACTACTTTTAATTCAAGGTCGAATGTTCCAACGAAATCGGACACTAAATTAAGTTAGGATATTTGCATGCCTCCAACACCCAATTTGAAGATTGATACTTCAAGCGAACAATACGTTCAACAAGAACTCAAAGGACGCCGCATGGGCAGGGCGCTGACCAAGCTGGGCAAGGTCACTCGCGAGCAAGTGCACCAGGCCCTTGAGTTGCAAAAGACAACCAGCAAGGGCAAAAAACTGGGCGAGGTTCTTATTGAAATGGGATT
>SYAD01000174.1 GCA_005789005.1 Planctomycetia bacterium | reverse complement strand
CGCTTGCTGAATGACAAGACAAAAAGTGGCGCCAAGAAATTGCGCGTAGCCATTGACGCCAGCAACGGCATGGCCGGGACAATGGTGCCGAAAGTTTTTGGCCAAGTGGCGGGCTTAAAGATTGACCCGATTCACTTTGACAATTCAAGCGGCGAATTTGTGCACGAGCCAAATCCATTGGTGGAGGCCAACTTAGCCGAGGTGCGAGCGCGCGTTCGTGAAACCAAGGCGGACTTTGGCGTGTGCTTCGACGGCGACGCGGATCGCTGCATGGTGATCGATGAATTGGGCGAGCCGATTGGCTGCGATTTGCTCTTGGCCGTGATGTTGAAGGAATTTCTTGGGCGGCATCCGGGCGCCCATGTTGTGTACGACTTGCGCTCCAGTCGCAGCGTGGCCGAGGCCATTCGCGAGGCGGGCGGAACGCCGGTTGAAAGCCGCGTGGGCCATGTGTTCATGAAAGCCAAGCTTGCCGAAGTTCAAGCGCCAGTTGGCGGCGAACTGAGCGGGCACTTTTATTTTCAGGACATGTTCGCCACGGATTCTGGCGCGCGCGCTTTCATCGCCGTCATCAACGCGCTGGTGGATGGCGGCGGCAAAACGCTGTCGCAATTGGTGAAGCCATTTCGCCGCTACGCGCAAAGTGGCGAGATTAATTTTGAGAATGAAAATAAGTTGGGCGCCATTGCCGCGTTGCGGGCCGCGTATCCAAACGCCAAGACGCATGAACTTGACGGCCTGAGTTTGGACGCTGGAAAGTGGTGGTGCAATGTGCGCATGAGCAACACCGAGCCGCTGCTGCGTTTGAATCTTGAGGCCAAGGATCAAGCCACCGTTGACGCGATCGTTGCAACATTAAGTCCGCTGCTTGGACATCGCGTGGCGCATTGATGAAGAAAGTTTGCATGCGCGCAACATGTCGCGGACTTGGGAATGAACTACATTGCGCTTGGATTGGGCAATGACACAAGGAAAACGCAACCAATGAATCTTTCAGAATTTCTAGGCCGGCATGGACTTGAGTCCAACCCGTTCGCGGCCGAGGAGGCCGCGCAAGATCCGGTGTTGACGCAGTCCGGCGATGTATGCCGCCATCCAGACTTTGGAAAAATATTCGGCGAGCCAACGCATCCATCTCCCGCGGTTGTGTTTGGCGAGCGCGGCGCGGGAAAAACCGCGTTGCGCTTGCAAATGGAGGCGGCATACCGCGCCTACAACAAGGAGCAATCGGACAACCGCGTGCTGGTGTTGGGTCATGACAATTTCGACGCCATGATTGGCCGCATCGCGCGGCATGAGCGATTGAAAAATCAATCTGCGGCGCTGGAGTCCATCACGCTGAGCGATCACATTGACATTGTGCTGCACGGAATTGTTCCGCAACTTGTGGATCAATTGCTGGGCGGCACCGATCGCGCGCCGTTGCAAGTTTCCAACTTTCGCAAGCTGTTGCGCAAGGCGCCATCGCTGGTGCGCCGTGAAATGTTGCTCTTGCAAATGGCGTATGACCACACGCCTATCGCCGCCAAACGCACGCGCCAATTAAAGTCCGCGCTTGGCCTTGGGGGCTCCAGTGGCAGCAGGGCGGCCGCGACTTGGTCCATGGTTTTAGCTCTTTTCGCTCTAGTTTTTGCCGGGATGAGTTTGGTGCAGGAACCCAAACGCCCGCTGCTTGCGGTTGCGGTGTTGTTGGCTGCGGGTTCGTTTGTGATGGGTTGGTCGTGGCTTCGCTGCCAAACCCGTGTGGGCATCATTGCCCGCGGAATGCACAAGGGAATCCGATGCGTCAATCGCACGGCCGCGAGCTTTCGTGAAAGTTTGCATCACATAGAAGTGAACATTGGTTCGGCAAGCATGCCCACGGACCGCGGCGACGATTCGCGCTTCGCCATGATGGATCGATTGCTGGCTGTGCTGCGAGTAGTTGACTATGGCAGCATCGCCATTTTGGTGGACCGCGTTGATGAACCAACGGTGGTCGCGGGCGATGTGGATCACATGCGATGCCTGGTGGCTCCGCTGCTTTCAAGCAGGTTCTTGCAACATCGTGGCATGGCTGTGAAATTGCTTTTGCCCGCGGAGCTTGGCGATCGTTTCAATCGCGAGGACGGCGCGTTCTTCAGGGCCGCGCGTTTGGACAAGCAAAACGCTGTGGAGCGGTTGCAATGGTCTGGATCAATGTTGGCCAAGGTTTGTGACGCGAGAATTCGCGCGGCCTCGGCGCGTCCAACTTCGGCCGTGGCTGTTGAAACATTGTTCGACGAGAATGTTGGCCGCGCCAAAGTCGAGGAGGCTTTGGGTGGTTGCGGAAATCCGCGCGAGGCATGCCGAATGATGTACGCCATGTTGCAAGAACACATGGCGCATTCGGACGCGGGTGTGAAAACTATTTCCAGCGCCACATTTGATTTGGTGCGTCAGCGTTCGCAAGTGCGATCCAATAGCAAGCGATAAGTGGGCGCGAACTTCAGGCGTGCATAGTTCAGCACGCATTCGCTTTCCAATTAAAAATTCCGCTCGTGCACATGCGTTCAATCAACCCACGCGCCTACGAATTCCCCAATAGGGCGGGGAGAAACTCAGGGAGAAACTCAGGGAGAAACTCAGGGAGAAACTCAGGGAGTTTTTTTGGTGCTTGCAGGATCAGAGCCTTCTTTGGAATTCAAACTACCGCCGGCTTTCATCTCCACCTTTTTAGAGGTGTCGACTTTGCGTTGGGTGATGGCTTGCTTTCCAGGGGCGGGGCTACTTGGGCCGCATGCGGCCAGTGCGAGGATCGAGAGGGTTGCAAATGTTAAAACGATTTTGTTCATAGGTATCTCCGTTGTGTATTGAATCAGATCAAAGCAAGGTTCGTCAAGTGGATTTGTGATGTCAAGAGTAAAAAGTTATTGCTATTTTTTATCAATCTCTGGCGATTGCGCGCGCAACGGCACGAGGCGATTTTCGGGCGCCAGCCACCGCCATTGTGTGTGATACGTCTCATCATTATCCGCAACTCCCACGTTCACGGTTTGGGTGGACTCGGGAAGTTCCACTTCCAACCACCAACCACGCGCGCCGTCAAGGGGACCGGTGCGAGTTACGGGTTTCCAATCTTTGCGACTTGCCGCGCTCCATGGAGAGAATGGTTCTATGAAGCACCACGCCTCGCTTTTGTCGTCGCTCCATCGGATTTCCACGGCGTCAGCGGCTGGATTTTTTCGACGATCTTTCGTGTCGCGCTTGTCGGTTGTGTAACCACTTTGTGATTGGTCGGGGGCTTCAATGCGAAGCACGATTGATTGAGTTTGGTTGGCGGCAGGCTTGCCGAAGCCAACCGTTGGGTCGGCCTCCAACGTGTCATAGGGAGAGGGTTTCCATGAACAAATCAATGACTGCGCGGCGGGTTTGGCGGCATCGACTGAATACAACGCGACGCGATCCAGGTCCGGACGCAACTGCACATAGGTTGGAACAGTTCGTCCCTTCGTGTCCTTCATCTTGATCACGCACTCGATGGTTGGGGGCTGCGAAGGAATTTTTGTGGCGACACTTTTCAAAGTTAACGCAATGTCAACGGATCCTTTGGCGGGAACAACAACGCTCGCGGGCGCGTCGAGTGTCCACGTGGTGTTAGCGTCGGTGGTGAATGGATTGAACGAGTCGATTGAAGTGCGGCTGACAAATTGCTCGCCATCAACAATCCAAGGAATGGGATCGCGCGCGATGGAAGTGGTGATTGCGATCGTTCGATCCAGTGGATTTTTCACTTTGAGAGTGACAACGCCACTGACCGACGTGCTTGACATGAATGGATCAGGCAGCACGCCCACGAGCGAAAGGCATCCTGGATTTTCACGCAGCGCGTACACGCAATCCTGATCTTCGCGCACCACAAAATCCTCCGGCAATGTCATGCCCACTGGTTGGTGGAAAATGTCCAACGCTCCATCGGGCGCAATTTGCACAAAGGTGAGATGTTGCAGTTGGCCCGCAAGCGGGTGTTGATCGATCGCGCCACCGCACGTTCCAACCACCAAATATTTCACGCCGTCTTTGGCGGGATCGTCTTGCAAACTGTGCAAGTGGCCCGCGATCACCGCTGCAACTTTGGCCTTAGCCAACAGCGGATGAATACGCTCGAACCATTTCACGCTGTCATAGCGCCACAGTGGTCGATGCATCAAGATCATGATGGGTTTGCCGCGCGCCGCCGCGCGATCAAGCGAAGTGCGCAACCAATTCAATTGGCCATCGTTCACCTGCATCTTGCTGTCGCCAAGACCCTCGTCGGAGAACATGGCAATGACGCTGGCTCCTTCAAGTTCCGCCATGTATTGCAGGGGACCAAATTGTTGCAGATACAAATCCGCGAACGTTCGGTCGCCAGCCACCCGAGTACCGCTGATGACATCGTGGTTTCCGGCCACGGGAAGAAAGGGCGCGTTTATTTTTTCCGTGATTGATTTGTACACGGCAACTTCTTTTTCCCACGTCGCTTGATCGCGGGTGTAGCCCTGAATCATGTCGCCAACGGTGAAGACGGCGTCGGGCTGAATGCGATTCAGGTCGCGCACCGCGGCTTGCAGATATGGCAATCCCCAATCGCGCCCGGTGGTGCGGTCAGGAAGAATGGCGATGCGAAAGGGACGATCGGGCATGGACACTGGAACAACTTGTTGATCTATATATGGTTTGCCCTCGCGAATAAATGGCGGCGGAGTGGCGGACGCGTGGGCAGCGCACACGGAGATTGCGAACAAAGAAAATGTACAGGCGCATGTCGATGCGCATGGCACGGTGATTGTGGTCAATAGTTTGCGAAAGAATTTCGTGAACATATTTGCAAATAGCAAAAGCAATAGCTTGGGCATCAACGCGAGTCCGTCACGCGACAAAGTTGTGGTTTGCATGGCGAGATTTGTACCCGCACTTTGTTTGAAATGCGCTAACCATACGTGCCTTTACAACTGCATTGATTCAAGCTTGCGGCGCGCTGTCGGCAAGGGAGCGCAGATAAAGCCAGGAAAATAAACCCGTGTCGTGGCCGTCGGAAAATCGAATGCGCACGGCGTAATTACCCACAAGCTCCGCGGTTAAAGCGGAGAGTGGCTCCGAGGAGGAGTGCTTTAAAATATGCAGCGGATTGCTGGACATGGATTCACGCTCTTGGCGGGCGTCTGCGCTTTGGCTCATGCGACGCAGCGTGACAACATCTATGAAACCCTTGCTTCCATCGCGCCATGTCACGGTGAGCCCCTTTGATTTTTCCAGGTGCAAAGACTGCGGTGGCGGTTCGGTTGGTTCGTTGGGCGAATTCACGGGCGCGCATGGTAGATGATTTGCCGCTCCTCTATGATGGGCGCATGGTCAAACACGATCACCCCGCGGATCTTCTAGATTCTTGGATCAAACTTCGCGGCGCCCCGGTGTGCGTTGGCATGGACCCCGTGTTTGAGCGGTTGCCGCCCGCGTGTCAAAAGCACGAGCCGGAGCAAGCATTTGAGTTGTGGGGAAAATCATTTCTTGATGCGATTGAGACGCATGTTCCTGCCGTAAAATTTCAGTCGGCATGCTTTGAGCGCCACGGAGTCGCAGGCATGGCGGCGCTTGCGAAATTGTTGGCGCATGCGCGCGGAAAATTCTTGGTGATTCTGGACGGCAAGCGCGGCGACATTGGAATCAGCGCCGAGCATTACGCCGCCGCCGTGATCGAGCACTTTCGCGCCAATTGGGTAACGGCCAACGCATATTTAGGCGTGGATGGTTTCTTGCCTTTTCTTCAGGCGGGCCTTGGCGTATTCGCGCTTGTGCGCACGAGCAATCCATCGGGAGATGTGGTGCAAGGCGAGCGATTGCATGATGGACGCACCGTTGCGCAGAGTGTGGCCGACGTGGTCGCGGACACTGGCTCGCGCTACATGGGCTCCTGCGGATTCAGCGCGCTTGGCGCGGTGGTTGGCGCCACCAAATCCCTCGACGCAGCGCAACTTCGACAACGCATGCCGCACTCGCCGTTTTTGGTGCCGGGCTACGGCGCGCAAGGTGGCGGCATCGCCGACGCGATGCGTTGTTTTATTCATGGTCGTGGGGCTTTGATCACCGCGAGCCGCTCCGTGATGCAGGCATTTGAAAATCGCGATGGCGAATGGTCGCAACACGTGGCGGAAGCCGCGAAATTATTTGCGCATGAAATATCCTCAGGATTGCAAACCCATCTTCCAACTTCTTCAAATTCAGCATGAATCGAATCGCGCTGTTTGCAATAGCGTTCGCGGCGTTGTTGGCCACGCCATTGTTGCTGCGTTGGAGTGATTCGCCACGCACACAAATAGTTGCAAAGATCGGCCCCGCTGCGCCGATGCGCGAGGTGGTGATTCTTACGCCAAGCAACGAGCAGATACGTATTGAATTCGCCCAGGCGTTCAGCGCGTGGCATCAGAATCATTATGGCGAGCCCGCGGAAGTTGTATGGAGCACGCCGGGTGGCGCGGTTGAAATTCGCCGCATGCTTGTGTCAACGTGGGAGTCGCGCTTGGCTCAAAATATTCCTGTGGGTGGCGACGCCGATTTAATTTTTGGAGGAGGCAGTTACGAATTTGACACGCTGAAAAAAGAAGTGACGGTCGCCGTGGGCGCGGGGGTGGACGCAAAAAAATATTCGGCGACTATTTTGGAGCCGGTTCAATTGCCCGACTCCGTGGTGATGGGCTGTTATGGAGTGGCTGAAATCGCGGGGCAAAATTTGTACGACCCCAAGGGGTATTGGTACGGAGTCGCGCTGTCGACTTTCGGAATTGTCATGAATGTGGATGTGCTTGATACGTTGCATGTCGAGCCATTGAAGTCGTGGAGCGATCTTGCGGATCCGCGTTTGTTTGGGTGGGTGAGTCTGGTGAATCCATCTCAATCTGGCAGCGTTTTGTCGGCGTTTGAATCGATTTCGCAAAGGGTTGGCTGGCGCGATTCCATAGATATTTTGCGCCGCGCCGGCGCCAATGCCAGAGGATTTGCGGCCAGTGGTTCGCGCGTGCCAATTGATGTTGCCAGTGGCGACGCGGCTGCTGGCGTTGCGATTGATTTTTACGCGCGATTTCAAATTCAATCCATGGTCGACGCCGCCATTCACGCCGGTCGCCAAGGCAGCGAACCCAAAGTTATTTTCACCGCGCCCGCGGGGCAAAGTTCTGTGGATCCAGACCCCATTGGAATGCTGCGCAATCCGCCACACAAAGAGACTGCGATTCGCTTCATGGAATTTTGCCTTTCAAAAGATGCGCAGCGTCTCTGGCAATTGCGCGCTGGTGCTCCAGGTGGTCCGCAACGATTTGAATTGCGCCGCATGCCAGTGATGCGTTCGCTCTACACCCAAGAGTTGCCGCAGTTCATTGATCAAGTGGATCCACTTGCAATCGCGACCGCGCCAGTGTTTGATAATCCAAGCATGCGCGCATTCACTCCGCTTTTATTTCAGACCATGGCCATGGATAGTCACACGCAATTGCGGGCGGCGTGGAAAGCGATCTTGTCGCATCCCGCGTATCCCAAGAATAATTTTGGCGTGGTGCGCGCGTCAGATGTTGCCGACACGCAATTGAAAAGTTGGCTGGAAAAATTTGACGCTCTACCAATGGTCGCAACTCCACATGGATACGTGGAACTCGCCGATATACATCAACTCAAATCACTTCGCGATGGTTGGTTCAAGGGCGAGTGGAAAGATCAAGGGCTTTGGCCAAAGCAGGGCGCGCCAGTCGACACACTTCGACAAAAGTTTTTGCCATTTTTTAAGGAGAATTACCAGTGGATCGTCGATCAAGCGGCACAACAAAAATCGGCGTGAGCGCCGCCATACTTTCGGTTGGCGATGAGTTGATGCTGGGTCAAACCCAGGACACAAACGCCAAATGGTTGGCGTCACGATTCGCCACGCACGGTGTGTTGGTGGGTGAGATTCGAGTTGTGTTGGATGACGTGGTTGCCACGGAATCCGCGATGCGGGAACTGGCCGCCCGCTATGACATTATTGTGATGACGGGGGGACTTGGTCCCACGGAGGATGATCTCACGCGCGAGGCGCTGCGACGCGCGATGGATGTCAGTGAACCACTGGAGGTTGATCCGCAAGCGCTGGCCGATCTTGATCGTTGGTTCCTTGATCGTGGTCGCCCGATGACCGTCAACAACAAGGTGCAAGCATTGCGGCCCAAGGGCGCAAGTTGCTTAAAAAATATCTTGGGTACCGCTCCAGGTTTGTTCGCCAACATTGGCGCGTCGCGCATTTGGTGCTTGCCCGGACCTCCACGCGAAATGGAGCCCATGTTCGACGCGCAAGTCGCTGTGCATCTTCCCACTGTGGCAATGTCAACGGCAGCGGTGCACTCTTTTGGTCAAGGTGAAAGTTTCTTGGCGCAACAACTTGGTTCACTCATGTTGCGCGATCGCAATCCGTTGATTGGAACCACCGCCAGTGGATCCATTGTCAGCGCGCGCATTCGAGCGGTGCAAGATGCCGCCAAAGCCGAGTCCATGGAATTGGCGATGCAGGAGATTGAAAAATTGTGGGCGCCCTACGCATATGGGCGCGATCAGGAAACGCTTGCGGGCGCGCTGGGAAAACTGCTTATTTCCAGGTCAGAAAGGCTCTCGCTTGCGGAAAGTTGCACTGGCGGACTTGCTGGAAGTTTGGTGACAGCTCAGAGCGGATCAAGCCAATGGTTCGCGGGTGGCGCAATCACGTACGCCAACGGCGCGAAGATGGATTTGCTTCAAGTACCAAATGATTTGTTGTCCATGCATGGCGCCGTGAGCGCGCCAGTTGCGCTGGCTATGGCGCGTGGATGCGCGGCGTTGTTCAAGACCGAGTGGGCCGCGAGCATCACGGGCATCGCTGGCCCAAATGGTGGCAGCGAATCCAAACCCGTGGGCGAGGTGTTCATCGGAATATGTGGTCCGCGATTCGAAGCGGTGAGAAGATTTCGCTATCCAGGCGACCGCGCATCCATTCGTGACCGAAGCGCCAAGTCAGCGTTGGCGTTGTTGCGCTTCGCGATTCTTGGAAAGGATGCATTCTCGGCGCCATTTATTTGGGAGTGGAACCAGTGAGTGTGGTTTCGGAATATGTTGGCATAGCGCTTGGATCAAACATGGGTGATCGCCAAAAATTACTGCGACAAGCGTTGAGCATGATCATTGATAAAAAAGTGCTGACCCAAATTCGCGCTAGTTCCATGTATGAAACAATCGCGGTTGGAGAACGCGCTGGCGGAAAATTTCTAAACGCCGCCATCACGGGCTTGTGCGCGCTTGCTCCGCGCGAGTTACTCGCCGTTTGCATGAGTGTTGAAAGCGCGCTGGGAAGAAATCGCGCGGTGGAGGGGCAGGGCGGACCTCGCTCCATTGATTTGGATGTGTTGTTTTATGGGCAACGCCAAGTGGTGGAGCCTGGTTTGATTTTGCCACATCCGCGCATGTTTACAAGGCAATTTGTGCTGAAACCGCTCTCGGAAATAGCGGGTGAATTGATCCTTCCCACGCAAAAAGACAGCGTACACTCTCTCCTCGCATCGCTGGATCAAACGGCGATCGAGTGTTGCGTGGGTCCGCTTCAAGTTTGAAGCATGATCCAAATAAGTGGTGAATATTTCTCCGTGTGGCGAAATAGTGGTTGAAAAATTTATTCAAATTGGAGTTCGCATGAAAAAGTCATCGTTGTCCGCCCAGTCAGCCATGTTCACCTTTGTATTTGGGATCAGCTTGGCCTGCGCGCCAATTTGTCTCGCTCAAAATCCTTCTGACACGCCAGCGGCAAAGGCTCCAACTGCGGCGCCGACTGCGACTCCAGCCGCGACTCCAGCCGCTGCTCCAGAGATGGATTCAGCCGAGCCGCAAGATCAAATGGCTCCGCCGCCCAACGCGCCAATGGATATTCCACCGGAGTTCAAAGCGCCAGCGCCATCAACTACCTGGAGCGCGGATGAAAAATCAGCATTAGCGGTTGCTCAAGCCACCGCAATTGTGAAAAGTTTTCCAGCCCGTTACTCAGCCATACCCGCTCTTGAAGAAACAATGATCATCCGTTCGCCTCAATTTCAAGGACAAGATCAGAAGGTTCAACTTTTAGCCACAAAGGCGGGTGACGCAAAAGTGATCATGCCTGGAATCACATTGACACGTCTCAATGATCAGGTATATGTGGAAATGGATGGCCGACCTAAGTACGCGCAAATGAAACAAGCCGGTTCGGCCGCGAAGGCGTTGGGCGAAGTGATGGGTGGAAAATTGCCTTTGCCAACGCTGATTTTGCTTGGTGGGGATTCCGCTGATGTCGCTGCCGCGATGACTCTTGGTCAAAACCCAGACATGTTTCCTTCGGGATTCCGCGCGGGTGTTGACGGCAAGCCTGATCAGATTTTAATGATCGATCCGCAAGGAACCGAAGTCGTGGCATTTATTGATCCAAAGACTGGCTTGCTCGCTTCAATCAACATGTCCCTGACCAATCCGAAATTTCCGCCTGGACTTCGCTTGCCAATGTCGATCACGTTTGAACGAAAGGTGTATGACGCAGGTTTGCCAACACCTATTGCTTTCGATCCAGCTGGGCGCAAAATGACCGATACCTTGGACTCTCTTGACCAACCATTTGATGTTGGTGACGCCGCGCCTGATTTTGTATTGCAAACACTTGAGGGTGGAAAAATAACCCTGGCTGATTTGAAAGGCAAAGTTGTGGTGCTTGATTTTTGGGCCACATGGTGCAAGCCATGCATGATGGCACTTCCATTGCTTGACACATTCTCCAAGTGGGCAAGCGAAAGCGGCAAGCCGATCGCCGTATATGGCGTGAATGTGATGGAGCAAGTTGATAAGCAGGTTCCAAACGCGCGCGAGAAAATGGTCGGTGATTTTTGGAAAGGCAAGGCATTTTCTTTTCCAACATTGATTGATTTTGATGAGCAGGTGGGCAAGGATTACAAACTCACAGGAATTCCATTCACCGTGGTTATTACTCCAAATGGCAAAATTGCCGCCATTCACATGGGTTTTGACGAGAAGTCCACGGAAAATTTAAAGAAGGATGTCGAGGCGGCTCTAGCGACCAAGGGTTGAATTTGCCGCGATTGAATCACCACGCGCCACGTCACGCCGATGCATTGTGCAATGCCAGCAAGCTGCTGTTTGTTGCGCTTGCAAGCGCCGCGTCGTGTGTCTTGGCTCAATTCGCATGGGCAACTTCAACTGCCACCCACTTTATATCGGATTCTTCAGGTGGCGCGATCCATGGTGGGGTGCTTGTGGATCCGCCCACTGACAATTGGAAAGACTTGAGTCAAGCATGGGCCGCATCTGCGGGCGCCGCACGCTGCAATGTAAATGTAGTGGTTCAAGATGGAGATTTATCCGCCGAAAAAGAAGCCGCGCCAAGCGTGATCGCATGGGACGCTGCTGATCACAAATTTGCGCTGACGCAAGGCGCGCTGACCGTGCTTGTGGATTCAACACGAATGATGGGTTTGCGAGCGGGCGTGGACGTGGCCGTTGATCGCGCGCTGACAATCGAGCCCGCATTGGCGTTGCGCAAGGAAATTCCGGAAAGTCCTTGGCCGCAACTTGGTGTCGCGCTTCGCAATCAATCAGAGCAATGGTGGATAGCAATCGATCCTGAACTGGGAGAACTTGCCTTGAAATCATTCGTTCAAAAAGATGATGGACCAATTATTGTTTTGCTTGAGGGCAAAAACGGTTCGCTTGAACTCACGTTCAATGCTCAAACTGCCACGTTGCGCGCCGCCACGCGTCGAATAGAAAGTGGTCCGCGCGTGCCGCCAAATGCCGCAATTGAATGGCGGATGACATTTGACGCGGTGCCGATTCCAGCTGAAATGTTGACTTTGGATGTGGGCGATCGTCGCCGCGTTGAGCGCTTGGATGATCTTCCAGAGCCAACTCCGATCAAGGTTGACACTGAATTGAAAGATTCCACCAAGCCAAATGCGCAATTGAATCCCGAAATCAAATCGGTTCCAGAGATCAAGCCGTAGCCTGAAATTGTTTGAAGCCAAAGCAAATGCCAGATCCGAATGTGGGATTGAAGTCAATGCCTGATGCCAACAAGCCAACTAGTATTGTGTCGTCTTGAAGAAGGTCCACGATCAACCTGTTTCTGATTCCGCATTGGCGATTCATTTGCCGATGTTCGCCACTCTGTCTCAGTTACGCCAAAACGCCGTCAATGATTTGCGAAACATGAATGTGGGCGAGGTGCGATTTGAAAAACACGATCGCATGCTGTACGCCACCGACGCAAGCATGTATCAAGTTGAACCAATTGGGGTGGTTATTTTAAATCGACCTGAATGCGCCGTTGACATTGTGCGCTATTGCCGGGCGAGAAATATTCCAATGTTGCCACGAGGCGGAGGAACAAGTTTGGCCGGGCAATGCGTGAACCAAGCGCTGATGATGGACATGAGCGCGCGTTGCCGCGGCATAAGCGAAATAAATGTGGCCGCCCGCACCGTCACGGTGGAGCCTGGAGTGACGCTTGATCAACTCAACGCGGCGCTGAGCCCGCATGGCATGATGTTTGGACCCGATGTCGCAACCAGTAGCCACGCAACCCTGGGAGGCATGATTGGCAATAATTCGGCGGGCGCACGCAGTATTTTGTATGGCCGCACTGTTGAAAATGTGGTCGCCATGACCGTGGTCACCGCCGATGGAGCCGTGTGGAAATTATTCCAAGGTTCATGCGATAGCGATCCCGCGCAAGCTCTCTTGGCGCGTCGGTTGGCGGAGATTGTTCTGCCGCTTGCCGATGAGATTCATAAACGCATTCCAAAAATAATGCGCCACGTGGACGGCTACAACATTGACATTCTGCTGCAACAACTCCAAGCCAGCACTCCCGGCACATTTGACCGGGTGAATTTGGCGCAACTGTTGTGTGGATCGGAAGGCACGTTGGCGGTGATGATTCAAGCCACACTTAAAATTGTGCCCAAGCCCAAGCGCACCGGCTTGGCCATAATTGGTTTTACCAGTATCGAGGACGCGCTTACGCCATTGATGGGCATGATCAACACCAAGCCAAGCGCCGTTGAGTTGATCGATGAAGTTGTTCTAGATGCCGCGCGTGACAATACGGAGTACACCCACTACGTCGACTTGATGCCCAAGCCAGCCAGCGGGAAATTGGGCGCGGTGATGTATGTGGAATATCAAGGCGACACGGAGTTGGATTTGAACGCCTCATTTGATTTGTTGGCGGCGGTGGTTCCTGGCGCCCCGATGCAGCGCTATCTCACGCCCGCCTCGATTGCTTCGGCGTGGAAATTGCGCAAGGCCGGCGAGCCGTTGCTGCACAACATTCCCGGGGATAGAAAGCCCCTGACTTTCGTGGAGGACACCGCTGTTGATCCAATCAAATTGCTTGATTTTGTGCTGGATTTCAAGGCTATTGTCACGCGGCATGGAACCACGGCGGCCTACTACGCGCACGCCAGCGTGGGGTGTTTGCACATTCGACCGTTGGTGAAAATCACCACCGATGCCGACCGCGCGCAGATCACATCGATCGCAGTTGAGGTTGCCGACTTGGTGGCGAAATATGGCGGGGCGCTTTCCGGCGAGCATGGCGACGGACGTTTGCGCACACCACTACTTGATCGAGTGCTTGGACAGAAATTGTGCGAACTCTTTCGCCAAGTGAAAAACATTTTTGATCCCGTTGGCTTGATGAACCCTGGCAACTTGATCTCAACCGGCGATCCATCGCAGATCATGCGGGCGTTGCGCGTGAAGCCACTTGATCAAGAGATTGAAATTCAAACCACAAATACATTTTTCCGCTTTGAAAAAGAACATGGATTTGATCACGCGGTTCAGTCGTGCAATGGCGCGGGCTTGTGCCGCAAAACGCAACCTTCCGGCGTGATGTGTCCCTCGTACCGCGCAACGCTTGATGAGCGCCATTCCACGCGCGGTCGCGGCAACGCGCTTCGCTTGGCTTTGTCGGGGCAGATGAACGCACCGGATCAAATCAGTTCTCCGGGCCAGATCTGGAGCGATCCAGAAACTAAAGCCACGCTTGATCTGTGCCTTTCATGCAAGGCGTGTCAAAGTGAATGCCCCAGCAATGTGGACATTTCAAAAATGAAGGCGGAATTTCAGGCGCAAGAATTCGCCGCACGTGGAAAAATTCCCTTTGCAACGCGCTTGATTGGGCGTATTCGCAAGGCAAATCGCATAGGTTCGCGCGTGTGGCCCATCGCCAACGCGCTGCTTGAATACACGCCGCTTGCAAGCGTGATTCGCTCCACGTTTGGTTTTCATGCGGCTCGAACTGTTCCTGGATTTGGTCCCGCAACGCATCGTTGGGTGGCGCGTAAAAATCGCGCGCACGATGTCGTCGAACATTCCACCAATATTGCAATTGGTGAATCCAGTGAAGGTCGGTCCGTGGCGCGGCCAACCGTGTTGTTGTTCGCCGATTGCTTCACCAACTTTTCAGAGACACATATCGCGCGTCACGCTGTTGAGTTGTTGGAGGCGTTCGGGTATCGCGTTGTGATGCCTGACGCGGGTTGTTGTGGACGAACATTGATCAGCGTGGGAATGTTGGCGGAGGCCTCTCGTACTTGCGCGCAAACCGCCAAAAAACTTTTGTCCGTATTGAACAGCGAGAACGCCGTGGCGTTGCTTGCTTTGGAGCCATCATGCTTGAGCGCGATCAAAGATGATTGGCTGGATCTCAACATGGACTTGGACGTCAAGCAACTGAATCAATTGGCGGCGCGCAGCATGTTGGTGGAGGAGTTTCT
>SYAD01000173.1 GCA_005789005.1 Planctomycetia bacterium | reverse complement strand
TGATCTTGCTTTTGATCTTGCTTTTGATCTTGTTTCTTTTGTTCCTCTTTCAATAGTTTGATCAATTGAAATGCGGTTTCCGCGTTCACGGCGCTGTCATCATCTTTAGGATTGGCCGCCAACGCATCCTTGAAATGGGTGAAGGCTTTTTCCACTTGAGCAATGCCTTTGCTCAAATCAGGCTGAGGCGCTTGACTATTGCCAGGGGCGATCGATCCAGGTTGAGAAGGTTGCCCTGATGTTGAAAGGCCATTCACCACATTGGCGTAAATAGCGTTGCCTTCATTGAACATTGATTTGGCGGCGAGATCCGCGGAATCGGTTTCGCCTGATTCCTTGAAAAGTTTTTCAGCCGCGGCGAACTCGCCTTGACGAAACATTGCAATCCCCAAGTTGTAAGCCACTTCCTTTGATTGCGGATTTAACTTCTGGGCTGCTTGAAATTCAATCGCGGCGTTGGCCCAATCCTCGTTTCGCATTGCATTCGAGCCACTTTTCACCGCGCGGCGATATGCGGCGCTGTCAAACGACGAATCCAATTCACCTAGGGATGGTTGCGTTGCGCCTACGGGTTGCGATGTGGTTGGATTCGCAGGAAGGGCCAGTTCCTTGGGCATGCGCAACGTGGGCGCGGTGCTCGCGGGTGGCGAACTTACTTGTTGTGACATTGGCATCGCCGCCGCAAAAATAAAACTGCTTGCCAAAAGCGTGGCAATATAAGCATGCGCGCGTGTGGCTTGAAACATCATGATTGCTCGCCTTTCACTTTGCTCTTTCCACGGGTGTCGCAAATCAAACTTTCACTGAGCAAAATCAAAAGCGCCGCCGCGGCAAACCACTGGAAGCGCGGAGTTTGCCTTCGAACCACAGATTCTTCTTGTTCCGCGCGTTCCAGATTTCCGATGCTGTCGGTGTACACCTGCGCCATGTCAAGTTGGGCGGTGCCGGCGGGTATGAATGCGCCACCACCAGCAACGGCGACCTCACGCAAAATAACATCTTGCATCTTGGACCACTTTTCTTGTCCGTCGTACATCATCCATGGAGTGGTTGTGCCAGGAACTCGCGCCCCATCTTTGGAGTCGCCAATACCAACGGTGAAAACCCGTACGCCATGTTCCGCGAACGCTAGGCGGGCGGCTTCGGTGGGCATGCTTGATTCCGAATCTTCGCCGTCACTCAACACGATAATCGCCTTGGAGCTTTTTGCTTCCACCGGAAATTTGTTCGCGGCAAATCGGATCGCATCGCCGAGCAATGTGCCGCCACGCGCGGCGCCCTTGGGTTCCAGTTCAGTGACAGCTTGTCTAAACGCGGCGTAATTCAGGGTTAAAGGAACTCGAAGCGCGGGCACGCCCGCAAAATCAATCAACGCCACGCGGTCGCCACCGAGCGCTTCGCTTGCGTCAATTGCGAATTGTTTGGCGCGTTCAAGCCGGCTTGGAGTCGCGTCGTTGGCCAGCATGCTTCTACTGACATCAATCACAAACGCCACATCAAGTCCGCGTTGAGGTACCTGCTCCACTTGCATTCCCCAACGGGGATCCATCAATGCCAACGTAAGCGCGATCATGGCTATTGCGCCAAGGAACAAGCGGAACCAACCACGCGCCAGATTGAGATTGGGAATGAGTTGCTGCAGCAAGGACCATTCTGCGATGCGTGCCAACAACGCGCGGCGCTTTCGCAAACCAACAATCGCCACAATCACAATGAATGCAACAAGCCATAGCCAAGCCATGGCCCAGGGTTGCGCGAAGATGAAGGATCCACTGTTCATGAATGCAACCTCATGGAAGCGTCCTTAATTTTGTGTGCGACAAAAGAAGTTCCATTGCGAGCAAAACGAATACCAACGTGAGCAATGAAGGCCACGCGATTCCGCCGAGGCGGAACCCTTCCACGGCCAAATCTTTGGCGAGAATGGTGCGCTTCTGTTCGGTCACTGTTTTTTCCAATTCGTCAATGCGGCCGTAAATGTTTTCCAAACTCTTGGTGTCTGTCGCGCGGAAATATAGTCCGCCTGTTGCTGTGGCCATTTTGGTCAGCAATTCCTCGTCAATATTCACGGGTTGCTTCACCATTTGCGTGCCAAACGGGGTGCGCACAGGCATCAAAGCGGTGCCGCGCGTGCCCATGCCAATTGCGTACAAGCGAATTCCCAATGATTTGCAAAGTTGCGCCGCGGTCATGGGATCAATATCGCCGGCGTTATTTTCGCCGTCCGTCAACAGCACCAGCACTTTGCTTTTGATGCGGCTCGAGCCAGTGCGTTTTCCATCCGTCACATCGCGCAATTTTTCCGCGCCCAGCGCCACCGCGTCTCCAATCGCCGTCCCATCATCGCCAATCGCTGGATCCGCGGGCTCTATATCTTTCAGTCCCTCAAGCAACCATTCGTGATCCATTGTGAGAGGACTTACGCTGTCGGCGAAGCGCGCAAATGTGACCAAGCCAACCAGGTCATCTTTACGGCCGGGTAGATTGGCTCCACCATCCACGAAGCGATCAACCACATCTTTCAAGGCGGTTAAACGATCCGCGGGTCGACCGTTGCGGGTGAAGTCCATGGCCAACATTGAACTTGATCGATCAACAACCAGTTCAATGGCCACGCCGTCGGTCAGCGTGGAAGATTGTTCATTGATGCGCACAGGTCTTGCGATGCACACAATCAACAGCGTCAAAGCCGCCGCGCGAAGCGCATAGGGCAACCAACGTAATTTCGCAGCGGTGCCAGCGCCCGCAATTTTGGCGCGGCGCACCACGCTATAGGTCATCGCGGGTTGGGTGCGCCTACGCCACAAACGCCAGAAAGCCGCAAAAACCAGCGGTAAAAGCAGCAGCATCCAAACTTCGCTGAACTCAAAGTGGTTCATTTTTTTGCCTCGTGCGCGACTTGTGATTGTGTCGCATTCGCATCATGGGACGTTGTTGGAGCAGACTCGCGCACAAACCCACGCGCCGCGTCCAGGCCGTTTTCACATTCATGTGGACCAGGTCGCTGTGCCGCGTATTTCACCATATCCGCGGCGCGCAGAAATGACGCCAACAAGCGTTGATGATCATCAATAATTTGTGGATGGTGCCGGGCCGCGTTTAAAAATTCCTTGGTGGTCTGCTCCGGCGCGCAAATACCGAAGCGGGCCTCAACATAATGGCGCACCGTGTCAGAAAGCAACACATAAAAATCCAATATCAATCCCTTGTGCGGTAATTCACGCAGGGCAAGTTCATTCAACTCGCGCAGCGCGCGCTCATGCGGCGCCTCGATATAAACGGGACCGCTTGGTTTGTGAAACCACCATCGATATATGCCAGCGGCAAACACCGCCACCAACACGCACAAGCCAATGATCCACGCCCATTGTGTTTCCAAGGGCACGCCAACCGCGCCTTTGATGTCGCGAAATTTGGTGGCATCAAATGGGCCATCTAAACGGGATTGCACCGCGATTGTCATCGGCGGACTCGTCAGCGAACTTTCTTTTCCTGCTTCATCGCGAAGTTTGACTTCAAACGCTGGCACAGTGAGTTGCCCGTTCTCAAAGGGGACCAACGTGATTTGTTCAGCGATGCGATCTGGAAACGATGGATCCTTGGCCAGAGCTTCATGGGCGCGAACGTCAAATTCACCAAATTTTTCCTGCAATTGCGGCATGGTCACGCTGGTGTTGGAAGGACGATCCACCGCCACAATGAGTTGCAACGTTTCACCCGCAAGAATTTGGGAATGCGCCGTAGAGATTCGAAGCGTTGCGCCGCCTTGGGTTGCTTCAACGCTCAATGGCTTTGACGTGTTGGCGTCCTCATTCTTGTGGCACATCACAAGCGCGCTTGACAGCGCAATCACAATTGCGGCAGGACAAAATTTCATCTTGCCCTCCGCGATTCGCGGCGGCGAAATACTTCCGTGAGTGGTTTCACAAAGTCGCTTCCAGTTTCCACTTCAACTGGATCCATTTTGAGACGCATAAAAGTTTGCTGTAATTGCAGGCGTTCATCCGCGGCGATATTGGCAAATCGCGCGCGCACGCCACGATCAGCCGTATCCATCATGAAGCGCTCGCCGGTTTCTGGATCCTCGACTTCGATCAATCCCACATTGGGCAGGCTCTGTTCACAGCGATCGGATATGACCACTGGAATGCAATCATGTCGGCGCCTGGCGATGGCCATGGAGCGCTCCCATCCCACGTCTTGAAAATCGCTGATCACAAACAGCACGCTGCGTTTGCGCACAATGCCTAGGACTTCGTCGATCGCGGCGGCAATACGCGTGCCCTTGCCCTTCGCTTCAAGCGCTAGTAACTCACGCACAATTCGCAGCACGTGTCGAGTTCCTTTGCGTGGTGGAACAAATCGTTCAATGCGATCAGTGAACGCCAACATGCCAACTTTGTCGCCATTGCGGATGGCGCTAAACGCCAAAGTGGCCGCTATTTCAGCCACCATTTCGCGTTTCAGCGTGCCTTGTGTTCCAAAGTTTTGGCTCGCGGAAAGATCAACCGCCAACATCACGGTGAGTTCGCGCTCCTCCTTGAAAATTTTAATGTGCGGGCTTCCTACGCGCGCGCTGACATTCCAATCAATCGAGCGAATGTCGTCGCCAACAATGTAGGGACGCACCTCCTCAAATTCAATTCCACGGCCGCGGAATGCCGAATGATAATTTCCCGAAAGAACCTCGCTGCTGATACGGCTGGTTCGAATCTGAATTCGACGAACTTTACGAATGAGTTCGGTTGCGTTCATATTGTTTCACCATTGCACGCGGGGACGCATTACGGAACGGGAACATGTTCCAAAAGCAATTTCACAATGTCATCGCTTGTTTTTTCAAGCGCCTCGGCCTCGTAGCTCAATCCAATGCGGTGGCGCAACACATCCAATGCCACATCCTTCACATCCTGCGGCGTGACGTAGCCACGACCATCCAGGAACGCCTTGGCGCGGCTTGCGATCGTCAACGCAATTGTGGCGCGCGGACTGGCTCCATATTGAATCAGATCCTTGGCTGGAATTTTCACGCTGCCTGGATCGCGCGTGGCCACCACCAAATTCACAATGTAATCCTTGATGCGCTCATCAATGAAAATATTGTCGACAATCGC
>SYAD01000172.1 GCA_005789005.1 Planctomycetia bacterium | reverse complement strand
TCGTAGCTCAGCGCCAAATACATCATTGGGCGAATAGCCACATGGCCGGGATTTTTGGGATCTTCAACCGCGCGATTTTTAATGGCGTGCATGCCAAGAATTCCAGACTGCGGCGGATTGAGAATTGGCGTGCTCATAAGACTGCCATACACGCCGCCGTTGGTGATGGTGAATGTGCCACCGGTCATGTCATCAACGGTGAGTTTGTTGTCGCGCGCCTTCAAGGCAAGTTCGCGAATGGTTCGCTCCACTTCGGCGATGGACAGACGATTGGCGTTGCGCAGCACAGGAACCATGAGTCCCTTGTCGGTGCCAACGGCCACGGAGACATCGATGAAGTCGTGGTATTCAACCTCGTCGCCAATGATGAACGCGTTGAGGCGCGGATATTTTTCCAGCGCGCCAACCACGGCCTTCACGAAGAAACCCATGAAGCCCAGGCTTGTGCCGTGGCGCTTTTCAAAGGCCTCCTTGTGCTCGGAGCGCAGACGCATGACTTGGCTCATGTCGGCCTCGTTGAAAGTGGTCAACATGGCGGCCGTGTTTTTTGCGCTGACCAAACGCTCCGCGATGCGCTGACGCAATTTTGTCATGCGCTCGCGGCGCACGCCACGCGCGCCTGTTGCAAGTGCAGCGGAAGAAATTTTCGCGGCGCCAACGCCAAGTTGCGGCGCGCTTTGCGCGGGCGCTGTCTGCGCGTGTTCAACATCTGTTTTGGTGATGCGTCCGCCAGGACCAGAGCCTTCTACTTTTCCAAGATCAACGCCTTTGTCCACGGCCATCTTGCGCGCCACGCTGGTGACTTTGGGTTCAACCACGGCGGAGCCAGAAAGTTCTTTTTGTGCGGGCGCATTTTCTTTGGTGGCTTGGATCGCGGCGGGTTGGGCGGCGTTACTTGTGGACTTGGCGCTTGCGCCGGCGGGGCGCGTGGCCTTCTCGTCAATTCGCGCCACAACTGCGCCAACTTTCAAGTCATCGCCAGTTTGCGCTGAAACTTTCAACACGCCGGAAGCCGTGGCCAAAATGTCCAGCGTGGCCTTGTCACTTTCAATTTCCGTAATGACATCGTCTTTTTCAACCCACTCGCCATCGCCGCGTTTCCACGCGCCAAGACGAACTTCGGTGATGCTTTCTCCAGGACTCGGTATCACAATGTCAATCATTCCAGTGGCTCCATGCTTGAGTGTTTAGGAAGTGGTTAGTGCTTTGTGCCCGCGGGCGACTTGTCAGATGATTCTTTGTCGCTCTTGTCGTTTTTGGCGGCGCCGTCCGCGATAGAAATTGCGCCCACCGCTTCGGCAAGAATGACTTCTTGTTGGTGCCCGTGCATTTTCAAACTTCCAACCGCGGGGCTGGCGCCATCGGGTCGACCAATATATTTCACAGGCCGATCCGCGAAGAGATCGATCATGCGGCTCTGCACAAATCTCCACGCGCCCATGTTGCGCGGCTCGTCTTGCACCCAGAACACATCGGCTTTGGGGTGCTGCTCCAAATGATTTTTGATTTCATCGGCAGGAAACGGATGCAATTGTTCAACGCGCACAATGGCAATATTGCCGGCCTTGCTTTTGGCGCGTTGCGCCACAAGTTCGTGGTAAATCTTGCCACTGCAGAACAGCAATCGCTGCGCGTTGGTGGCCGCCTCAGGCGCGGTGTCGGAGATTGTGCGTTGCCACGCTCCCTTTGTGAATTCAACCGGGGCGCTTGAAGCCGCGGCCGATCGAAGCATGCTTTTTGGGGTGAGCACGATCAATGGCTTGCGGAACTTCACTTTCATTTGCCGACGTAGCAAGTGGAACATTTGCGCCGTGGTGGACGGCTGGCACACAACCATATTGTTGGCGGCGCACAATTGAAGGAAGCGCTCCACACGCGATGAACTGTGCTCTGGTCCCTGGCCTTCGTATCCATGAGGCAATAGAAGAACAAGTCCGCTTGATCGTTGCCACTTTGTTTCGGCGCTCGCGATGAATTGATCGATGATGATCTGCGCGCCGTTGCAGAAGTCGCCGAATTGCGCCTCCCACAAAATCAACATGCGCGGATCGGCGAGCGAGTAGCCGTACTCGTAGCCAACGACTGCTTGCTCGGTGAGTGGCGAGTTGTGCACGCAGAATTTGGCTTGATTTGCGCCAAGTTCATTCAGCGCAATGTGCGGCGCGCCTGTTTCTTGGTCCACCACAACCGCATGGCGGTGGCTGAATGTTCCGCGCTCCACGTCTTGGCCCGTGAGTCGAATGGGGTGTCCTTCAAGCAGCAGAGTTCCGTACGCCAACATTTCCGCAAGTCCCCAATCCACGCCAACATCCCCGCCAAGTTTGCCGCGGATTTCCAGAAGGCGCGTGACATTTTTGTGCGCCACAAAACCTTGGGGAACGTTTGCAAGCGCGGTCGCCACTTCCTTCAGGCGACTTTCTTTCACGCCGGTTTCAATCGGTGCGTCGGAGTAGGCCTCCGTGAGCCCAGCCCAAATAAGGTCGAATGGTTTCTTGCCAGGAACGACCGGTGTCTTCTTGGTGCGGGTCTGCGCCTCATCCATGCGCGCGAACAAATCGCTCTTGAGGTTTTCGACCTCATCGGCGGTAATCACTCCCTCTTGTTGCAATCGGTTCGCGTAGTGCGTCATGGCGGTGACTTGCTTGCGCACCAATTGGTACATCAGCGGTTGCGTGAATGATGGCTCGTCGGTTTCGTTGTGGCCATTCTTTCTGTAGCACCACATGTCCACCAGAATGTCGGTGCCAAAAGATTGACGCCATTCAATGGCAAGTCGAGCGGCCCACGCGCAGGCTTCCGGGTCTTGGCCATTCACATGAAAGATGGGCGCATTGGCCATTTTGGCGATGTCGGTGCAGTAACGGCCGCTGAACAAATCCTTGGAATCCGTGGTGAAACCCACTTGATTGTTGATGACCACATGGATGGCGCCGCCAACTGTGAATCCAGGCAGCAGCATCATGTTGAAACATTCGGCGACAACGCCTTGGCCTGGAAGAGCGGCGTCACCGTGAATAAGAATTGGCACAACGCTTTTGCGGCGCTCTGTGTCGTTGGCAAGTCGTTGCTTGGCGCGGCAGCGACCAAGGACCACGCTGGAAACAAATTCCAAATGGCTTGGGTTTGCGGCCAGTGTGATGTGCAGCGGTTGACCACTCGTGGTCTTCACATCGCTTGAATAGCCTTGATGATATTTCACATCGCCGCCGCCTGAGAGAAAGTCCTCAGTCCATGCTTCATCAAACTCGGTGAAGATTTGATCAAAGCGTTTTTCCAAAATATTGTTGAGCACATTCAGGCGACCGCGGTGCGCCATGCCAAACGCAAACTCGCGCACACCAAGCGCGGGGCCTTGGTCGATGATGGAGTCGAGCAGCGGAATAAGACTTTCGCCACCTTCTAGACCAAATCGCTTCTTGCCAATGAAGCGCTTCTCTAGGAATGATTCAAAGCCTTCCGCCGCGACCAAGCGCTCCAGCAATCGCTTGCGCACAGAAACATCAAATTTTGGCTGATTGCGAACGCTTTCCATTCGTTGCTGCAACCAACGTCGCTTCTGGCGATCTTGAATATGTTGATACTCAACACCAACATGTCGGCAATATGTTTCTTCCAGCAGATTGATAATTTCAGTGAGTGAACTTGGATTTGCAAGTGGCAGCGTTCCTGGATCAAATGAGGCGGCCAAATCATTGTCGGTGAGACCGAATGATTCAATTTGCAGCTCTTCTGGAAATGGGCGCTCCACCCCAAGCGGATCAAGTGCCGCCGCCAAATGTCCAAGTGTTCGATAAGCCTCTACGAGGCAATCGACTTTGCTTTGCGAGCCGCGCGAATGTGTGATCGCAGTTGGCGCGGCGGCAAGCGTAGATGATTTTTCGTTGACGGCCGAAGCGGTTTCGGCGGTGGGATTTGGCGAGCGTTCAAACCCAAGTTCAAAGCCTTGAAAAAAACTGCGCCACTCTTGATTCACGCTGGTTGGGTCGCACTGCCAATCGGCGTAGAACGCCTCAAGCAATGCTGGGTCGAGACCATTCACCGATGCTGCGGCGGATTGAGGCGAAGGGGAAGGATTGGAAGAGGGAGTGTTGCTCACTGAATAATGCTCCAAATGTCGCTTTCAAAGATAGTGCTTTTATGGCGCGGCAAACGTGTGAAAAACGAATTGACGCATTGCCCGTGAAACAGAGCCATTCTAGGGATATTTGCCCATGAAAGCGAGTGTGAGGGCGGTGGGTTTTAGAGCAACGCGACTGGATCAATATCCACGGCGCAGAGTTCGCCGCTTGGAAAGATGGCCCGATTTCGCGCCGCGGCGATGAGGCGTTGCAATGCGTTGGCGTCGCTTGCCAGAATTTCAAGTTGAATTCGAAAGCGATCGGCAATGCGCGCGATGGGACAGGGCAATGGCCCACGAAAATCCGACCCTGCGGCCTCCGGCAATCTTTCAAGTGCACGGCGAATTTCGGAAACAATATTTTGTGCGGTTGCAAGAATTTCATGTCGCACAACAATGCGCGCCATGCGCCGATACGGAGGCAAGTTGAATTGTTTGCGCGAGGCAAGTTCTTGTTTTGCGAACTCCTCAAATTGGTGGGACGCCGCCAAGCGAATCGGAAGCGCGTCGGGTTGAAATGTTTGCACGATCGCCTGCGCAACGCCAGCGCCACGGCCACAACGGCCCGCCACTTGGCTGACAAGTTGAAAGGTTCTTTCCGCCGCGCGGAAGTCAGGCAAGTTGATCGCGGTGTCGGCGTTGACCACGCCAACCAGTCGAACATTGGGATAATCAAGGCCTTTTGCAATGATTTGCGTGCCAACCAGAACTTTGGCTTCGCCAGAGGCAAAGCGCGCGAGCGCTTGATATATGTCTTGGCTGTTCTGCATGGTGTCGCCATCCACCCGCAACACCGCGCCGGATTTTGCAAGCGCAGGGTGCACATGCGCCAATTCTTCCTCCACACGTTGCGTTCCCAAACCAAATACGGTCACTCCCATTTTACATGAGGGACAAGTTTGCGGAAGAAGTTGCTCGGTAAGGCAATGATGGCAACTCACAAATCGTGAACGCGGTCCAGCGTGGCAAATCATTCCCGTGTCGCAATGTTGACAGCGCATCATCCAACCGCAACGAGCCGCGCATGAAATCCAGTTGGCGTATCCGCGGCGATTCAGAAGCATCAACGCTTGTCCGCCATTCTCAATCACATACGCCAAGCGATCCGCCAATCGCGCCCCAAGCAAGTGCACGCGCTTGTCGCGAAAGTGCTTCATATCTTGGGAAAAATCAATGATTTCCACGGTTGGCGTGACCAAGCCAGGCGCGCGTTCTGGCAGGCGGTGCAGCGTGCTGATGCCGCGCTCGGTGGCGTTCCACCAACTTTCCAAACTTGGTGTTGCGCTGCCAAGCACCACCGGACACGCCGACATTTGCGCGCGACGAATAGCCACATCGCGTCCGTGATAGCGCGGCGCTTGATCTTGTTTGTAACCAGACGAATCATGCTCTTCGTCGACCATGATCAAGCCAAGCTCGCCATCTGGAACCGGCGCGAAGATGGCGCTACGTGCGCCGACAATTATTTTTGCCTCGCCGCTGGCCACCATGGTCCATTGTTGATTGCGCTGCGCCGCCGTGAGGCCTGAATGCAAAATAGCGACGCGGTCGTTGGGAAACCTGCGCAACACACGCGCCGTTGTTTGCGGAGTGAGCGAAATTTCCGGCACCAACAAAATAGCAGTTTTGCCCGTGTTTCTGCACAATTCTATCAGTTGTAAATACACCTCCGTTTTTCCACTGCCCGTGACTCCGAATAAAAGATGCTGTGAAAAACCAGAGGTGCTTGTGGCGTGAATGGAATTCACCGCCGCGCTTTGCGACGCTGTCAAAGCAGGGCGGTCTTTGGAAAAATCGCGTGGCGCGTTTTCTGGAGTGAGCGAGGCGGCCTCTACACCTGAACGTTTCGTCGCGCTGACAAACCCGATCTTCATTAGCGCCGTTAACGGAGCGCGCGTTGCCACCGCGGCTTTCTTTAAAATTTCACGCGACTCAATCGGGCGAAGTTCCGGCGGCGTATCGCGCAGCACTTGCAAAATTCTTTTATGCGCCACGGAAAGTCGAATTGGTTTTGGCGGGGCGGATGAAATTTTCCCAGCCCCGTCTCCTTCGTCCGAAGCCGCGTTCAAATTTTTGTTCCGCTTTGTACCGCCGCTAGGCGTAGTGAGCGCGGCCACGCCTAAATCAGTCTGATCAATCCAAGTGGTTTCCACCCGGCCAATGGCATTTTTAACCGCCGCCGGCAGCACTCCCGCAAGAGCCACTCCCAGTGGACAGCAGTAATACACGCTAATCCAGCGGGCTAATTCAACAATTTGCGTGGGCAGCGGGACGGTGTCCTCTATTGAAATAATGGACTTCATGCGCTCCGGGGCAATGGAAGCGGCTTGCTCTGGCGGAATTTCTTTCACCACCCAGCCGAATGTGGACGAGTCTCCACGGCCCAGTGGAACTTTCACCCGATGACCAACGCCAACATGGATAAGCGAACGTGGTACGCCGTAGGTCAAGCCATCTGGATAGCGATCCACCCCGCGCTCCACGGCGACAAGAATGTGTTTGCAAACAGGTTCGTCGTAAAGGCCGCGCATGTTGCACCGCTTACGCCGTAGCCGCCGCGGCAACGCGGGTGGACGCGGATTGGTGCGTTTCCATTTGTTGCGCTGTCACTGGCGCGCGCGTGCGCATGATGTCAATGAAGCAATCAAAGAGATATGCGGATTCATGCGGACCAGGACTGGCCTCTGGGTGGTACTGCACGCAGAAAATTGGTTTGGTCGTGTGGCGAAATCCCGCCAGCGTTGCGTCATTTAAATGAATGTGCGTGGGCTCGCCGCCAGCCGCGCGCAGTGAATCTTCATCAACGCAGAATCCATGATTTTGACTTGTGATTTCCACGCGGCCCGTCAATATATTTCGCACCGGTTGATTCGCGCCGCGATGGCCAAACTTTAGTTTCCAAGTTGTCGCGCCCAAACTTAACGCCAATAATTGATGTCCAAGGCAAATGCCAAATGTGGGTATTTCTCCCGCAATTTCACGCAAAGTAGCCACGGTGGCCGCGACGGCGGCGGGATCGCCCGGACCGTTAGAAATGAAAAGTCCGTCAGGCTTCAGCGCGCGAATGTCGGCCGCGCTCGCGTTGTGCGGCAACGTGAGCACTTCGCAACCACGTTGCGCAAGATGTCGATAAATATTCCGCTTGGCGCCACAATCCAGCGCCGCCACTTTGAATTTTTTCGCGCCGCTAGATTTTTGCCCATCACTCTCGTCGGCCCATGCGCCAAGAGTTTGCGTCCATGTTCCTTGCGACTTGGGACTCACGCACGCCGCCAAATTTTGTCCAGCCATTGAGGGAATTAATTTTGCCTTGGCCACAAGCTGCTCATCACTCAATTTCGAATCGCCACTGATCACGCCGCGCAGCGCGCCTTGACTGCGCAACTTGCGAACAAGCGCGCGTGTGTCAATTCCAAAAATTCCAGGCACGCCGTGCGCCGCCAACCACTCGCTTAAATTTTGCGTGGCGCGGTAATTTGAACGCCTCCCGGAAAGTTCCCGAATGACAAACCCAGCGACTTGCGGCTTGCCGCTTTCAACATCCTCCTCGTTGACACCGTAGTTGCCAATTTCCGTTGGAGTCATGACCAGAATTTGCCCCGAAAAACTTGGGTCGCTCAGAGCCTCTTGATAGCCACACATGGCCGTTGTAAAAACCACCTCACCAAGGGCCATATTTGAGGGCGAACAAGCACCAAACCCACTGCCGTGAAAGACTGTTCCATCCTCCAATGCCAAGCGAGCGGTTTGATGGGGTTCTTGCGCCATAAATGCGAGTGTAGCGATGCGGACGCGTAATCAAACGGGGGCGTTTATCCACAATTTAAACAGACCGCATGTGCTTACCACCTGTGTTGCGGGTTTTTGGGGCGGCAGGTAACTTCTTCTACTTGTAAGGAACCGTGTGGTTGGGTTCTCCGAAACGATTTTTTACGACCCTCTAATTTCTCCACACACCTATATCAAGAACTAGCGAGCACGAACGCTCGGAGCCCTACAAGATGTCTCGACCAATTACGGAATCCAAATATTTCCGCGCAATGAATTTTTATCTACTCGCGGGAGCCGCACTGCTGGCTTGGGCCCCGGCGCTTCCATTGCTCACCAACGGATCCACGCAAGTTGCCGCCGCGCAAGACGATCCGATTGAGCCGCCACCAACAGAGACTCCGCGAAATCCAACCGCTCCGGTAAAAAGTGGGACTTCTGAGCCAGCGCCAGTAGTAGAGCCCGCGCCAAGCTCCGAGCCTGCGACAGACCCAACTCCAACCGAGCCAGATCCAACCGGCACTCCAGCCAATTCCCAAGATGATCTTTTAAATTCAACGCCAAGTCAGCCTGCGACTCCGCCATCGCTCGCCGGCGGTTCGGATCCTGAGCAAGCACTCACCGAGGCGCGCGCGGCCATGGCTGCCTCGCAATGGAGAACCGCAATTGATGCATGGACCACTGTTTTAAATGCGAATCCAGCCAATGCAGAAGCTAGAAAAGGCTTACAAACGGCTCAAACGCAATTAGATCAAGGCAGTGGCAGTTTGTTGGACAAAGTTGGCGATGAGATGACGGTGCGGCGCGAAAGCCTTCGCGTGAATTTTGAAAATAGTTTTTTCAGCTCCAATGAGAAATTGAATCGTGGCGATTATGCCGGTGCAAATATGGATGCGAGCACCGCGAAGCAATTATTGGATCGTGATCAGTCCATCATTCCTGCGAGTGAATTTGATGCAATGAACGCCCGCGTGAGCGCGTTGATCGATCAGATCAATGAGTCGCGAATTGTGGGGCAAGCGCTTGACCAATCCAAGCAACGTGCCGACGCGCAAAAGTCCTCAAGCGACGCGCAACGCATGGCGCAGCAAAAACGACTTGCAACGATCAGTGAAATGCTGATGCGGGTTCGTCAATTGCAGATGGAATTGAAGTACGACGAAGCGTTGCAAGTGATTGATCAGATCTTGTTCATGGATCCAACCAATCCCGCGGCGCTCGCCCTGCGCGACGTGCTTGAAAGCACAAAGATGTATCGACAATGGTCCGATGCGCAGCGTCAACGCAATGCGGCCTTTGGCCAAATGCAATTGCAAGACATGCAGGCCACAATTCCACCCAAGATCAATCTTGCGGGAGATGGCCCAAAGAGCACCAATGCAATGATTACTTATCCAGAAGATTGGCCGAGATTGTCTTTGGATAACGAAAAATTCGCGCCGGCTGGTTGGGCGAGAACGCCTGAAGATGCCAGCATCGCAAAGCAGTTTGATCAGCAGTTTCCATTTCCTGAGACAACCTCAAATCAGAAATTAAGCGAGATTCTTGCGTTCTGGCAACAGATCACCAAGATTCCGATGTACGTGAATTGGAAGGCTCTGGGCGAAATTGATATCACCCAAGAAACCGAAGGCATTCTGTTGGAAAAAGCGACTGTAAGCGCGCGCGTCATGCTTGGTCGCATTTTGGAGCAAGTTGGTAATCCAAGTTCGGACAGCGGACGAGCTGTTTCTGAAATCATGAATGGACAAGTTGCGGTGACCACGTTCACGGCTCTTCAGGCTCTGCCAGAAGCCAAGCGACCACGCGTCTATGACCTCACTGATTTGGTGTTTAAGTACCCAGATGCCGTCAC
>SYAD01000171.1 GCA_005789005.1 Planctomycetia bacterium | reverse complement strand
GCTTGCCGCGGAAAGCATGAGCGAGTCAACGCTTGGCCTGTGCAGCGCCTCCAATGGTTGATCGGATTCAACAAACACGCCACCGGAAGTCAACTGCAAATGTCGATCGGATGATGCCACAAATACGCTTCCCGCCGCGATGCGATCGCCAGCCGTGGCGGGGAGGACGTTCAATCCAGTTTCGTGGGCAAGCCATTTTCTAAATCCTCCAATGAAGGCGGTGTCCAAGTGCTGCACAATCACCACCGCAAAATCAAACGGCGGCTTGAAAGAGCGCAGCACTGTGGCTAGCGCTTGTGGACCACCAGTACTTGCACCAAGTAGAACCACGGATGTGGCCGATGCATTCGCTCTGGAATTGGTAGTTGCGGCAAACACGGGTCGTGAAAGTTTGTTGGTGATTCCCTGATTGCGACGAATCTGCTCGATTTTGGCTCTTAAACGATCGCCACCCGTTCCATCGAGCGACTGCTCAAAGCGCGGAGTTTCCACCGCATCCAAAGCGCCAGCGCCAAGCGCTTCAAACACGCGGCTGGCATTTCCCTCAATGGTTGCCGTGACAACTAGAATTGCGCAAGGAGTTTTGCGCATGATCTCACGCGTGGCCGCCACGCCATCCATGTTGGGCATGATCAAATCCATCAAAATTAAATCGGGTCGATCAGCGGCGCACTTGGCCACGGCTTCAACGCCGTCCATCGCCGTCCACGCCAGGGTGACGTTGGGAATACCGTTCACAATATGTGTCAACGCGTGCAATGCGATTTTTAAATCATTCACAACCGCAATTTTCACGCTGACGCCTCGCCAATCAAATCAGTGATTGTTTGAATGAAGGATTGATCTTGGAATGAACCCTTGGTGAGATATGCGTTGGCGCCAGCTTCCATTCCGGCGGCGCGGTCCTCGGCGCGGTCCTTATAGCTGACAATGGCAACCGGCAATGATGCGAAGCGCGGCTCACGGCGAAGGGCCTTCACAAATTCAATTCCGTTCATGCGTGGCATATCTACATCCGTCACGAGCAAATCAAATTGACCAGCTTTCAATTGTGTGAAGCCGTCAACGCCATCCACCGCGGTCTCCACGTCATAGCCCAACCGCGCCAGCATTTGGCGCTCAACTTCACGCACGGTGATGGAATCATCCACCACCAAAACACGCTTACGACCAGAAGAATTACGGCGCAAAGAGGCTATATCCAAACCGCGCACTCCACCCTCGCTTAGGCCGCGTCGAATGTTGACGAGCAAATCTTCCACGTCCATGATCAGAATCGCGTTGCCCTCGTCATCTATGGCGGCTGAACTAATGAATGGAGTTTTTCCAAGTCGGGGATCGAGTTTGCGCACCACCAAATCCTGTTCGCCCATGAATTGGTCAACCACCAATCCACACGGATTACCAATATCGCCAAGCACCACCACGTTCACAATTTGCGATCCCTTTAAATCCACCGTTGATTCAGATACACCAAATAGTTCGTTGGCTCGGATCAAGCCAATGGAGCGCTCATCCAATTGAAATGTCAATCGACCTTCCACGCTTTGAAGCGAGGTCGCATCAACTTTGACTATGCGTTCAATACGCGCAAGTGGAAACGCGTAACCTTCGCCGCCCACAAGAACGGTGACCGCGCGAATCACGCTGAGCGTGATGGGTAAAGATAAAATAAATTCAGAGCCTTGACCTGGTTGCGATTCCAACCGCACCGTGCCGCCAATCTCGCGCACTGTTTGACTGACCACGTCCAACCCAACTCCGCGGCCGGAGACTTCGGTGACTTGTGATGCGGTGGAGAACCCAGGCAAGAATAAAAACTCCAGTAGTTCCACCTTGTTCAAGCCAGCGGCTATTTCAGCGGATTGCATGCGTTTTTCAATCACTTTGGTGCGCACGCGTTCCGGGTCAATTCCTCGGCCATCATCGCGAATGCGAACCTCCAACATGCCCGCGTGGTGGCGCGCTTGCAATCGCAAATGAGCGGTCTCGGACTTTCCAGCCGCAAGCCTGTCTTGCGGACCTTCCAAGCCATGGTCAATCGCATTGCGCAACATGTGATTCAGCGGCGCCTCTAATCGCGACAGCACATCGCGATCCACGGCCACATTTGATCCCTCGATATCAAATTGAACTTTCTTTCCCAGCTTCTTGGCAAGATCACGAATCATTCGCGGGTGGCCCGCGGTGACATCGCCAAAGGGACGCATGCGGCTTCCAATGACCTCGTGATATAATTTTGTTCCGACTTCCTCGGTGCGGCGAAATACATTCTCTAAAAATTCCGCATGGCTTGCCAAGCTTGCCTCAATGCTGACCAAGCGCGCCAGTGAGCTGCTAATTTCGCCAGCGTCTTTTCGCTTCACAGCGGACTCGAATGAATCGCGCGCGAAGCGTAATTGCGATTTCATCTCGCGCAAGCCGCGGCGAATTTGCGGAAATCTTTTTCCCTCAACCATGCTTTCGCCAGCCAACCGCATCATGCGATCCAGATTTTCAGCGTTCACGCGCACGGTGCGAACCTCGGTCACGGCTGCGGCGACTGGCTTGGCCGTATTGCTTGTTTTCTCAGATGTTTGAAGCGGTTGTTCAGACGAACTTGCTTGTGGTTTTGCGGGCGCAAGAGGGGCGGCGGGTGGATTGCTTGGCGCCACCAAACTTTCGGTTGCGGGCGCGATATTGAGCTCTGGAATTTCGGATTCCGTAGTGACTGGCACTTTTAATTCAGGCTGAACCGATTTGCTTTGTCCGCTTGACGCCTGCGCCGGGGCGCTAAGCGCTGTGATCAGCGCGTTGATGTCAACGGCGTTGGCGGTTTTCCACGCGGGCAAATCCGCCTCTTGTATCGTGCCAAGTTGAGTCAACATATCCGTGCCAGCAAGCAACTGCTCCACTCGTTCAGGTCCACACACTTCTACTTTTCTTTGAATGTTGACCAGGCAATCCTCCATGTGGTGGGCCAAGTCAACAGCCAAGTCCAAACCAATCACTCGTGAAGCGCCCTTGATGGAATGCGCCGCACGCATCAGGCTCTCAATGGGATGCACATCTGCTGGATTCTGCTCCAAACGAAGCAACCCGTCGTTCAGCGAAGCGCCATGCGACTGAATTTCACCGCGGAACAATTCAAATAGATCAAATCCTCCAAACGCGCTCATTGAATTGACCTCTCCATGATGGATTGAATTGCGCCGGGATCCAAAAGCACGGCGTCGCCATCATCCAATGGAATGATGCAATTTGTGCAGGAGGCGGCGTTTTTTGGAATGGTCGATGGCGCGTTGCGAAATTGTGACGGATCGACCTTGCGGATGGCGTCAACAGCGTCCACTTCAAAAGCCCAAGATGCATCTTCGCTACCGATCACAATCATGCGGCGCAATTTGGCGTTGGCGGTTTTATCCACAGGCATGTCAAGCACAACATGCAGCAACCCAGTCAACAAAATTGCGCCTTCATAGCAGCACAGTCCACGAAATGGCGGGCGGGTTCTATGCGGAACTTTGCGAACCTTTGTGATTGGAAAAACATTCAACACGCTTTTGGCGGGCAACGCGAATCGTTCGCCTCCAATTCGAAACAGCAATATGGTGTCTTCTTCACGCAGAGATAGCTCGCGTGTTTGCGCCAACGCATTTGTATTGAAAGCCAAGCTCGCCGGCTTGATTGGACGCGCCAAAAGTTGGGTCAATCCAATTTTAATTTCATTGAGATTGTCTGGCGGTGAATTAGTCAAGGCGTTGCTCCACAACAGTTCTAGCGGCGCGATCGCGGAATCGTTCCGCGCTCTTCGCGTCGCCGCGCAAGTCAGAAATAGCGGCGAGCGACAACAATGCGAGTGAGTTCAATGGCTCAAGGTACACGACCTTGGTGAAACTTCGCTCGGCTTCAGCCACATTGTTCTGGGCCATTTTGATGCAGCCAAATAGCACATGCGCTTGGCTGTCAGTTGGCTTTATGGCCACGTACGCCATGAGCGCTTTTTCCGCCGCAGCCAAGTTGCCTGAATCAGCGGCAATTTGGGCTTGTGTAAAAAGATCAATTGGCGGCGGCAGAACAATCGTTTGCGCGCGCGCAACAGGCACAGACATGGATGATTTCACGGCGATGCTTTGTTTTGGCTGTGGTCGTTCTACCCCAACAGGCGTTGACGATTGCGGAATCTTTTTGGATTTAAAAAAAACAAACGCATGTTCAATTTGACTTCGCTTCAGATCCGTGTCCTCAAGACTTAAAGAGTCCGCGTGCCCAAGGAACACAAGTCCATTTGGATTTGTCATTTCGCCCAGAAGGCGCCCGAGACGTTTCTTGGTTGGGGAGTTCAAATAAATCGCAACGTTGCGGCAAAAAACAAAATCATAAGCGCGTTGCGGTTGCCACGTGGACAAATCCGCGCGCACGGTGTTGATCATCGCCAAGCCACGTGGATCCAGTTGAAGTTGCCCTTTAGTGGTGGGGCGAAAAAAATCATTGGCCCACTTTGGAATCGGTGTCCGTTGCGCCAACGCGCTTGCGCGACCAGTGCGGGTGATGTTCAAGTGATCATCGCTATAGTCCAAAGCCAAAATTTGAAATTGATCCTTGGTTAAACCACAGGAAAGAGCGGTGGCGGCGATGGAAAATGGCTCCGAACCAGTGGCGCAACCAAGGCTTGCCACATGGATCACCTTGGAATGATCTGATTTTAAAATCGCCTCACGTAGCACGTCAAATGCCGCGATATAGCGGAACAACCAAGTCTCAGGAGGAGCCACATGTTGATACAGGATCTGCGCCTCGCGGGGATCCAGATTCAGTCGCTCCACATATTTCGCGAGAGTGTTCAAGCCCAACAATCGCATCCGTTCATCGGCGAACAACTCTATGTATTTATGCGGCTCGGATTCCAGGGGTGTGTTCACCGCCAGCCACGCTGACAACTCATTCACGACACAAGCCGCCTATCCGTGGGTATCGCCACCGCGCTCGCGCCTTGCAAAAGAAGTTGATGTTGTTGCGCGATTCGCGCGGCGTCAAAAACTTGCACGCGACCTTCAGGAATGTTCATCACCTCGCGCAGATGTTCAAACCCAGGCAACCCCGCGGAGGGATTCCACGCGCCGTTGTCGTCCAAATCGCGCAAGCCAATCGCTTGCTCCACGCGCAGACCAAATATTGCCGTGCGCGCGGTCGGGCTATCGCTGTTCAGAGGCACTTCAATCAACAATGTTCGCGATCCCACTTGCGGCTCAATAGCGGCTTGACCCGTAAGAATTCCCGCGTCGAGCAATGGAATCAAAGCGCCATGAAAGTCGAACAAGCCCAACATCCACGCGGGGCTAGAAGGCAAGGATTGGGCTGAAACCACCGGGCACACTTCGCGAATATGCCGCACATCCAAGGCGAAAAGTTTTTCCTTCACGGTCCAAATCAGCGTTCTCATTGGCAAATCATAGCCACTTCAACGGGGTTCTTTGACCGCTATGAAGCATCAGGATGCAATTTATGGATATCGCGAATGAGCGACAGTTTGGAGAAGAAAATATCCACCAACTCTGGATCAAAATGTTTTCCGGATTCGCCGCGAATCGTGTCAAGAACTTTACGTTCGGCCCAAGCCTCCTTGTAGCAACGCTTGTTGGAGAGCGCGTCAAACACGTCGGCAATGGAGACAAATCTTGCAAATAAAGGAATGTCCTCGCCTTTTTTTCCGCCCAATCTAGGCTGATTCGTGATTGGGTCCAGCAATAAATTTCCATCTATGTCCACATATCCTGGATAGCCGCTGCCATCCCATCGCTCATGATGATTCAACGCGACTTCGAGTGAGGATTCATCAAATTCAGTCGATTGACCCACGAAGATGCGCGCTCCGTAGAGAACGTGTCGTTTCACGTTTTCGAATTCCGCCGCGTCCAACTTGGAAGGTTTTTTTAAAATCAGATTGTCCACGCCAATCTTTCCGATGTCATGAAAGCGCGCCGCGATGCGTAATCGATCACGATCACGTTCAAATGCCGGACCTACAGGGCCGCGTCGAGACGCCCATTCCTCAAACAACACGGTTGCGATTCCTGAAACGCGTTCAGTATGGTGCGGAGTTTCACTCGGATCCCAGGTCTCCGTCATGAGCAACACTTTGGTGATCACGCTTTCGGTCAATTGCGTTCGCTCAATGGCCGCGGTGGCAATGCTGGCAAAATGCGAAAGCAACTCTTTGTCCGAGTCGGTGAATCGTGGCCTTTTGCGATCATCGCTGTCCATTGCATTGAGCAATTGCAACACGCCAACGGTACGTCCATTACTAGAGCGCAGCGGCAAAGCCAAAACGCTTTCGGTTCGATATCCAGTCAGCTGATCAAAAGTTGCATCAAATTGAAATGGAGATCCTGGTTCCAATGCGTAGGCGTTGGCGATATTCACGCTTTCGCCGCTCTCACTCACCCAACCCGCGATTGATCGATCGTTTACAGGCAATACTTGGCTGGAGAATCGGAATCGAGAAGCATCCACCACACCAGGTCGTTTTGAAAGAGTGTCATTTTGCGCGTACTTGAAACGCAGCAACTTATTTTCACGGATAAAGATTGTTCCCGCGTCCGCGCCAATCAATTTGCGCGCCTGGCTTAAAATTTTCTCCATCAAAATATGAATGTCCTGTACCTCGTTCAATTCATTGCCAACCTCAAGCAATCCACCCACGCGCTTTCGATACGTATCTGAATCCACCACGAGCGATTTTTCCAGACGCATGACTTTGCGCTCGCTGTCGGTCAATGAGTGAGCCCGATCGTTCAGGCGTTTCTGAAGGGCTGCGATTTCGGCCTCGGCCATTCGCTCTCTGCAATGAGCCATGCCCAATTTTGCCAATGTGCCAATTCGTGATCGAACTTCCTCGGGCTCGCTCAGCCGGGAAATAAATTCCTCCGCACTGGCCGCAAAGGCCGCCGCTCGAATCAGTGGGTCGGGCAACGCCGCCATTGCCACGCAAGGAATTTCCTTGGTAGTTTCATTGTTGGCCAACGCTCGCAATAAATCAAAGCCGTGGGTTCCAGGGCCGGAAATTTCCACGGCAACAACCGAAGGCGCCAACCGGATCGCTCTTTCTATGCAATTTGCATCGCGTGGAATAATTTCAAGTTGCGCTGCATCCGAATTCAATGCCGTTCTTAAAAGATCCATAGCCCATACTTCATTGGTGATCAAAACAACAAGCGGTTTATCCAATGGATGCTGAGTTCGCACTTGCTTTGGATTGACTTGATCTTGCATGAAGTATTTATGGTACTGAAATACGCTCACACATCAGCGCTTTGATGTGTGAATTAAAAGTAACAAAAAAGTGGGACCGGTGGGAGTTGCACCCACACGTCAATTTCTTGACTGCGGATTTTAAGTCCGCTGCGTCTGCTGTTCCGCCACGATCCCATTGTTCACGTTGCCCAGCAAATCCAAACCATGGATTTGTTCAACCAAATTCGCCGCGTGAATATTCAAAGACTAGCCACCCTTGGTTTCATCGGAAAGTTGCGGTGAATGCCAACCGCCAGCGGGCATCAAGATTTCATTCGCTGGTTCCGGCCCCCATGTGCCTGGCTTGTATTTCATCACGGGCACGGCGTTGTCAAGGATATTTTCAACGATTCGCCAGCCTTCTTCAACAACATCTTGGCGGGCAAACAAGGCTTGATCGCCGCGAATGGCGTCGCCAATCAACCGCTCGTACGGGGTCATCTCGTCGGGCTGCGCGTCCACGGCCATCAATTCAATGGGCATTCCACCCATGACTTCGCCGTCAATCTTGGCCTGCATGTTGATGCCAATCTCAATGCGCGGCGTGAACAGAAAGCGAACAAAATTGTGCGGTCCTGGTGGCGCCTCTGGAAAAACAACATTGGGTGGGCGATGAAATTCAACACGAACTTCCGTGGCCGAAAGCGGCATGCACTTGCCCGCGCGAATGTAGATAGGCACACCATCCCAACGCCAATTGTCAATCATCAAGCGAATGGCTCCCCAGGTTTCGGTCTGACTATTCTCCGCCACGCCGGGCTCCTTCAAGAATCCCTCAAATTGACCGCGAACAACATCGCGCGTGGTCAGCGTTCGCACCGCGCGGAACAATTTCACTTGCTCGTCACGCACGCGTTCCATGTCGCTCCAAAGCGGGGGCTCCATGCACAAAAACCCAACCACTTGCATGAGATGATTTTCAATCACATCGCGAATGCAACCGGTTTCGTCATAAAATTTACCGCGGCCTTGCACGCCAAAACTTTCCGCCATGGTGATTTGAATTTGCTTGATGTACTGGCGGTTCCAAATCGGCTCCAAGAAAGCGTTGGCGAAGCGCGTGAATAAAATATTCTGCGTGGCTTCCTTGCCCAAGTAGTGGTCGATGCGGAAAATATGCTGCTCATCAAACACCTCATGCAAAGTCTCGTTCAGTTGCTTGGCCGAGGCACTGTTGTGTCCGAATGGTTTTTCAACAACCACGCGCGCGCCTTGCACGCAACCGGCCGCCTCCAACTGCTTGGTCACGGTCCCAAAAAGCACGGGCGGAATAGCCAAATAATGCAGCGGATGCTGGGATTTACCCAAGGCATTCTTCAGCGATGTGAACGTGGCAAGATCAGCGTAATCGCCATTCACAAATTGAAAGTTGTCCGACAACTTTTTGAAAGCAGGCTCGTCAATGCCGCGGCCATAGGTGGTAATTCCTTCACGCGCGCGCGCCAGCAATTGCTCGCGCGTCATGTCACTTTTGGCAACGCCAATAATTGGTCCGTCAAAAACATTGCGGCGAATCAACGCCTGAATGGTGTCGAACAATTTCTTGTGCGCAAGATCTCCAGTGGCTCCAAATAGAACCACTGCGTCGCAGTGAGATTGGGTGCTCATGGATTACTTTCCCTTCGGCGCGGTCTGCTCAAGATGTCCGCCAAACT
>SYAD01000170.1 GCA_005789005.1 Planctomycetia bacterium | reverse complement strand
GAGGTCGAGGGTTCGAGTCCCCCACCGCCCACTACAAATGCAAACGAGCGGAAGTTTGAATGCTTCCGCTCGCTGCGTTTTTACTTCACATGCCGATTTACATACCAGGCTCTGCGGCGGGCTTGCGATATCAACCACGCCCTTGGCTTACCTCGGTCCAACCAGGAACGCAGAAAACAAACTACGAACGCTGCTGCCGTGAATGAACTCGTTGGCACGGACCGCGGCCACGAGTAGGACCTTAAAATAATTGTGATTTGCATGAGCGTGCCTACCTGTGCGGCTATTCATGCGCATTCGCATAGAACTCTTTTGGATCACACGAATTGCGCTACCAACATTGCACGAGCGCTTGAAATATTAAGCTTGTAATATTATAATTTTTTTTGATGCGAAGACCAAAGAAATCCAGGGTGATTGGTTCGGCAAATGGCTGGAGTGATCCGCAATGGCGCGCTGTGAATTCACCGCACCGCATGCACTTGGTGAGCATGTTGGAAGCGTTGAAAAAATCCACCGTAGCCGAGCTGGCGGAATTAACTGGGCGTAGCCAACAATCCATTTATCCGCATTTAAAAATCTTGGTCAAGGCTGGGCTTGTACGGGAGTTGCGAGAACCCGTGAACGGCGCAAAGAGTGGACATAAAAACGCGAGCAAGTCTGTTGCAAACGCGCCAACTTCCCGCGCAGCATGTCTGTATGAATTCAATCCCACCCTCTTTCGTAAAGCCTTTAACAGTAAAAATGGATTGGGCCTGATGCGAGCAACCCATATCACATCTATTTTGCTGCATGACCTTGGCTTGCGCTGCAAGCGTTGGGGAGAAGCCAACGAACGCGCTGGCATGCATCACGGAATTAAAATTCAGAATTTAATGTCGACCGAAATTACGTGGTTCACAAGCTCACATTGGAAGCGCTTCAACAAACTAAGTGCGCAATTGATGAAGTTGATCCGACAAGCGCGGGATAATCGAAAAGGTCAGCGTATGTGCATTGGATTGGTTCAATTTCCAGACGTGACCGTGGCGGAATTGAAACAGGGCTTGAAGCGCGTGGCTGCGGCGGTATCTGCCAGCAAATCTCCGTCAAAATTGAAGCGTACCTAAACGATACTGGCGCGCAAAACTTGGCGCCACTATGAACCCTGGATACAAATGTCTGCCTGCATGCTGCACGCTACATTTAAGCGCACATGCTGCGTCTTACGGAAATTTGCCTGCCGCTTACGCACCCGCAAAGCGCGCTGCGGCCAGCTATTTTGAGCCGTTTAAAAATGCCGGCGGATGAGTTGGAGAGTTTTGAAGTTTTTCGCCGCGGCGTGGACGCGCGCAAGCCGCAGGCGATTTTGTTTGTGTACACAATTGATGTACAAGTGCGCAATGAGGCGAAAGTATTGGCGCGCCTGAACACGGACAGGCGCGTGAGTGTTGCGCCGGACATGGGCTACAAGTTTGTGGCGCGGGCGCAGGAGAAGATGGCGCATGGCGTAGAGATGCAAAGCGGCGCCGCGGCGCGGGCTGACGCGGGGCATGGCAACGCGGTGCATGACGGCGCGACGGTGCAAAGCCGTGCCGCGACGCATAACGGCGCGGCGCGCCCAATTGTGATTGGCATGGGACCCGCGGGACTTTTTGCGGCGTTGATTTTGGCGCAATCGGGTTTCAGGCCGTTGGTGCTGGAGCGTGGCAAAGCCGTGCGCGAGCGCACCGTGGACACATTTCGCATGTGGCGCCAAGGCGTGCTGGACACGGAATCAAACACGCAATTTGGCGAGGGCGGCGCCGGCACATTTTCAGACGGCAAGTTGTATAGCCAGATTAAAGATCCCAAGCATTACGGCCGCAAAGTGCTGCGCGAATTTGTGGACGCGGGCGCGCCTGAGGAAATTTTATATGTGAGCAAGCCGCACATTGGAACGTTCCGCTTGGTGGGTATGGTGGAAAAAATGCGCGCCAAGATTATTGCGCTGGGCGGCGAGATTCGTTTTGGCTGCCGCGTGGCAGAAATTGAAATTGAGCGCGATGCGAGTGGCGCGGGCGGCGCGAAGAATGTGAACGCGCTGAATATTTACATGAACGATGCGAGCAGTAAAAATATTTCTGCGGGCGGCGTGAATTTTTCTGCAAGCGACGCGAATGGCGCTGACAAAATTGGCCGCGTGCGCGCGGTTGTTCTTGCTAACGGCGAGCGCATTGCCAGCGACCATGTTGTGCTTGCGGTTGGCCACAGCGCGCGCGACACATTTGCCATGGTGCACGCGCGCGGCGTGTTCATACAGGCTAAACCGTTTTCCATTGGCTTTCGCATAGAGCATCCGCAATCGCTGATCAACAAAAATCGCTACGGCAAAAATGCCGACAGTCCCCTGCTTGGCGCGGCGGATTACAAGTTGGTGCATCACGCCAAGAACGGGCGCTCGGTATACAGCTTTTGCATGTGCCCAGGCGGGACGGTGGTTGCGGCAACAAGCGAGGCCGGCCGCGTGGTGACAAACGGAATGAGTCAATATTCGCGCAACGAGCGCAACGCCAACGCGGGAATTGTTGTGGGCATTTCGCCGGAGCAGGATTATCCGGGCGGTCCGCTTGCGGGCATTGAGTTTCAGCGCTTCTGGGAGTCGCGCGCGTTTGAATTGGGCGGCGGCAGCTACATGGCGCCGGGACAATTGGTGGGAGATTTTTTGGCGCGGCGGCCATCCACAAAGTTGGGAGCGGTGTTGCCGTCGTACACGCCAGGCGTGCACATGTGCGACTTGTCAACGGCGTTGCCGGACTACGCCATTGCGGCCATACGCGAGGCCTTGCCCGTGTTTGCAAAGCAACTGAAAGGATTTGATTTGCCCGACGCTGTGTTGACCGCGGTGGAATCGCGCACGTCGTCGCCCATTCGTATTGAGCGCAACGACGACGATTTGCAAAGCGTGAACACGCGCGGACTTTTTCCAGCGGGCGAAGGCGCGGGTTATGCCGGCGGTATTTTAAGCGCGGCCATTGACGGAATTAAAATTGCCGAGGCCGTGGCGCTAAGTTTGCATATGAATGCGTAGATTTACGCCGTTACCTGCTCAAGCAAACCCAACTGCGCGAATGTTTCTGCGATAGACGCTTCATGCTCCGCTCGATACTGCGCGTCGGAATCAATGACTGGCTTGCCAAGAATTTCCTCAAACATTGCGCACGTGTATACGGGCTTCACGGCCGCGGTGGACTTGGCGCCCATTTGATTCAAGTTGCTGGCAAAAATTCCCGCCGCGCTGACGGGAAGAAAATCCTCGTAACGCAACCCTTTCACTTGCGCAAAACCTAGGCGCACCAGTTGGTGAATGTCGCGGGTGTGTATGGATCCGCGCGCGGCAATGCCCTTGGCAGTTGCGCTGTAGTGGCCATAGACCAGCTCCTGCTGCAACAGCGCTGAAAGCGTTTTTGGAAATGGCGAGAATGGCTTTGCGTACAACTTTTCAAACGCGGGGAAATCCCGCTTTGCAAGCGACGGATCCGCATCGCGCGCGGCGTCGGCCTGATCTAAGCAACGGTCATACAACTCGCGGCCCACCGGTGTGGTGGCATAGCCGCGCTCCTCTATTTCACCAAAGCGCGCGGTGTGCGTTGCGTGAACCACGCTTTTGGTGTCGTTTGCGTTTGTGTCTGCGTTGGCGTTGCGATTGGAGTTGCCGTTGGCGTTTGCGTTGTGAAATTGCACAGGCTCGGTGAGCGCCTTGTACGCGTCTTGGCGCAGCAGAATGGGCGTGTCTTGCGACGGACCTTCGGTGAACTCTTTAAAGCCGGCGTGCTTGAGATTGACCAGCGCAAATTGAGGCAATTGCAGCGTGGCGACAAGCGTGTCCACCATGCGTGCAATGTCGCTTGGCGACACGGTTGCGCGCGCGAACAGATCAACATGCGCGTGATCAAGGTGCCTGAAGTGAAGCAGCAACCAATCATGATCGGCCGCAGCGCACAGGCGCGTGAGCGTGGTGGTGGCGCGCTCACGAAACGCGCCCTGCTGCAACTCGCCCATGCAAAATTTCATAGACGCTGTGTACAAGTCCATACAAAAAGTATTTGGCGTGAGATGGTTCAAGCAATGCGAATCAAAGCAAGCGATGTCCGCCGCTATTTTAAATCCTGCGTCGCACAATTCGGTGTACAAAGCGTGATCGCGCGCGTTGCCGGTCCACTTGAAGATGCGGTCGACTCCCTCGCGTACAAGGGCGTTGAAATCATGCGCATTGAGTCCGCCTTGAGTCTCATTTTTTTCTATGAGATTTTTTACGCTGGCTGAAATCACCTCGCGCGTAGCCAGAAGCGCCTCGACGCGCGCGCGCGTAGTCGCGTCGAAATAATCCGTGACCAGCAGCGACGTGAACATGCGATGCTCGGGCTTGACCACGGAACGAAACGCCGTGGCAATGACGGGCTTGCTTTTGGCGCCCACGTTGGTCATGTCGTAGAAGTTGTGCGGCAGCATTGCGAAAGCTGCGAAATAACGGGTAATCCACCGATATTCATCGGGGCGGCCAATGCGGATGGCGCCGTGGCGCTCGCCACTTGTTTGATTGAGTTGCTGCGGAGAAATAGCGAAGCCCACATGCAAGCGCGCCACCAGGTCGCACACGGTTGTGTTGCACACATGGTTTACCGCAAGACTGCGGTCATACATGGGGACTTCTTTGGCGAACATGCTGGACAACTCGCCAAAAAGTTTATTTTGCATTGAAACAGGATCACAAAATACGGTGGCGGTGTCGGTCATGAAATCCTTTTCAAGCGGTGAGTGATGTGCGCATTGGTGATTGGGAATACAAACGAAATCAAATCCATGGCGAAGCGATTGTGCGGTATTACAAAATGTGTTCCAACTTTTTTGTCGACAAAGGATAGACGCCCATTCAACACAAGTCGAGCAAAGCGCTTACGACTTGATGCGCAAACTTGCCTCAAGCGCGCGCACATGCGTCACTTGCACAGCCACATTGCGGAGCGCACAAACTTCACCGGGCGGTAAGCCAATAATTTCATGGCGGGCACGCGGCTGTTGGAGCAACCAATCCAAACATACTTTGGCCTCTGCTGTGACACCAACCCCTTGAAGAAGCTATGGGTGATTGACCTCCATGTTGGCGGCCCACTTCTTATTGTTGCGCAGAAGAGGGTCAAGTTCGGACATGTTCCGAATGGTAGTCGCACTGAAATTTGATGCCTAGATGACCGCTTCTAAAAAAAATGATGTCATTTATAAAAAAGCGCGCTCAGGCGCGGACTCTTAGAAATCTCTATCTTGCACACATGCCGATTCTGAATGCATCGAATCGCCGGCGGGTTCCGTGGAAAAACGGAGGCGGTATGACATTGGAAATTGCAACCGACGCGGGCAGTGTTGGTGGTGATTGGTCATGGAGAATTTCCATTGCCGATATGCCCGAGCGCAGCGCCTTTTCCGCGTATCCCGGTGTGGATCGTTTCATAATGCGCCTTGAAGGCAACCATCTTGTGATTGCGCGCGGCGAAAAAACTGACGATGTTCCAGCTAGTGGCTCGGCGCTTGCGTTCACTGGCGAGGAAGAAGTGGTCGGCATTCCAACTGGCACAGGCGTGCGCGATGTGAACTTGATGGTGCGTCGGGACCGTTGGCGTGGCGCACTCTATATCTTGCGCGATGGCTGCATGCGGGCCGACGCGCCCAAAGTGTTGGTGCACGCGGCGCGCGGAGACCTTGAAATACAGGTTTACGGCGAGCCAGATTTAAAATCACTTCGCGAAGAACAAACTTTAATAAGCTACGGATGTGTTGAAATTACAAACACGCTGGACTCGGCGGCCATTGTGTGCCAGCTGTGGCCCATTGACGCGCCGTGAAATTTCTAATCACGCGTGATGTGCGCGCGCGAACGCGGCAAATAAAAATATCTGAACGATGATTTTCCGTGCGGCGCGAAGTGAACATGCGCGACAAACTCGTTCCACCAACTCTTATTTGCCCTTGAACATGCGGAACAGGCGCGTAACCGGATCATAAAACTGATCCACCACGCGCTCCTTCAATGGAATAATCGCGTTGTCGGTAATGCCAATGTGCTCAGGGCAAACTTTGGTGCAGCACTTGGTGATGTTGCAATAGCCAATGCCGTCGCGATTCTTTAAATCACCAAGACGATCCTCTGTGTCCAGTGGATGCATTTCAAGCGCGGCGGTGTACATCAGGAAACGCGGACCAATGAACTCGTCCTCTTTTTTATGATCGCGAATCACGTGGCACACATCTTGGCACAGGAAACATTCAATGCACTTGCGGAACTCTTGCACGCGGTCAATGTCCTGCTGGAACATGGTCCATGAACCGTCGGCGTTGTCGGGCTTGCGCGGCTTGAATGGCTTGATGGTCTTCTTCACGCGGAAATTCCAACTGACATCCGTGACTAAATCGCGGATGGAGGGGAACGAACGCATGGGCTCCACGGTGACAACTTTGTCCGGCGGCAACGTGTCCATGCGCGTCATGCACATCAGGCTTGGTTTGCCGTTGATTTCAGCGGAACACGAGCCACATTTGCCGGCCTTGCAATTCCAACGGCACGCCAAATCGGGCGCTTGTTCGGCTTGAATGCGATGCACGCAATCCAGCAACACCATGCCCTCTGTCACATTGACCGTGTAATTGACAAACTCGCCGCCGTCTTTGTTGCCGCGCCAAATACGAAATTGCACGTTGCGTGATTGATCCACAGGCGTTGATTGGGTGGTTGGTGTAGACATCTTTTGAAATCCTTATTTCATTTTCTCAATGACGGCTTTGAGATCCGCGCGCAGTGGAACAATAGACCGACGCGTGACTTGCATCGACCCGTCGGCGGCTTTCTTGGCCACCAAATTAAATGTGGCGCACTCGGCGCTTTTATCTGGATAGTCGTCGCGGAATTGCGCGCCACGACTTTCCTTGCGCTCCAACGCGGCGCGCGTGATGGACTCGGACACAACAAGCATGCACGGCAAATCAATCGCCGTGTGCCAGCCCGGGTTGTACTCGCGGTGTCCAATCACGCTGACATTTTTCATGCGCACCTTGTACTCATCAAGTTTCACCAACGCTTGCTGCATTTCTGTTTCCGTGCGCACAATGCCAACCAGATCCTGCATGGTGTTCTGCAAGTCGTGTTGAATGCCGTATGGATTTTCACCCGTGGTGCGCTCAAAGGGCTGCATGATGGCGTTGGTGTGCGCCAACACTTGCGCTTGATCCACTTCAACGGCTGCGTTGTTCTTGGCGTATTTGGCGGCGTGCTCGCCAGCCAACTTTCCAAACACAATCAAATCGGAAAGCGAATTGCCGCCTAAACGATTGGCGCCGTGCAAGCCCGCGGTCACTTCACCCGCGGCAAACAAACCTGGCACGCACGACATTTGGGTGTCGCCATCAACCGCGACGCCGCCCATGACGTAGTGCGTAGTTGGTCCAACTTCCATGCGCTCCTGCGTAATGTCCACGCCCGCGAGTTGCTTGAACTGGTGGTACATGCTTGGCAACTTGCGCTTGATGTGGTCGGCCGCGTTCGGCAATTTCTCTTTGATCCAACCAATATCCAAATACACGCCGCCGTGGGGTGAGCCGCGGCCAGCTTTAATTTCTCGATTGATGCAACGCGCAACATGGTCGCGCGTGAGCAACTCCGGCGGACGGTTGGCGTTCTTGTCGCCGCACACATAGCGCCAGCCTTCCTCTTCATCTTTGGCAACTTGATTTTTATAAGCGTCCGGAATGTCGTCAAACATAAAGCGCTTGCCTTCGCTGTTGCGAAGCACACCGCCCTCGCCGCGCACGCCTTCGGTCACAAGAATGCCGCGCACGCTTGGCGGCCACACCATTCCAGTTGGATGGAATTGCACAAACTCCATGTCCATCAGTTCAGCGCCGGCTTGATACGCAAGCGCGTGTCCGTCGCCGGTGCCTTCCCAACTATTGCTGGTGATGCGGAATGATTTGCCGATGCCGCCGGTGGCCAAAATGACGGCTTTTGCCTTCCAAATTCGCATGCGGCCGCGCTCGCGGTCATAACCCAACACGCCGGAAATTTTGCCGCCGGTTGTCAGCAGCGACACCACGGTCATTTCCATAAACACTTCCATGCCCTGATGAATGCCGTGATCTTGCAGCGTGCGAATAAGTTCAAGGCCAGTGCGATCGCCAACGTGCGCCAGACGCGGATAGCGATGGCCGCCGAAATTGCGTTGCAGAATTTTTCCTTCTTTGGTGCGATCAAACACAGCGCCCCATGATTCAAGTTCAAGCACGCGCGCCGGAGATTCCTTGGCGTGATGCTCCACCATGATTGGATTGTTCAAGTACTGGCCACCGCGCATGGTGTCTGCAAAGTGCACTTCCCAATTGTCGCGGTCATCCACATTGCCCATGGCCGCGGCCATGCCGCCCTCCGCCATAACCGTGTGCGCCTTGCCAAGAAGCGATTTACAAATCACTCCAACTTTCAGACCCGCGGCGGACGCCTCAATGGCGGCGCGCAGACCAGCGCCACCGGCGCCAATGACAAGCACGTCATGTTCGTGCACGATGAATTGCTCCGCAAAACTCACAGAATCCTCCAGTCAGTCCAAGTTCCGTTGGCGCACATGCGCACATAAATGTCGGTAAATGCAACGCCAAACAAACTGATCCACGCGAACAACATGTGGCGTTGATTCAGCCAGGTGACTTTCTTGTAAGCACCGCCGCCGTCCATGGTGCATGACAGGCAATCATTTTTGCCGCCAACAAAGTGGCGCATGCAATGGCAACCAAAGGTGTACAAGCTCAGGAAAATTGGATTCAGAAAAAGAACCAGTGAGCCCACGCTGAATCCAAACGAGCGCGTGCCATCTGTGTTGTAGTGCCACAAGGTTGCGAAGGCGTCCCATGTGAGCAAAGCAATGAAGGCCACGGCCGCGTATAAAAAGTAGCGGTGAATGTTCTGCATGATCAGCGGAAACTTTTGCTCGCCGCGATACTTCTTGCCGCGAAAGCCTGGCTCGCCAACCGCGCAATTGACTGGATCGCCCCAAAACGCTTTGTAGTACGCGCCGCGGTAGTAGTAGCACGTGAATCGAAAGCCGGCGGGAAACGGAAGAATTAAAAGCGCGGGCGAGAAGAACATCCACGCGGGCCACCACGATGGAAGTTGACCAAACCACGCGTGGCCAGAATAAATGCCGCGCGGGTCCCACAACACGGGAGAATAAAACGGCGAGAGCAAGCGCTGCACACCCGGCTGATCCACGCCACCAGTGAAATAATTGCAACCTTGAAATGCGGCCCACGTGGAATACACCACGAAACCGCCCAGACCTAGCAGAACCAAAATGGGCTGGATCCACCAATAATCGGTGCGTTGAGTTTGTAGAAATCCGCGAACTTGTGGCAGTTGAATTGGCGAGCGGGTCACGCGATGAATCCTTTCAAAGACTGTCGACGAATGGGATTTTGAGTATAGCTACGACTGTTTTGCTGGTCGATTGGCGCAGGAAAACTTTTCAAGGGTGCCTGAATTTGCGATTTTTCATCCAAATTTGGCGGAATGCGTGCGGCACAAGCCCCCTCTGTTGAACCCCCGCCAATAAAAAGCCCCCTGCGCCTTATGAGCGCAAGGGGCTGGGAACTCGCTGGCCGAGTGCGTTTACACGGCCAACGAGTAACCATTGTTTGCTTGAGTTAGTTGCGACGGCGGCGGCTGCCCAGCATGCCTGCAAGACCGATCAAAGCCACTACGCCTGGTGCAGGGATGGTGGTGAACACATGCGAGGAGAATCCAGGCGCAAATCGGGTGCTCTCGTCACCGTTGCGCCAAACGCCTAAGGCATCATCTGGTTCGCCTGGAAAATTGTTGTAGTAGTACGCGTTGTATTGCATGCCCGTTGCGCCAGTGAGAAGCGAGCCGGAATACATTGCGTCGAACACCGAGTACGACTGCGTGTCGAACGAGAAGGCAAAGCGAATGTCGGACAAACTTCGAGCGATCCCGCCGATGGCGTTCACGTTAGAGCCTGTGATGACTTTGTCGGTGTAAAGATTGCCACCCGCGGCATCGCGCAGTGAAACGCTCCAATATGAGAGGTCGCTTCTTGTGATCGACCCACTCGACGCCTCGGTTTCCCATTGCAAAACCACTTGCGTGGCGGCAGTGGGCGTGAAAAGGTACGGGGAGTTGAGCGTGAACACGGACTGGTACACGCCGCCATGCGCGCAAGCGCAGGTCAGGGCAAGCGACACGGCCGACACGGTCATGATGTGTTTAGAAACGCTGTGAAGGTTGTTCATAGATATGAATCTTTCATTAGGAGAACTTATTTGCAAATGCTGCCAACTGTGGACGCATTCAGGTGTTGATTGCAAACAATATTCTCTTTACTTATTTAAGTAGATAACACATGATTTTGATTAAGTAAATGAAATGATGAAAGATTTGGGAGATAGTTTAAGAATGTGCCCTCACACACCACAACTGCCACTATTGCGAAAATTATTTAATGTGGGCGGCAACCAAGCCACGCACTTCTTGATTCAAACCGCACGTCCACCGAAGTTGGGTTGATACAAAAAAGCCCCCTGCGCCTTATGAGCGCAAGGGGCTGGGAACTCGCTGGCCGCGTGCGTTTACACGGCCAACGAGTAACCAAGTTTGTGCGAGTTAGTTGCGACGACGACGGCGGAGGCCAGCGACGCCGAGCAGCGCGATGGCGCCTGGAGCTGGAACCGCAGTGCCATTGATCAATACGTTGTCGATGCGAGCAGTGCCGCCGGCCTGATAGACGCCGGTGCCGTTGACCGAATCAACCGTTGCCTGCACGCGCACGAGGATCGAGGCAGCGTTGTTAGCGGCGGCGCCGAGCGCGATGCTGGAGGTGTACGCCGCGTTGTATACGGTGGTGCTCCACGTGCCGGCACCCGTCGGAGTCGCGGAATTGACGATCGGAGTGAAGGTCGCCAGCAGGGTCGACCAGTTCGAGCCACCATCGACGCTCATGATGACCGTCCAGGTCGCCGGACCGGTGGTGCTACGGGTGAAGTCCCAACCGAACGACAGGTCGGAGTAGCCGGTGCCGCTGAAGGACGCCTGGTAGTAGTCGCCAGCCTTCCAGACGTTGCTGGAGAAGGCGTAAGTGCTGCCGTTGCCGGCGGGCGAGGTGTACGAGGTGGCGTTAGCACCGGAAGAGGCCAACTGATGGGTGCTGGACAGGTTGGTGCCTGCCGCTGCTGCACCTTGGTCACCGATGCCGACGCTGTAGTAGGTGCCGGTCGGGACATTGCCAGCACCCGAAGGGACCGCGGTGGGAATGGTCCAGCCGACGACAACCGCCGCATTCGCAACCTGCGCCACAACAGCGGCACAAACGCCAGCAGCCATTAAAGTCATTGTGTTCTTTTTCATACGAGTTCCTAAATAAGGGGGTTTGAGTAAAAAATTCAGAATTGAGAAAAGGGTGAATACATAAAACCGAATACGCCGAGACTGTCAGCACGAAGAAATAATCCATCAATCGCCCAGTAATCAAATCACGCAACAACTGTGGTTCGCACCGCCGTTGCCTAACCAACCCGACATTGGCCAGCCGCGGTTCTTGCCGCAACTGACTTCGCATAACTCAATCCAATTCAATCAAATCTGTCCGGCAAGGCTTTCGCCTTTGCAGACATGTCTTCTTAAAGATGTAAACGTAAAAAATGGGTGGCCTTGATCACGCAATTCAAAAGATTTTAAAAATTGATGCGCAAAGCCCGTTTGCGGGGGAATTTTAGGGGTTGGCGATTGGGGGTACGTGAATATTTGCGCAAGGCAGGAACGCGCGCCACGGGGCACAAGCGCTGGGATTGATTTAACATTTGCGTGGTTGCATTGCTGGGGCGTGATCAACCGCGCGTTGCGGGAACACTTCAATCAACAACCACAAAGGAAAATATATGAAGACTACTCAAGCACTTGTTGGAACACTTGCACTTGCAACCAGTGCGGTGATTTTTTGTGTGGGCATGGGATTTGGCTTTGGCGCCAGCAACGCCAGTAGCGCCGCTCCGAACATTGAAGGCACTTACATGTTGGAATATCGCGAAACTTCTGATGGAAAGAAAATAATGGCGCCGGAGATTGTGGGCATGCTGAGCTTCAGCAAGAACGTGCGCAACTTTAATGTGTACTGGATGTCGGGCGGCAAGCCATCGTCTATTTCAATGGTGGCCAAGTACACGCTGAGCGACAAGGAATACACCGAGGATTGCATGTACTACGCGCAGAACATGGACGGCAAGGGCATTGCTTACGAGACCACGGCAACGCACGGCGTTTCGCCAGTGACTATGAAGGACGGAGCGATTGGGTTCACACCGGCGTTGCACGGCGAGCCGATACTTTCGATAACCAAGAGCGGCATGACTGCCACAAGAACTGGCGTGTTCACGGATCACTGGAAGAAAATGGACTGAGTTGTTGGCGCTTGGCGCAGACAAAGAATTTTGATCCGCGATTCGCGCGGCGCAACCAACACCGTGGCAGCTTATAGATGCGCCACGGTGTTTTTTATGTGCGTGGAAACGCGGCGTGGTTTGCTAGCCTAAAGGCGCAATGCAATTTGACGTGCGAGAACCTGAATTGGCCAGCGATGCGATTGCGGTTTCGCTGCCGCAGTTTCGCGTGGCGGGTGTGGCGGGCGCAAGCAATTCAACAAAGCGAAGCCAAGGACACGTTGCGTCGCAAGCGCAATTGCCTGCGGCGCCGGCGCATATTCGCGCGGGCGGGCGCATGATGGATTCGCACGGACGAACCATTTTGGATTTGCGCATCAGCATTACGGACCGCTGCAATTTTCGCTGCGTGTATTGCATGGAACCTGATGTTCAATTTCAGCCGCGCGAGAATGTGCTCACGCCGGGCGAGATTATTCGCATGGCGCGCGTGGCGCAGTCGCTTGGCGTGCGCAAGATTCGCTTGACGGGTGGCGAACCCACGCTGCATCCGCAGTTGACGGAAATTATTTCTGGCATTCGCGCCGCTACGGATGTTGAAATTGCGATGATCAGCAATGGATCGCTGCTGACGCGCGAAAAACTTTCCGCGTGGAAGCGCGCGGGCTTGGCCCGGATGACCATAAGCATTGACTCCGTGCGCGCCGACCGCTTTGCGCGCGTGACGCGTTCAACCGTGACGCCCGAAGATGTGATGGCCGGCATTGAAATGTGCGTGGCCGAGGGATTGACGCCGCTGAAATTAAACGCGGTGTTGGTGCGCGGACAAAACGACGACGAGGCCGTGGAGTTGGCGCGCTTGGCGCGGCGCTTTGGCGTGGAGATGCGATTTATTGAATACATGCCGCTGGATTCCGCGCGCGCGTGGGATCGCTCACTTATGGTGACGGCGCGAGAAACGCGCGAGGCGATTGAGGATGTGTTTGCGTTGACGCCCACCAATATGGACGACGCGCACAGCACCGCGCGCACGTATCGATTTACGGATGGAGCGCCTGGCCTGATTGGTTTTATCGCGCCGGTGAGCAATCCGTTTTGCGGCGCGTGCAGCAGATTGCGCTTGACCGCCGACGGAAATGTGCGGCCATGTTTGTTTAGCACAACGGAATGGAACGTGATGAAGTTGCTGCGCGGCGGCGCAAGCGACGCGGAGTTGGCGAACTTTTTAATTGATGTGACGTGGACCAAACTTGCGGGGCACAACATTACGTCGCCGCAGTTTGTGCAACCAGCGCGGCCCATGTCCGCGGTTGGTGGTTGATTTCTAAATTAAATATAAATGGGCGATTTCCAAATGGGCACATCGCGCTTCATGCGGTCGATGAATTCGTCCATGGCGGCTAGGGCTTCTTTGCGATGCGGTGAATCAATGGCGAGGCGGAATGATCGCTCCCCCGCCAAGACTTCACCGCGACTGTGTTCAACCGTGATTGCGATCAGAGCGTGCTTGTGAAGAATGTCGCGCGCCAACTCCGTGAGCGCGTTGGTGGCCATGGGCTCATAGGCTTCGTATGAAAGCGCGCGAATTGCGCGGCCTTGTTCGTTGGCGCGAACTATTCCTTCAAACACAAGCGTGGCGCCGACTTGTTCTGTGGTGGGCGCGGGGTTCAGAACATGCGGCAAGCGCTGGCTTGAAAGTGCGCCATCTAAAATGCGAACAAGAACGCTCATCCCCCACCAACCAATTCAATAAGCGCGACTTCGTCACCTTGTTGCACTGGCGAGCTTGGCGCGGCGAAAGCGTGATTGACCGCGAGGCGCGCTGATTGAAAAAACGAGGCTTTGGAAGGATGTTTCGCGGCGAGCGCTTGGTTGACGTCGCGCACGGTGGCGGACTCGGCGACATCAACTGCAATATCTTTGCAAGACAATTCACGCGCAAGCGAACCGAAAATGAGAACGCGAATGGTCATTCGGAAAGCGTATCATCGCGGTCTGATTTAAATGAAGTTCACGCTGAACTTGCAGCAAATGCGCTGAAACATGAATCCAATCGCAACAATGCCTAACGCAACAACGCCTGAAATAAAGCCACCAAATTCGCCGCGCGAAGCTATTGACGCGGCGCGCGCGCAAGTTCAAGTGGTGGCGACGGAAACAATTCCGTTGGCGCAATGCAATGGCCGCGTGTTGGCGCAAGCGATTCACGCGGACCGTGACAGCCCCGCGCTTGATGTGAGCGCGATGGATGGATTCGCGGTGCGCATGGCGGATTTGATTGTGATGGCGGGCGAGAATGGGTTGCCGGTGGTCGCGACGGAAAAAAACAATGAAGCGATAGTTGGTGGCGGAGCGACGAACGTGCGTGAAGAGAGCGCGGGTATGAGCGAAGCCATGATTGGACATGCGCAAATACAGATGCGCGCGGGACACGCTGTTCGGATTGTCACGGGCGCGCCAATTCCGATTGGCGCGGATGTTGTGGTGCGCTATGAAGATGTTGTGGTGAACAATGGCGGCGTGCGATTGATGATTGAGGCAAGCGCGATCAAGACTGGCGCGAATATTCGCCGCCGCGGCGAGAACGCGAAATGCGGCGATGAGATTGCGCGCGCTGGCGTGGTGATTGGCGCGGCAACTATTGGGGCGATGGCTTCCTTTGGAGTGGCGCAAGTGGTTGTGCGCAAGCGCGTGCGCGTGGCGTTGGTGACCACGGGCGATGAACTTGTTGGCGCGCAAGACCAGCCACAACCGTGGCAGGTTCGCGACAGCAACGGGCCCGTGCTGAAATCGCTGCTTGGCGCGCACGCATGGATTGAAATTGTTTCGCGCACGCATGCGCGTGATGACGCGGACTCGCTTGCGGACACGTTGACACGCGCCATGGATATCGCGGACGCGGTTATTTTGACGGGCGGAGTTTCAATGGGCCACAAGGATTTTGTGCCGCAAGTTGCCGCGCGATTGGGCGCGCGCACAATCTTTCACAAACTTGCGCAAAGACCAGGCCGGCCAATGTTCGCCGCGGTGCGGCCGGCGGTTGGCGCGATTGCGCCGCGCTTGATTTTGGGCCTGCCGGGCAATCCTGTTTCCGTGATGGTGACGGCGCGTCGGCTTGGCCTTGAAATGCTTGGCGCGCTTGCGGGAATTTCCACGGCTCACTTTGCGGCGCACACGCGTGGCGTTGCCAACGCCGACAACGCCACGCTTCCAATGTGGTGGTATCGCCTTGTGGGCGAAAGCGTGAACGCCAACGGCGTAAACGAACTGCATTTGCTTTCAGGCAAGGGTTCTGGCGACATTGCCGCGGCGGCTTCAAGCGTGGGATTTGTGGAGATTGCGCCTGGCCAACACACTGTTGGCGTGCACAACTTTTACGCGTGGAAGCATTAGGAGATTTCAATAATGGCAAAGAAGAAAATATCTACAACTGGTGTGGTGAAGAAATTACGCGTGGCCGCAAAAAGTAATCTCACCCATGTAGATGCGCGCGGCCGCGCCGCCATGGTTGATGTTGGCGAGAAAGCCGTGACCGCTCGGCGCGCCGTTGCGGAGGCGCGCGTGATAATTTCGCCGGCGCTTGCACAGCGCATCCGCAAGAACTCGCTTGCCAAAGGAAATGTTTTAGACGTGGCGCGGCTTGCCGGCATTCAGGCGGCCAAGCGCACCGACGAATTGATTCCGCTGTGCCACTCGCTTCCGCTTGATTCCATTCAAGTGCGCGCCGAATTGCGCCGCGACCATGTCTATATATGGTCGGAGGCGAAAGTGACGGCAAAGACTGGCGTAGAAATGGAAGCGTTGTTGGCGGTGGCTATCGCGGCACTCACCGTGATCGACATGGGAAAGTCCATCGACCGCGCAATGACCATTGAGGGATTACGCATGCTGGAAAAAGAAGGCGGCCGTAGTGGACATTTTGTGGCGGGCGCGAAAGCGCGTCGCTAAAACAAATGTATTACGGCGTGTTGCGATTGCTCAATATGGATTGATCGCTTGGCTGGATCATTGTGAGTTTGCATGAGCGTAAAATGCGACGCGGACTGAACTCGCCGCGCGCGAATGCCGCAAGAAATTGCGCCTGCGCTAGCGGCTCCCACAATGCGATCATGGGTTCAATTTCATTTTTCTGTTCATCAAAGAACACCACTGCGTCCGCGTTTAGATCGCGAGCGTCAAGCAAACTTTGCAAGTCGCGCGGTTGAAGCAACGGGTAATCGCAACCCACAACAAGCCATGCGCATGAGTTGTGAAGTTGCGGTGATTGCGGCGACGTCATGTTGCGCGCTTGGAGCAATGTGCTAGTGAACGCAGCGTGTAAGCCACCGGCGGGTCCATGCCCCGCCACCGCGTCAATGATGGCGCGCTCGCCAATACCCCACTGCGATTGTTGCGTTGGCGTGCATGACCAAAATACTTCCGCGCAAAACGGCCGCAACAATTCTTCCACGGCGCGCCACTGCGGCAACTGCGCGTAAACAATTTCCGCTTTGTCGCGGCCCATGCGCGAGCTTGCTCCACCTGTAAGAATTAATCCGCGCACATCAACGCGCAACGGTGGCTCTTTCCAAGGACACGATCACCGACTTGGAAGTTGGCGTAAGGCTGCCCTCGGCGAAACTATCAATGGGCACCAACACGTTGGTCTCTGGAAAATATGTCGCCACGCAACCGCTGGGAATTTCATACGCCACCACGCGGAAATTTTTAGCGCGACGCTGCACGCCGCGAAAATGACTCACCAAATCAACTGCGTCGCCAGCGGAGAGTTTTCGCGCCGCAATATCCTGCGCGTTCATCAACACCACGCGGCGACCTTGGTGAATGCCGCGGTAACGATCCTCCATGCCATAAATAGTTGTGTTGTATTGATCGTGCGAGCGAATGGTGGTCATGACAAATTGGCCGTGACCAACTTCAAGATGCGGAATTTGGTGAACCGTGAAGATGGCTCTTTTACTGGGCGTGCCAAAGTTGTTGTTGTCGCGGACTTCATGAGGTAACTCAAAACCACCTGATTGACGCACCTTTGCGTTGAGATTGTCAAATCCTGGAATGACATTGGCAATGTGATCGCGAATCAAGTCGTAGTTGCCAACCAACGAACTCCAATCCACATCCAGCGTTGCGTTTGCAAGCGCGGCAACAATGGCGGGCTCGCTCATTAAATGTTGCGACGCTGGCTCCAAATTTCCCCGCGACGAATGCACCACGCCCATGGAATTTTCCACGCACACAAACTGCGCGCCCGTGGCTTGCATATCAAGCTCGGTGCGGCCCAAGCATGGAAGAATGAGTGCCTGCGCTCCGGTGATTAAATGCGAGCGATTGAGTTTGGTTGAAACTTGCGCCGTCAACTCGCAGCGAGAAAGCGCCTTCGCGGTGAACGCGGTGTCAGGTGTTGCGGAAAGAAAATTTCCACCAAGCGCGATGAAGACTTTCACGGCGCCCGCGTGCATGGCTTGAATTGCCTCAACCGTGCTATAGCCATGCTCTTGCGGCGCAGTGAAATGAAACTCCTTGCCCAGGCTGCGTAAAAATTCCGGCGTGGGTCGCTCCCAAATTCCCATGGTGCGATCGCCTTGAACATTGCTATGGCCACGCACCGGACACGCGCCCGCGCCAGCGCGCCCAAAGTGTCCGCCAAGCAAAAGTAGATTGATGATTTCCTGAATGTTGCCAACGGCGTTGCGATGCTGCGTGAGACCCATGGCCCAGCAACAAATCATGGCCTTGCTGCGCTCGATCACCGCGGCCACTTCGCGAATCTGCGCCTCTGCGATACCGCTGCCGCGGACAATATTTTCCCACGACTCCGTGGCCAAGTCGTCGCGGTAAGCGTCAAAGCCCTCGGTGTTGCGCTGGATAAAGTCCCTGTCAATGCGCGGAGTCGGCTGCTCTAAAATCGCTTTTTGAATTCCCTTGAGCAGCGCAACATCACCGTTGATTTTCACGGGCACATGATGCGTGGCCAACGGCGTGCCCTTGCCAAAAATGCCCGCGACTTCTTGCGGATGCTGAAAGCGCTTCAAACCAGTTTCCGCTAGCGGATTGATGCTGATGATTTGGCAACCGCGGCGCGCGGCGTGCTGCAATGTGCGCAACATGCGCGGATGATTGGTGCCAGGATTTTGCCCGATCACAACAATGCAATCGGCGCTG
>SYAD01000017.1 GCA_005789005.1 Planctomycetia bacterium | reverse complement strand
CGCGCAGCGCGTGCTTCATGCCGTGGCGGCTCTTGCCAACGAAGTGTTGGCGCTTGATGCGGACTTGAAGCGTCCGGCGCCGGCGTCGTGGGCGCCAATTCTTCAAGACGCGCAAAGCGAGCGCGACGATTTACTTCGGCGCGATTGGCTGCAAGATATGCCGCTGAATTATTTGCTGGTGGCTTCAACGCTGATCAAAGCGCACCGCGCGCGCGTGGCGCAACTTGAAGGCGCGGGGGTGTTGCGCGCGCAACGCGATCAATTTGATGCGCTGTGGAAGCCGCGGTTGGCGCAGGAGCGGCCAAGGCGTTGCGAGTCATCAACTTGGAGTCAATTAAAGTGGAGCGTTCGCTTCGCCCGCTTGTTGCCGTGGGGAGCGGGTCAGGGCTTGACGCCTCCCATTCGCGAGCGCGATCTTGAAGCGCTGTGGCTCGGGTTTACGCGCTGAAAATCTAAAGCGCGTTCACCCAAGTGCGTGGTTCTTAAATCAAATGAGTTTTAGTCCTTGCGCCGCGGTTTTCTTTTACCCTTGATCAGCGCTCGAAGCCCGACGTTCTCCCGGCGCGTGGCTTCTATGTCGAATGTTTGGTACGCGCAAAGCATGCGCAGTGCGTCGATCGCTTCGCGGGCTGGAACGCGCTGTTGCGGCGCCACGCCATCCTCACCCAAGCATGTGGTGTAGAGCGATTCAATTGCTTCCTTCATTTTGTTTTCCATCGAAGTGTCATTCATAATGTGCCCTCCGCCTTGAATATCAATACTAAAAAACGTCTTGGCAAGTTTTGTGTGCCTTCCAAAGGCGAATTCATAGTCGCAAGCCTGCGCAGACGGAACATCGCGACAAACTGAATCTATCGGTCTTTGAATCAAATAAATTGGCGATTTGGAAACAGAGCGACGCGCTTAGCGCATGCTGCGAATTTTCTGCACGGCACGCTGGGCCAGCGGAGGCGCCTTGGAAAGCTCGCCAGCCAACATATCGGGCTCGCGGCGACATTCCATAAGCAACTTGCCCAAATGCGCGTCTAAATCAAAGCGCCATTTGGCGTGGAATTGCTCAAGTTCTTGTCGATTGAATCGGCTCAACGGATCGTCAATTCCACTTTGCGCAACGGCCCAATCCACCAAGCGGGCGCCCGTGGCCTCGAAACGATATTGCGCAAGCGTGACTTCCAAACGCTTGCGCAAACTTAAAAATGGATCAGTGGCTTGAGGCGTGAGCGCGGTCATCACTGCTTCGGGTTTGTCGGCGCCAGCTGCGCCAAGCCATCCACCTTCGCGCTTCATTTCCACCTGAGCCAGCGTTGGCCGCGAGTGAATTGACTGCGCCACATCCGCCACGGTTTCGTTGGTGATTTCCAAATCCGCCGCGCTGGCCAACAGCGTCTTGGTTCCAATGTTTGGAAAGCGAATCCACAGGCGCTGATCGGGCTTGCCTTCGCGCGTGAGCATTTCAACTTTCAAAATAGAACCAATACCCCATTCGGGGCGAGCGTTATGGCGAACCTTGTCGCCATTATGAAATGCCGTTGTGCTCATGGTTGAATTTCAATGAGCGAGAAATTTCACCAATGGAAACTCCACGCTTGCGCTAGAGTGTAACCAGTATGGCACGTCCAATGCGAATCTTATTTCTTGGTGATGTGGTGGGAGCCCCCGGGCGAGCCGCTGTGGCCAAGCACTTGCCGACGCTGCGGGAAAAATATTCCGCGGATGTGGTGATTATCAATGGCGAAAATATTCGTAATGGCTCGGGTATTACCCCTGATTTGTTGCAGGCGTTGCGCGACGCGGGCGCCGACGCCGTGACGTTGGGCGACCATGTCTACCGTGATCCAAAAATCACTTCGGCTCTGGAAGACCCATCTATTCCCGTGTGCAGGCCGGCGAATTTGTCCGATCGCGCGCCTGGTAAACGCTGGGTTCGCATCGCGGCGGCGGCGGGTCGCCCGCGCGATGTATTTGTAACCACCATGCTTGGACGGATTTATTTTCCTCTGCCCGCTGATGATCCTTTCGCCACGGCCGACCGTGTGCTGAAAGAACTTCCAGAAAAGCGTCCGCTTGTGATTGTTGAGGCGCATATGGAAGTGACCAGCGAGAAAGCCGCGCTTGCGCACCACCTTGATGGACGCGTTGCCGCCGTGATTGGTTCGCACACGCATGTGCCCACCGCGGATGCGCGCATTCTTTCCGGTGGCACCGCGTTCATTACGGATGTTGGAATGTGCGGACCATGTGACGGAGTGATTGGCCGCGACGCCAGCCGCGTGGTGCACCACATGACCACGGCCTTGCCTGTTCAATATGAAGTTTCTGGCGGCGAGGTCCGCGTGTCGGGCGTGCTGATTGAAGTGAGCAGCGATACGGGCTTGGCTCTGAAGATTGAACGCGTTGAAGCGGGCGACGAGCGCAAGACCTGCACTGTTTCTTAATTTGGCGCTTATTGCAAAAACTCAATATTTAGGCTTTCGATTAGGTTTTTCAATGCAAGCGTAGTTTGGGGAACAACAAGAATATGACCGGTGTGATGATTGGCTTTGCAATGCGATTTCATCTTTAAAGTCGCTGAAAGTCTGTCGAGCGCGCGCTCATTTGTCCGATGAATAGCGCATGACGAAATGGGTTTCTTTATTGCGCCCCGGTGACTGGGTAAAAAATATTTTTGTTTTGTTGCCAATGGTCTTTTGGCTTTCAAGCCAAGGTCGGGATATGCCCTCGGATGTTGTTGTACAAAAGTGGGGCGCGCTGCTTGTTGCGTTGCTTGCATTTTGCTTGACCGCCAGTGGCATCTACGCCATCAATGACGCGCTTGACGCCGCTGAGGATCGTAAGCATCCGATCAAGCGCATGCGCCCCGTTGCGATTGGCGCCATTCGTGTGCCGGCCGCATTGGGCGCGGGCGCGTTGCTTGTGTTGGTCGGCGCGCTGCTGGCTTGGCGCGTGAACGCCAACACTGGCGTGATCCTGTTGAGCTATGTCGGACTGCAGTTGCTGTACAACTTGTATTTGAAAGTGACGCCATTTGTGGATGTGGCAATTGTGGCGGCGGGTTTCTGTTTGCGCGCGGCGGCGGGGGCCACAAGCATTCAAGTGCAGATTTCAATTTGGTTGGTGCTGTGCGTGTTCTTCCTCACGCTGTTTCTGGGTTTCACCAAGAGGTTGTGCGACAAGGCATCGGCTGAAAATGCCGTCAAACACGGCGAAATCATGCATTGGAAATCCCGCGCCGGTTACGACACGCGCGACGAATTAAATTGGTTGCTGGCGCTGAGCGCGTGCTTGGTGCTGGTGACCTACCTCATGTACACGCTGTCGGAGCACGCCAATGGTCTCTATGGAAGCCGCGCGTTTGGACTAGCCTTGCTCACGCCATTCGTGGCTATTAGCATTCATCGCTTCTATCGCCGCGCCAACTTGGGCTTGTCCGACAAGCCGTTGCAGACGTTGACCGAGGACCGCGTTCTACTTGGTGTGATCGTTTTGTATTTTCTTGGCGCGTACTTGTCGTTGTACTATCCGCCCATGGAGCGGCTACTGTCCGCGATGTTGTTTCGCTAACCCAAGTGTTACGGAATGATCAGCTTTGGACCAGCGCCCGCGTCTGAAGCCTTGCGTGAACTTGCGGGAGCGCCAGCGCTCATGCTTTCAACACCTTGACCACTCTTCATGCGCGCCGCCACGGCCTGCGCAATTTGCACAAAGCGTGAACGCAACTCCCCGAGCACTTCGCTGAGCTCGGCTTCCTCTTCAGGCAATAGATTGCCCTTGGTTTTTTCCTGAAGCACGCCAATAAGATCAATGGCAAACTTCGCGCCCATGATGTCCACCATGACGCGGCCTTGCGGATCGGTGTAGCCACCCAATCCCCCAATGGCTTGCGAAGCCAACAAGCCCACTAAACTGCGGAAATCCGCGGGCGGCAACTCATCTTTACCCGGCTTGGCTGGGCGACTTTCCTCTTGTTGACTCAAGCGCGCTTTCTCGGCTTGCGCTTGGGCTTTCCAATCCGAATCAACTTGAATTTCTGGAGTGTTGTTGTCGCTCATTGTGAATTTAGTATACGCCGCGATGGCACCAAGGCGAATGCAATTGATTAGACTTCACGTATGCGATTGAGGCGTTTGAATTCTTTGCGTAATGCTGCTCAAATCATCAGCGTGATTTTTGTGGCGGGGTGTATGTCGACCGACAGCACGCCCAAGGACGCCGTGGAGGTGAACTCCATCGCGTTTAGCCAAGGCAATCTGCCCGCGGATGTGAACCCCAGCATTGTGCAAATTCCGGACGCGGACTTTGAGCCGCCCAAGGTGGAAACCACTGACGCAACCATGGACGTGGCCAACGGAAATAAAGTGACCACGCAAAAAACCGAGTTGGTGTCCACGGCTCCAGATGGAAACACGATGACGCAAAAGTTGCCCGAGAACATTGACGCGCAACTTCCCGTGAATCAAAAGTGGCCGGTAGATTCGCTTGTGGGTCAAGTGAATGGCAAGCCGCTTTACGCCAGCGAATTCCTCAAGACTCGTGAAGACCGCATTATCACTATCGCCGCCGATCCAGATCGCGTGAAGGCGCGCAACCAAGTTGTGCAAATGATCACGGAAGCCTTTGACCAATACGTGAACAATTTGCTGATTATTTCCGAGGCCGAAGCCATGATTCCAGCCGATGCCCAGGAAGGCGTGTTGGCATGGATGAAGGAATTGCAGGAAAAAGAAATTGCCACGCGTGGTGGAAGCCGCGCAGACGCCCAGCGCAGTATTGAGGAAGAATTTCCCGGCACGACGATCGAGGAATTTATGAACCGCCAGAAAAATCAGGCGCTTGCCGGCGATCTTTTAAATCGCCGCATTCGCCCGCGCACCATTGTGAGTTGGCGCGACGTGGAGCGTTTGTACGATCAAAATAGCGCCACGTATAATCCGCTTCCAACGATTCGTATTGGTCGCATCGCCGTTTTGAAATCCAACCAAGCGCAAGTGGATCAGGTGAAGGCAAGCTTTGCGCAAGGCAAATCGTTCAGCCAAGTGGCCGCTGATCTTAAAATTTCGGATGGTGGTTTTTGGCGCGAGATGACCATTCCCAAAAGCGGCATCGACGCGATTCCTGATCTTGTGGATGATATGAAGACGCGGATCAAGGGCCTTGAATTGAACAAGGTCGATGGACCAATCGAGACCAAGACACAAGTTGTGTGGATGACGCTGATTTCAACGCAGCAGGAGAAGGCCAGGTCGATTTTTGATCCGCCGTTGCAAATGCAACTGAGGCGACAAATTGAGAATCAGCGCTATGGAATGGAGCAACAGCGCTACTACACCAACTTGCGCACGCGGTGGGTGGCCTCCGATCTTGAGGCTATGAAAATGCGATTGGTTTCAATCACGCTGACAAGATATTTCCGTTGAGCGCGGCAAGAGCGATCCACTTTGTTGTGTGAGTCACGTTCGGAGCATGTGCGCAAAATACATTTGTAATAACAATGGCCGCACGCGTTGCCCGAATCATTCAGCGCATATTCGCGTCGAAGGCCCGCTGTATATGGCGAAGGTTCATAGGTTTCTGAAGT
>SYAD01000169.1 GCA_005789005.1 Planctomycetia bacterium | reverse complement strand
TCTTCTGAAAGTTCGTCAACGCCCAAGATGGCGATGATGTCTTGCAGATCCTTGTAGCGCTGCAGAATTCCCTGCACGCGACGCGCCACTTTGTAGTGACGCTCGCCCAGAACTTGCGGATCAAGAATGCGGCTGGTGCTGGAAATTGGATCGACGGCGGGATAAATACCCTTCTCGGAAATCTTTCGCTCAAGCACAATGAACGCGTCCAAATGGCTGAACGTGGTCGCAGGGGCGGGATCGGTCAAATCGTCGGCGGGCACGTAAATAGCCTGCACGCTGGTGATGGCGCCTTGCTTGGTGCTGGTGATGCGCTCTTGCATCTGACCCATTTCCGTGGCAAGTGTTGGTTGGTAACCCACGGCGCTTGGCATGCGGCCCAAGAGTGCGCTGACTTCCGAACCTGCTTGCGTGAAGCGGAACACGTTGTCAATGAACAACAGAGTTTCTTTACCGCTCTTGTCGCGGAAGGCTTCCGCCATTGTGAGAGCGCTCAGTCCAACGCGCAGACGCGCTCCAGGCGGCTCATTCATTTGTCCGAACACCATGGCCACTTTGTCAATCACGTGGCACTTCTTGCCCGTGGAATCAATGTATTCAGCTTCCTGCATTTCAAGCCACAAATCGTTGCCTTCGCGTGTGCGCTCGCCCACTCCGGCGAACACGCTGTAACCACCAAAGTTTCGCGCCACGCGCGCGATCATTTCTTGAATGACCACGGTCTTGCCCACGCCCGCGCCGCCGAACAAACCAATTTTTCCACCGCGCACGAATGGACACAGAAGATCAATCACCTTGATGCCGGTTGGAAGCATTTCCGTTTTTGGATTCAAGTCAACAAATGATGGTGGTTCACGGTGAATTGGCATCAATTCGTCGTACTTCACTTCGCCGCGACCATCGACAGGTTGACCAAGCAAATTAAAGATTCGACCAAGCACGCCTTCGCCAGTTGGAACTTTTACGCTGGCGCCGGTGTCGGTGCAGGCGTCGCCGCGGCGCACGCCGTCAGTGCTGGCCAAAGCGACGCATCGAACAATGCCGCCGCCCATGTGTTTGGCAACTTCGCCCACAAGCAGCGACTTCTCGCCGCGCAGTTGAAAGTCAACGTGCACCGCGTTGTAAATTTCTGGAATTTGATCCTCAGGAAATTGAGCGTCGAAGGTGCTGCCGATGACTTGAATGATTTTGCCGGTGGAGGCCATGTGGAATCCGTTGTTTGAAGTGTCGCGCCTTGGAAAACATTTCCAGTGACGGGGCTAGGAAGATAGCGGTTGTGCGGGGAAATCGCCACCACTTATTTCAATTTGGCCAAATTTGAAATTGGATAAATCCACTTGAAATTGGGATTGGATATTGGCGCAAATTGAGCGGCGATGGCGATAGCATTTGCGATGGCGCTAGCGATAGCGCATGGAGCCAATCCGCATGCCAAATACATCAAGCTTGGATGTTGAGCAGGCGGCCGCGGGCAAGTCCGGTTGCCACTTCAATTCGGTCGGCGGCGCGGGTGTACAACTGCAGGCGATCGGGCCCGGCGTTGAGCAGTGGAGCGGAAAATGGGTCTGGGGCAACTGGAACTCGCGCCGCGGCCAAACTATTCATGCCATGAAACGACGGGGCGGCATTTGAAATCCGGTTGGAACCAGCCAAACTTAACATGGAGCCCTGAATCTGCACGTGAGTCATTCTATCGGCAGAAACGCGCACTCAAAACGGTTTTTGGGCTGGTGCTTGAGATTGAAGTGGCGTTTTTGCTGCGCCAGCGGGGGTTGGGCTGATTTGTTGGCCCCATCCAAAGTCACGCGCCTTTAGATCTACCGGCATAAAGCCGCGCATTTCTACTTTGGGATTGACGTCAAAAACTTGCGGAGCCAACTCAACGCCAAAAGGTTTGCCAACAATTTCAAACGCGGCTGGCAGTTCCTCGCTCCACCACAGGTTTCTTTGCAAGCGGATGGATTCGGGCGCAACGCCTTGGGCCACCAGGCTGATGCGTTCAAGGCGGCCGGGAATCCAGGTGACTAAATTATTTTCGAGGGTGACAAAATTTGGAACGCCACACAGGCCATCGGCCTTGTAAAAGTATTTTGTACTTTCGATGCATGAGTTGTTCACAATGGTGGAGTTGTCCACGGAACCCAGTGAAACAAAGCACGCGCATTCAAGCGCTGCGTTGTGCGAGATCAGAATTCTTTGCGCGGGCCGCGTGGGCGAAATATTTTCCGTGGCCGCAGTTGTGTTGTCGCACACGCCAACTTCAAACGCCACTTTCACATTGATACCAAAGCTGACATACATGCAGGAAATATCCTCGCATCCAGAGCGGATGGCCACGCCGCGATATTGCGGCAAATTTTTGGCGCAGTCGAAAACGGATTGAGAAATTCCAACGCGCTTGCAATTGTCCAGCACCAACGCGGAATTGTTCCAGCCCTTGATTGAAATGTTGGACACATCCACGCTTTGCATCGAGCGCAGATATATGGATGTTTGATTGGGTGATTCAAAGGTTTGTTTGATCTGCAGATTAATGATGTTTAAATTCGCATCAAACGGGGTTTCTTCCAGCACGGGTGTGGCGCCAACGGAGCCATCAATAAACACGGTGGGGCCCGAGGAATTGCCCACCAGTAAATCCCGCACAATCACATGTTGCGGACGCAGCAGGAAGATGCTGAAAGTTTCACCCTTCACATATGGCAGCGGCTTGTCGGTTTCTGTTTGATAGCCGCGAATCACAATTGGCTTGCCACGCTCGCCGCGTAAATCCACAAGCGTGAATGGAATGTGAACTCCAGGAAGCAGGCGAACTTCATCGCCAGGCAACAAGAATGGCGCGAGCGAATTGAACGCGACGCCGGGCTCGATGTTGAACACGCGGCCTCCAAGAGCGCTGGCTCCCGCCACGGGAAATGGGGGCGTGTTGGTGGCGGGTGTTACAGCGGGCGGGGCATTCGCGGACGTGAGTGTTGGCGAAGTTATTGGCGAAGACTGCTGCGCGTTGGCGAGGGTGGAAAATAAAATCGCGATCAAGCACAAATGCATCAGTGCAAAGTTTGTATTGAAACAGCGCGGCACAACAATAGATTACGCAATGAATCGATCCATTGGATCTGGCAATTTGATCCGCAAGAATGTTGTGCCCATGCTGAGTTTGGCTGAGCGCCCTTCGGAAATAGCTGGAAAAAGCAGGGTTTCCCAGGCATTTGCCGTGATGGGCGTTTCGCCATCCACGGAAACGGACCCGTTGAGAATCAGCCAACACACTGGGTGTTGATGCGTGATCACTTCCAAAGTGGTGGCGTGCATGGCCTCGATGCGCTCAATTGTGTAGTGATCGGTGCGCGACAGAAGCGTGGTGCAAAATGCGCGTGTTTGCACCGCGGGCGCGGTGGACGCGTTGTGAATTGGAAGATGATCAAGCCGTTGGCTCTTGCCAAATTGAATACACGCCATGGCCTCATCAAGATGCAAAAGGCGCGCGGGATCGTTGCGATTCCAATCGAATACTCGGAAGGTGGTGTCGCTTGGAGTTTGAATTTCCGCCACGGTGATTCCTTGGCCAAGCGCGTGGCACAGGCCACTGGGCAGATCAATGCAATCGCCCGCTTGCACGCGCACTTCAACCAGCAAATCCAAGATGCTGCCGCCGCCGCGCAGGCGCGTTTCAAATTCTTGCTTGGTGACGTGCTCTTTCACACCGCGCCAAATAGTGGCGCCCGGCTTGGCGGCAAGCACAAACCATGATTCGGTTTTTAAATGCGCCGATGGATTGGCCGCCGCGTAACTTGCATCGGGATGCACTTGCACCGATAAATGCTCGGCTGCGTCGAGGAATTTGACCAAAAGTGGAAATCGTCCCTGCGCGTTCAATCGCGCGCGGCCCATCCATCCCGTTGTGTCGAGATTCACAAGTTCATGCAATGTTTTTCCCGCACCCGCGCCCGCCGCAACGCGAGAGCAACCATTGGCGATTGATTCTGGCAGGTCCGCAACTTCCCAACTTTCGCCAATCGCAAGTTCACCCTTCGCGGGCGCTGTAAATTTTTTCCAGCCTGTAAAAGTTGTTCCGCCCCACGCGCGACCCTTGGCGATGGGTTGCAACAGAACAGGACTAGCGTTGTACGGTTCGGACATTTGAATTTCTACAATTTCATTCCGGTGATGTTGCTTTCAAAAACAAGTTTGTCTTTGACCACGCCTTGCACTTTGCAAATGAAGCGGCGTCGATTGCGTTCCATCAATTGACAGGCTATGTAAAATGCATCTCCGGGAACAACTTGTCCGCGAAATGATGTGTTGTCGCATCGGGTGAACCCAAGAAATCCCACGTCTGGAATAGCCAGCGTTTGCAAGACGCTGCACAATTGCGCCGCGGCTTCAATCATGAGAACGCCCGGCATTAAGGGTCTGCCTGGAATGTGGTAGGGCACCCAAAATTCATCTTGGCGAATGTGCTTCACTCCCACGCCACAACTGTTGTCGTCATTCTTCCAAATCAAATAATCCAATTGGCGCATCGGGCCAGTTTGGGGCAGTAATTTGCCAACCGCGTCACGGTCTAAGGCCACGGCGGTTAAATCAAGGGAGTTCAGATCTATAATTAGTTCGTTTGCCATGGAATTTCACCCTGAATTAGGAGCTCAACAGTGAAGATAACTAGATTAAATCTTTTTGGGGCGTATGTTTCAGAACTTCAAAAGAGGCGTTACCATGTCCGCAGGGCAGTTTCGCCCCTTTGATAACTCAAACCTAGGAGATCAGAAATATGGAAAGCTACGAATTGCTTAAAAAGAAGGTTGAAGAAGCCGCAGACGACATCGCCAAGGCCAGTGGTGGCAACAAGGCCGCCAGCACCCGCGTGCGAAAGGCAATGCAGGACATCAAAGCTCAGGCGCAAGAAATTCGGATTAAAGTGTTGGAAATTTCACGACAACCACCTGCGGCTGGTTGATTTCAACGTTATCTACGATTTGTAGAAGTTGATGTACTTGCGCGTCGGGTTTCATTTGTCCGAAGCAAATACGGTGTTATCTAACTTAAATACATGAAAGAGTGGCCTTTGGTCGCTCTTTTCATGTTTTTAAGACGTGTGGATTTACCAATAAATATGCATGCGCTTTGCAAAGAGCGCTGATTAATTGGTTTTATGAGTGGATTCACTTTGAATCCGCTTGGCCAGATCAAGGCAGGCCTTGAATTTGGGGTGAGTGGCGTCTTGAAGAAGTTCGTACATGGCCGAAAGCGTGCCAGTTGGAATTGCGTTGGCAAGTTCCATGCGCCTAAATGCTGGTGCAATTTGGGTGGCGTCCGTGGCGGAAATAGCGTCGGTCACCAGAAATGCTTGGCGACCGTTGGCGCCCAGATCTAGAACAGTTTGTAGCACGCAGACTTGGGCTTCAATTCCGCAAATAAGAATTTGCGAGCGGTGAAGTGTGCGAAGTTGCGCGGCAACATCGCTTGTAAAGGCGCTAAAGCGGGTCTTTGAGTAGACGGGCGTATTTTTTGACAGGCATTGGGCGATTTCGGGAGTGGTGTGGCCCAAACTTTGAGGGCTTTGCTCGGTCACAATCACGGGAATGGCAAGTTCATTGGCCATTTGCACCAGTATTGCGCTATTGGCGACCAGAAAATCCCATCGAGCAATGTGTTTGGCAAACTTTGTTTGAATGTCAATCACCAAAAGAGCGCAGTCGGTGATTTGAAGTCGGGGAATTGGCATTTGAATTCTTTCAGGTTGCGTGCGGATGCAATGGAATGTGAACGGCGGATTTATTTTGCAATGCGCTTTGAGTGGCAGGTCAAACTTTCAAGGACGGTTCGTGCGTCAGCGTGGCGGAAAATCTTTTGCGGATGGGCGCGACCACCGAGGCGATCCATCGGTCGGTTTGTTCGCCGCTGCGGCCAGTGAGACGCTTGGCGTCGAGCGCGCTTTCAATATTCACTTTGGCAAAGAGAGCATCGGCCCCAAGCCGCGCGGCGAGATCGTTTGATTGTCCAGCTTTCACGCGCTCGGCCGCGGCAAGCGCGTGGCGGCGGATGGCGTCGTGCGCCTTCTCGCGGTTCACGCCGGCGCGCACCGCGGCGATCAAAATATCTTCCGTGGCCACAAATGGAAGTTCGTTGTGCAATCGATTGGTGATCACGCTTTCATTCACAACAACTCCGCCAAGCACATTCGCCATCACGTCAAGCGCTCCGTCAAGCGCAAGAAACGCCTCAGGAAGTGAAAGTCGACGAGCGCTTGAATCATCAAGCGTGCGCTCAAGCCATTGCTCGCTGGCGGTGGCCATGGCCACGGGCGCAAGGCCAATCACAAATCGCGCCAGGCCGGTGGCGCGCTCGCATCGCATGGGATTTCTTTTGTAGGGCATGGCGCTTGAACCAATTTGATCTTTTTCAAATGGTTCCTCCACCTCGCGCAAGTTCGCCAGCAGGCGAATGTCGTTGCAGCATTTGTGAATGGCGCACGCGCCCACGGCCAGCGCGTTGAGCACGCTGGCTTCGAACACGCGCGGCGAAGTTTGTCCGCACACGCTCCAAATGGCGTCGGGGTTCCAGTTCAAAAAGCCGCAGAATTTGGCTTCGAGTTGGTCAACTTTGGCGGCGTCGCCAAGCAACGCCATGAAGGAGAATTGCGTGCCGGTTGCTCCGCGCAAACCTTTCAACTTCACGCCCGCGAGGCGCTGCTCAATGTCTTGCAACGCGATGGCGAAATCTTGGCCCCACAATGTCGCGCGCTTTCCAAGCGTGAGTGGTTGCGCTGGTTGAAAGTGCGTGAAGCCAAGGCATGCAAGGTCGCGCTGCTTTGCGGCGAATGTTGCAATGCGATCGATCACGCGCGCGAACTTGTTGGCGATTAGTTGAAGCGCGTCGCGCAAAAGAATCGCGTCAGCGTTGCAAACCACATCTTGGCTTGTCATTCCCAAATGAATGAAGCCTTGCGCGGCGGGCGCGGATTCACCAAAGGCGTGCACGTGCGCCATCACATCGTGGCGAAGTCGTTTCTCGTGTTGGGCCACCGCGGCGAAGTCGGTTGTGTTGATATTCGCGCGCATGCCATCGATGGCGGCCTGCGGAATATTCACGCCCATTTCCTGTTGCGCTTGCGCTACGGCCAACCACACGCCGCGCCATAATTGCGCGCGGCGCGCGTCGGACCACAGTTGCAGCATTTCAGTGGAGGCGAAGCGCGTGGAGAGCGCGCTTTGCCAAACGTCGTTTGCGTTGGATTGTGAATGCGTGTCGGCGGAAGTCACAATGGGATCGTATCGGACGATTTTGGCTTTTGACCAACGCGTGATTCCGTGCCCAAAAGCAGGCGTTTTATGTTGGCGCGGTGCGTGATGAACACCAGCGCGGCGATCATTGCGCAAGCGACGACCGCGGGAAGCGGCGTGCCTGATGTTGTTTCAAGCGGCGCGGGTGATGTTGGCGCTGAACTTCCTGTGGCGAGTTTCTGTGTGATTGTGTTCCATGGAAGAAGCAGGGCGGCGCTGATGGGCAGCGTGAGCGCGGCGATCAAACTTGAAAGACTGACGATGCGCGAAAGTTTCATGCACACAATCCACACGGCCAGCGCGATCAACATTGGATACGTGAGCACTGGCCACATGGCCACTAGCGCGCCAAAGCCGGTGGCAACACCTTTGCCGCCTTTGAACTTGAGCCACGGTGAAAAAATATGTCCGGCGATCGCGGCGATGGCTATCACAATCCACACGATCAGCGCGGTGGGCGAAATGGTGTTGACTTGGCGGCCAAGCACGCCGTTGTATTGTCCGATGATCAAAACGGGTAACGCGCCTTTGATCGCGTCAAGCGCGAAGCACATGAAGCCCCACTTGCGACCAAGCGCGCGGCCAACATTGGTTGCGCCCACATTTCCGCTGCCCACTTTGCGCAAGTCCACGCCTTTCGATTTGGCGATCAACACGCCAAATGGAATGCTGCCGCACAAGAAAGCCGCCGCGATTTCAATGATGATTTGCCAGTCGATTTGCATGTTGAGTCGTAGGTTGAGTTGTGTGTTGAGTTACATATTGAATTGCAGGGCGAATAATTCGATTGCTAAAAGAGTAGTCATTTGCGCCGTGATTGGGTGGCCGCGCGGGTTTGTCGCGTCCAATCAATCAGCGAAGTTTGGCGTTGAGAAGTTGTGTTGCGGCGTGCGCCACATCGCCAACCGAAATGCGGTCCATGCGCGCGATTTTTGCAACATGGTTCGCGGTCACCTCTTTAGGAAGAAACGGATCAGCAATCAAAAGCCATTCGCGTGGCATATTGGTGGCGTTGGTGTTGTGCGGCTCATGCAGCGTTGTGAAGCGATGGTCGGTTGGGCCAAACAGTGAAACGCACGGCGTGTTAAAACCCGCCGCGATGTGGCGCGGACCCGTGTCGTTGGTGATCAGCAAATCAGCTTGCGCGATTGCGCCCTTGAGTCCTTCAAGAGTGACGCCGCGATCAATCAGAGAAATTGCGGCGCCGTCACTGGCGGACACGATCGCATCAACAACATCGCTTTCGTTCTCCGAGCCAGTGACCGCCACGCCCGCGCCGCATTTATTTCGCAGCGCAATCGCAAGCGCCGCGAAGTTGGCGGCAGGCCAACGTTTATCAAGTCGATTAGCTCCCGGATTTAAAATCACGCGTGGCCGCGGCAATCCATCAAGCAGGCGAAAGCCATGGGCAAGTTCCTCCACGCTGCAGCGCAGCTGTACGGCGCGGTCAGTGATTTTGGTTCCAAGCGCCAACTCGGTGAGATCGCAGTAATTATCCACGCTGCTCAAAGGGGTAGTCATGAACGCTGGCGTGGCGGGATGCGATAGAAACCAGGCGCGATTCTGGCGATTCCAACCAACACGCGTGCGCGCGCCGCTAGCGAATGCGATCAAGGCGCTACGTAAGCTGTTGGGAAAGAGCAGCATTGCGTAGGCGTTGATTGCGCGGATTGGTTTGAGATTGCTCAACGG
>SYAD01000168.1 GCA_005789005.1 Planctomycetia bacterium | reverse complement strand
GCGCGAGTTGCTTGATCAGTTGCGCGGGAGTGCAGGCGTCAAGCGCCAAACTATCCGGGTGATGATGCTCGGTATGAACGTGCCCGCGGTCAGTTGGCATTTTGGAATTCATGGCGTGGCTCCGGTTGGTTGAGTTGATGGCGCTGGTTGCGCTGGAGTATCTGATGCGGCCGGCGCCAACTCGATTGCTGGCGCGGCGGGTGTTGATGAAACCGGAACGGACTCCTCCTCTATAACGGCGGGCGTTGTGGCGGCGGCGGGCGCTGTGATTTTATTTTCAGCCGCATCGCGCAACAATCCTAAATGCTCCGCCAGGAACCACCACGCCTTGGCTTTATATGCGGGCGAACGAATGCCGTGGTCTGAATCGGGAAAGAGCATCATTTCAAATGGAACTTCCGCATCCTGCATGGCCTTGGCCATTTGCAATGTGTTTGATGGATGAACATTGTCATCAACCAATCCGTGAATTAAAAGCAAATGCGACTTCAGCGTGGCGGCAAGTTGCACGGCACTGCTCGTGTCGTACCCCTCAGGATTTTCTTTTGGAGTGCGCATGTAGCGCTCCGTATAAATGGTGTCATAGTTGCGCCAATCCGTCACGGGCGCGCCAGCCACGCCCGCGCAAAAAATATCTGGATAGCGCAACACCGCCATGGCGCTCATGGTGCCGCCGTATGAATGTCCCTTGATTGCAACATGGTTGGCGTCCACATATGGGCGCAGTGAAAGAGCCTTCACGCCCGCGGCTTGGTCGTCTAAATCCGCGCCGCACAAATTGAGATATGTCGCTGATTCAAAGACTTTTCCGCGGCCTTGCGTGCCGCGATTATCAATTTTTGCGATCAACAAACCAAGCGCGCGGTCGGCGCTGCCCGCGTCAAAGCGGCCGGTGATGGCCTGCGAACTTGGTCCACCGTAGACATCGATCAGCAGCGGATATTTTTTTGTGGCGTCAAAGTCTGGCGGAAAAAATAATTCGCCCCACAGCGGCGTCACGCCGTCCGCGGCGGTGAATGTGAACAACTCGGGCTGACGTAAATTGTTTTTCTCAAAGCCGTCGGCGGGCGCGGCGGCAAGCGTGGCGATTTCTTTGGCGGCGTTATGTTTATCCAATTCAAACAACACGGTGCGCTGCGGCGTGTTGGGCGCCTCGGCGGTGGCGGTGAAAAACTTTCCATCGGGCGAGCGTTGCATGCTTGACCAATGACTCGCACCATCGGTGAGTTGTTGCTCGCCCGTGCCGTCCAAATTCACACAGTGAATCTGCGCCAACATTGGAGTGGCGGCGCTGTTGGCTCGATACCAGAGTTGACCGCCGCCAGGAAAGTTGGCGCTCGCCACGATCGCGGAATGTGCGGTCGCGGAATCCTCTTGATCGTTTTGGCTATCAAGCGTTCCCCCATTGTCGTTTGCTGATTCGTTGATTTGCAAAATATCCACCACGGGACATGCGAGGCGCGTGAGTGGCTGCGCGAAAGAGGTGTCGGAAAGTTTTCGAAGCTCCAAATTACGAAAGCCGCTCTTCTCGCTGGCCCACACAAAACGGTCGCCGTCGTTAAGAAAACGCAGCAGTGGACGGTTCTCTTGCCACGTGTCTTGCGTCTCGTTCACAATCACTCGCGATGCGCCGGTGATGGGATTGGCGGCCACTAAATCCAGCGTGTTTTGCCTGCGATTGGTGCGGAAATACAACAACTGATCATCGCTACTCCAGCGAATGCCGTATATGTATTGTTCGCCATCACTGCCGACATCTATGGTGACAAGGTGCTCCGTGGCCAATTCAAACACCATCAACCCCGCGACGGGATTCGGGTCACCCGCTTTGGGGTACCACATTGGCGCGTTGCTTGTGCGCAACTGATCCCAACCGCGCAGCAATTCGTACTTGGGAACTTGCGAATCATCAAAGGCATAGAAGGCCAGGTACTTTCCGTCATTGCTCCACCACATGGCGTCGCTTTGATCAAGCTCTTCGCCGTAGACCCAGTCGGCGGTGCCGTAGCGAATATTTTCGCCGGCATTCATTTCCATCACGGGCTTCTGCGTTTTTGTTTCGATGGTTTCCACATACACACCACCGTCGCGGTGAATGGCCTTGAACGTTCCATCTGGACTTGTGGATTGCGTGCGTTGCTTGGCGCGGCCTGGCGGTGGATCTTTGGGCCACTTTGATTTGTTCGGAGCTGGCGCATCGCCTTCTGGCTTGCTTGAAGATGTGATCACTCCCGTAGAAAGTTCAACCGTGTACCAATTGTCGCCGCGGTGAAATGTAAGCGTTGACGGCGTCCATGTGAGCTCTCGAATTTTTCCGCCGCGGCCAATTTCTGTGAGAATTACCGCAAGTTCCTCCACTTTTTCGGCATTGGGCAAGTCCTTGAATTTGCCGCCAACGTTGCCCCATGGATTTTTTACCGCCGCATTGGGCGCGAGTTCCACGGATGTTTGCATTGGGGCGGGAGAAGCCGCCGCAAAAGTCGCGGACGCCAGCAAAGTCAGTGTCAGCGCAAATGCCGCGGCGAAAGTGCCCGCGAAAGTACATGGCAACACACCGCGCAATACTTTCAAACAACGCCATGAATATCTTTGCGCAAATAATTCAACGCCCACCGTGCGCAACACTTTCCAACAGCGTGGCGGAGTGGGACGCATCCTCAACCCACCTTTGCCGCTTTGCGAAATTGTTGCATGCGTGCGTCAATTTGCGCGCGATCCAATGTGGCAAGTCGATCAAGACCAAAAGCCTCAATGGTGAAACTAGCCATGACGGTTCCCCACGACAAACCCTCTTGCACAACTTCAAGATCGCCGCTGCCAGTCGCCGCGATATGCGCCATCATGCCGCCGGCGAAACTGTCGCCCGCACCAGTGGGATCAATCACATGCTTGGCGTCGGCGGGAAACGCGGGCAGCACCGCCACGCCATCGCGGTGCACCAACACGGCGCCATGCTCGCCCTTTTTCACAACGACAAATTGAGGACCCATGTCAAGAATGGCCTTGCCCGCGGTGACGGCGTTGCGGTGATCGGTCAATTGCGCGGCCTCTTGATCATTCAGCACAACGCCGTCCACTTGCTGCAAAAGCAGCAGTAATTCAGGGCGCGCGATGTTGATCCACAAATCCATGGTGTCGCACACGGCCAATTCTCGGTGTGGAAATTGCGAAAGCAAATCAATTTGAACCGCGGGATGCGTGTTACCCAAGAAAACAAATTTTGAATCTTGATACTCCATTGGGACTTTTGGAGGCGCCTCTTCAAGCACGCCAAGTTCGGTGAAAAGTGTCTCACGCTGATTCATGTTGTCCAAGTAGCGTCCGCCCCATGCGAATGTTTTGCTGGCGGCGCGCTTCTGCAAACCTTTGGCGCAAATGTTTGGAAATCCGCGCAATACTTTTTCGTGATGCGCGGGCCAATCGCCACCCACGACGCCGACAAGACGAACGGGCGAAAGAAAACTTGCGGCGGCGGCAAAATAACTGCACGAACCTCCAAGCACTTTTTCGGCGCTGCCGATTGGTGTATGAAGCGTGTCAATTCCGATGGTTCCGGTGACAATGAGGGACATAGTGAGGCGAGTGTAGCGGCGGCGCAAATAGTATTGGGAGTTACGTGCGAAGAAAGTTGCCGCAAACAAAAGCAAATACTTTCGGACCGCGCGGATTGCGGCGGCGCAACAGTGCCGCTGTTTAATCTTGCATGGACGAAGGCTCGTGCTTCACCAAGCCTTTGGACCAACCCAAACCAATCGCCACGCCGAGTAGAGAGCCCGCGGCAATATCCATGGGCATGGGCACTCGAATAGGCGAAAGCGCTCCGGTGACAAACGCAATATCAGGAGAAATCGCGGCGCTAGTGAAGGCCAAAACGAATTGCGCCACGCCAATCACAAGCGCGGGCATGGCGAACAACAGAATTGGTTGCGCGCGCGGGGCGATCAATCGCCCAATCACGGCGGTGATCACGCCTGCGATAGCGCATGCTCCAATCGCCTGCCCTTTGCTGGCGCCGACAAGCGTGAAAATGAGAACAGGTATGGCCGCGAGTCCCGCGAGCAGCGACATGATGGCGCGCTTGTGAAAAATCTCGCCGATGAAAGTTCCATCGCGATCATGCGCTGGCACGTCAACAAGAGCGCCGCCCACTCGGAATGTGATCATGGCCGCAAGCATTATGAACACGCCCCACACAATTGTTTCGGCGGCGGCGAGTTTCATGTTTGCGCCAAGAAAAACAAAGTCGCTGATGGTGCCGGTCTGCATGGCGTACGCGGCGAAGGCGCAGCCCAGCGCGAAGAGCGACACGACGGCGTTGATTGGCTTGGCAAGAGTGAGCGCGATCAGCAGCGCAACGATCATGGCCACAAGAACCGCGGCGATTGCGAGCGCGGGTTGCGTGGACGCCAAGAGCGCGGGCGAAACGGCGCCGCGTGGCGACACGCAAAATCGCGAGGCGAACACGCCTACAAGGGCCACGATGATGATGACAATGCAGAGGAACACTGTGCGGCGAACGCTGGATTCGGCGGCGGGCGTGGCGGGCTGCGTTGCTGGTGTGTGTGTTGCGTCAGCGACTTGTTGCATTGAGGATTCCATGAAGAGCGCATCATGGTCGCAGATGACCACGGAGGCAAGCCGTTTACACGCGCCAAATTGAAACATATCAGCGCTCACAAAAATACTGTGAGGTCAACAACAATAATTTGCGCCCGCGAGTAGCGGTGAACTAATTATTCTTTTGTGATTCTGGCTGAGACGGATCTCGCGCCACACGAAAACCAAAGAAACGGTTTTGCTCCGTGCCAACAATGCCAGCGCGAACTGTGGCGCGGCAAGTGCTTGCGTTGCGCCCCCAAGAACTGCCGCGTACAACATATCGAATTGCATCTGGCGCGGACTCCACTGCCGTGGCGCGCGGATCAACGACCCCATCCTTACAACTCGCATAGAAACCTGGCACGTACATATCACTCGTCCATTCCCATAAATTGCCAATCATGTCGTAGAACCCCAACG
>SYAD01000167.1 GCA_005789005.1 Planctomycetia bacterium | reverse complement strand
GCGTCGCCGCCCAAGCCCTTCATGCTCCACTCGCGCGCGCTGTTGGCGTTGGTCATGGTTTCAAGCGTGGTGAATGTCTTGCTACTAATTACAAACAGCGTCTCAGTTGGGTCTAAACCGCGGGTTTTCTCATAGAAATCGTTGGCGTCCACGTTGGAGACAAAGCGGCAATCCACGTAGGGGTGCGCGAAATTTCGCAGAGCGTCGTAGGCCATTGCTGGACCAAGGTCGCTGCCGCCAATGCCAATATTAATGACGGTCTTGATGCGCTTGCCAGTGTGACCAGTCCATGTTCCACTGCGAATGCTTTCCGCAAACGCGCTCATGTGGTCAAGCACAGCCCATACATCTGGCATGACATTCTTGCCGTCGGAATTGATGACGGCGTTGCGCGGCGCGCGCAGGGCGACATGCAGCACCGAGCGATTTTCAGAATTGTTGATCTTGTCGCCGCGGAACATGGCGTCGCGGTGCGCTTCCAATCCGCAAGCGCGCGTCAGGGCAAAGAGCAGTTGCAAAGTTTCGCGCGTCACGCGTTGCTTGCTGAAATCAAAGTGCATGTCAAGCGCGTTCACGGCCAACTCGCCGCCACGCTTTGGGTCCTGCTTGAAGATGTCGCGTAAATGCGTCGCCTTGATTTTTTCGGCGTGCGCCAGAAGGGCCTTCCATTCAGGGCGGCTATCAAGCGGCGTGATTGGTGCGGTGGTCGGTGCGGTTGTTGTGGCAGTTGGTGTCGCTGATGTCATGGGTATTTCCTTTGGAAGTTGCAGTAAAGGTAGCGCATGTGGCGCAATCAAGTGGGGAGCAAAAATAAACGCAATCTTTACTTTGCAGTTCGCGCTTGGAAAAAATTGCGCTAATCTGTCAAGTCAATCGCACGCAACCACACCAGGAGATCATCATGACAGCAACAGCGCTTCTTTCAATCGCCGGTCAAAGTATTTGGGTCGACAACATTACTCGCAGTATGTTGCAGACGGGGCAGTTGAAGAAATACATCGACACCTACAGCGTGGTGGGCTTGACCAGCAATCCAACCATCTTTGAGAAGGCCATCACTGGCTCCAATGATTACGATCCACAAATTCGCGATCTGCTTTCCAAGGGCATTGACGGCGAAAAACTTTTCTTTGAACTTGCCATCACCGACCTCACCAAGGCCGCGGATTTGTTCAAGCCAATTCACATGCTCACCGGCGGCGTGGATGGTTGGGTGAGTCTTGAAGTGAGTCCGTTGCTGGCGCGCGACGCCAAGACAACCATTGATCAAGCCGTCACGTTGCACGCCAAGGCGAATCGCCCGAATCTATTTATAAAGGTTCCAGGCACCGCTGAAGGCTTGCCTGCGATTGAAGAACTCACGTACCGCGGAATTTCCGTGAATGTCACGCTGCTGTTTAGCCCTAAGCAATATCTCGCCGCTGCCGACGCGTACCTGAAAGGCCTTGAACGCCGCATGAAAGAGGGTAAATCCGTCACTGTTGAAAGCGTGGCCAGCATGTTTGTGAGCCGATGGGACAAGAAGACCGCGGCAATGTTGCCCGACAATTTGAAGAACACCGCGGGTATTGCCGTGGCGCAAGTGTGCTACAAGGAATATTGCGCGCTCTATGCCAGCGATCGTTTCTTGAAGTTGCAAGCCGCGGGCGCGCGTCCGCAGCGATTTCTTTTCGCCAGCACCAGCACCAAGGATCCAAAGCTTGCGGACATCATGTACGTCAAGGCGCTCGCCGCGGCGCGCACCGTGAACACCATGCCCGAGTCAACGCTGAATGATTTCTTTGATCATGGCTCGCTTGATGGCGTGTTGCGCACCGATGGTGGAACAGGTCCAGCCACCGTGGCCGCGCTTGAGAAAGCCGGTTGCCTCATTGAGAAAGTTGGTAATGAATTGCAAGTGGAAGGCGCGGCTTCATTCGTGAGTAGCTGGACGGAGTTGATGGCCAGCATTCAATCCAAGAGCGCGGCGATGGCTCACTAAATGAACGTGAGGCTTCGCGCATGAATCAATCGGACTTCGTGGCTGAATTATCGTGGCGTGGCATGGTGCATCAAACCACCGAGGGGTTAGCCGCGCACATGGCCACGCCAGGTCGAGTTGCTTATGCGGGCTTTGATCCCACCGCCGATAGTTTGACCGTGGGAAATTTGGTGTCGGCCATGTTGCTTGCGCGCTTGCAACGCTGCGGTCACAAACCCATCGTGGTCATGGGCGGCGCGACTGGTTTAATCGGTGATCCAAGCGGAAAAAGCAGCGAGCGACAGTTGCTTGATCCCGCGCAAGTGAAGAAAAATGTTGCGGGACAGCGCAAGATTTTTGAGAAGCTTCTGGATTTCACCGGGCCCAGCGCGGCCGTGATTGTGGACAACGCCGAGTGGTTGTTGAAGATGGGCTACATCGAAGTGTTGCGCGATATTGGAAAACATTTCAGCGTGAATCAAATGGTCACGCGCGACAGCGTGGCCAATCGCCTTGAAAGCCGCGAGCAGGGTTTGAGTTACACCGAGTTCAGCTACATGATCTTGCAGGCCTACGACTTTGCGCATTTGTTCAAGGCGCATGGTTGCACCGTGCAAATGGGTGGCAGCGATCAATATGGAAATATTCTTAGCGGCATTGATTTGATTCGGCGACTTTCGCAAGGCGAAGGATTTGGCCTGACTGCGCCGCTGTTGCTCAAGAGCGATGGAACGAAATTTGGAAAGAGCGAATCTGGAAATGTGTGGCTGAGCGCGGAGCGAACTTCGCCGTACCGCTTTCATCAGTTCTGGCTGAACGCATCCGACGAGGAAGTTGGAAAGTTGCTGCGCTGGTTCACGTTCTTTGACCGCGCCACCATTGAGGCGCTGGAGGCGGTGCAAAAAGCGAATCCATCGGAGCGCGCCGCACAAAAAGCGTTGGCCGACGCCGCCACGGAAATGATCCACGGCGCGGCGGAGGTGGCGCGGGCAAAAACTGCTGCATTGGCTCTGTTTTCTGGCGATATCCGCTCGTTGGATGCGCAACTATTGGCCGAAGTCACGCATGATTTAACTAGCACTTCAATCGCCGCGAATTCACTTGATGGCGATGGCATTGCGTTGCTTGAATTTCTGGCCACCACGCCACTTGCCGCGAGCAAGCGCGAGGCGCGCGATTTTCTAGCCGCCGGCGCCGTGAGCGTGAATGGCGAGAAGGCTGTTGCCGACGCCAAGTTGACGCGCGCGGATGTGCTGCATGGCGCGGTTATTTTATTGCGCCGTGGCAAGAAGCAGTGGCATGCGGTGCGAGTTGCGGATGAAGCAGCGCGCTAAATAAAAAAAATTTTTCATCGCGCTCTTACAATTATTTTGCGCCTCAGGCGCGTCGCCTCATCGAAGCGCCGCGATTCAAGGACCCTTGGGAGCGGGCAGCGGAGGTTCCACTTCCGTCTCTGGAAGAATTGACGTTGTTGTTCGCGGCTCAATCTTGAGCGCGATCTCTGGATTCACAATTTGTTTTCCGGTAACGCTTTCCACGCTGACTCCAGGCGGTAGAACCCAATTCGAGACGGCTTTCTTGGCCACCTTGCTGCCAAGATCTCCGCTTGTAAGCGGAACAATCGCGGCCACGGAAAATTTTCCACTCTCAATGTCCTTCAACGCGTCGGGCGGACCAATCAAAATCACGTCGCGCAAAACTCCACCATCTTGCTGAATGGTGATATCAAATCCCTTCAAGTCGGTTGGCGAGGCCGCGATTTGCAAAGGCACCGTGGCCAAGGTGATATTTTCTGTTTTGCGCCGAAGAGTGAAGGTCACAATCGCTTGGTCGGGCACAAATGTCACTTGCTCTGATTTCACCGCTACGGATTCAGGTAATCGCAACGTCGCTTGCGCATTATTTTTTCCAGTGGACAAATCTTTGGTGTCAACCACGGCTTCCACTTGAAGATTCTTCATGGCATCAATCGCCGAAGTTGGAAGCGTGACCAAGACAACGGGTGGATTGATGGAGGCGGATTCATATTCGGCCAAAGAAATTTTCGCTGTCAGTGGAAATTGCGTGGTGGTGAGATCGCCAATCACAACTTTGGCGGACTCGGGCCGCGATGTTTGAACGGTGGCGTCCGTGGCGATAATTTGGGGCAAATTGTTTATGGCGTATGCGAGCATGACGTTGTAAGCGCCCGCGGTGGTGGGAAATCCAGCGGTTCCAGTGGGGATAATCAAGCCTTCGTCAAGTATGGATTGAATGCGTTCGATGCTGGTGGGACTGGCTTTCACGGAAAGCGTGATCGCAATTGGTTTCATTGGATCAACAAAGTGTTGCTTTGGATCCGATGAGCGGAATGAGAATGTGCCCTTGATTTCACGCGTGTCGCGGGTGCGATCCGCGGCCCAAGTCCAAATTAACAGCGTGGCGATCGCCGCCACAAACCAAGTGGAAAGATTGGCGGTCCAATTTCCCATCAGTTGCTCCGCCGATTTTCGCGATCATCGAAATCGCTTTTATTCTGACTTGTTTCATCGCCATCGTCGCCATCCTCATGACTCTCTACTTCAGAGTCGTCTGGATTCATTCGCTCGTCCTCGCGCTCGGCGCGTTCCTCTTCTTGCGCGGCCGCCAAAGTCGCGGCGGCATTTAATTCTGAATGTTCCGAGTGGTCCGGCAAATTCAACATGGGCGCGTCAAGACCGCCCACGCGGCTGATGAAGCGGCCAAACAGTGAGCGTTGTTGCGGTCGGCGCAAACCGCGCGACAAACGGCGGCGTAAACCCGCGGCAAATTCATCAAATTGGATGGGTTCCGACAATTCGCCGCGCTCCGCGAATCGAATCAGACCATTTTCCTCGCTCACCACAACAACTACACAATCACTTTCAAGCGTGGCGCCCATCGCGGCGCGGTGGCGCGCGCCCAACTTCATTCCCGCCACGGGATCGGCCAATGGAAGTTGCACGCTGGCCGCGGCAATTTTTTCACCGCGAATCACGACCGCCAGATCATGCAGCGGACTTGAAGGCCAAAAAATACTTTCAATCAGTTCCGCGCTCATGGCGGCGTCCATGGAAACACCTTGCGCGGCCAACCCCGCGAGCGAAGTTCCGCGCTCAATCACAATCAGCGCGCCAAATTGATTGCGACTTAAAAACTCCACCGCGCTTTCCAGCGCGTCAATCACAGGATCAATTCGTCGGCGCTCGCTTGGCGACATGGTTTGTCCAATGCGAACCATCGCTTGGCGCAACTCAGGTTGAAAGATCACCAGCATGAAGATGGCGATGGCTCCAAGCAACCCCTCGCTTAGAAATCGCAAGCGGGGAAACGCCTCGCTTAAGAGGCCGGCAAAACGAATGCCCAAAACCAGAACGGCCACGAGCACAATGATGCCTTTGAACACGCCGGCGCCGCGGGTTCCTTGCAGGAAACGCAGGATCAGCATGACTCCCCCGAAAATCAACAACAATTCAATGGCGATGGAGAGGGGATCCCCACCGTGAAAAAGTTGTGTGAGTCGATCAAACACATTGGAACTGTACCACGCACCATGCCATCTGAGCGATAGGATTCAAGCATGACCCGTGAAGCAACTCCAATATCTATCGGCAAGGCAACGTACCTATGCGCGGCCAGCGCGGAGGTGCTTGCAACCGGCACTCCGTGCATGTCCGCCATCCGTGAAAATGCCACGCACAATCTTGAGCGCCTTGATTTTTCCATGACCGCCTGGCTTGATGGCGCGCGCCCCGAGGGCATGATTTGTTTTTGGAAGACCATCATGCCGGCGGCCGATCGCAAGCGTGGCATTGTGATTGACGACGAAGCTGTTGAGGAAATTTTTGAGCGGCTCGCGGGCGATGACCGGCCCAATCGAGTGGCCATCCGTTGGTTGTTGGCAATGATCTTGTTGCGCAAGCGTAGATTGAAACAATTGCGAGTTGAGCACCGCGACGAGAAAGAATTTTGGTTGTTCGCGCGTCGAGGCGCGGTTGAAGGCGCGGCGCCAGTGGACGTGTTGCGGCCGCAGTTGGACGAGTCCGCGGTGCAGGCTTTGGCGGACGAACTTGGCGAGATTGCGGCCTTCGATGGTTGATGGGCCAATTTCATGAGCCGCGTATATCAACTGATTTCGCCTATTTTCAGAGTTGTTTTTATGTTTGTATTTCTTTGTGCCGCAGCGGCATGCGCCACCGCGCAAAAGCCCGGCGAAGTGACGCCCGCGCTCATTCATGAAAAAAATTCTTCCGCCGATGCAAAAGTTGCCGCGCCCGCGTTGGACGTGTTAGCCATTGTGGCGCAACAAAATCATCGCGTGGCTGGTCTGAAAATATTCGCCACGCGCGGCAGCGCGGAGTTGCGTTGGCATGATGAAAATGGCGACCACTTTGAGCAGGCCCAAGTTGATCTTGCATGGCGCAATGGTGGCGATGACATTTCTTTGCGCGCCGACAAAATGGGCGAGCGACTTGCGTGGGCTGGCGCCAACGCGAAGCAGTGGTGGTTGTTTGAACCAAAGCGCGAGCCGAGTCGTTTGTGGCTTGGCGCGCGCGACACTCCAGTGCCAGATTCGCTGCTTCCATTTGCTGGACCCGACGCGCTCTTGGAGTTGCTCGCCGCGTTGCCATGGCCTACTGCAGTTGCAATCATGCAAGACTCGCCCGACAATTTCACCGCTGAATTTGTCCGTTCGCCACGCGGCAAGTGGGTGAAGACCCGCGTTGAAGTGCTAAAAAACATCGGGTTTCCAAGCCATATTTGGCTTCTCGATGCCAAAGGCAATGTGCTTGCGGAAAGTGAATTGAGCGAGCCCGTGATGGCGAACATGAACCACTTGCCCATGGCGGACCGACCAATGGTGGCGAGCAAGATCACGTTGAAGTCCGTGTCTAACATTGGCATATGGCAAATATTTTGGGACGAGCCCGGCGCGCGCGAGGACCGCTTGAAAGATCGCCTATTTGATCTTGAGGTGATTCGCGGCGTCATGCGACCAGCCGAAGTGATCGATCTTGAGAAGGGCCAACCCAAGCGATGAACTATCTCGCTCGATGTGTGTTTGCGTTGATCATGGTCATGGTGGCGGCTTCCCCATTGCAGGATCGCTTTGTGCAGGGCACGCAGGCCGCCAGTAGCGGCACGCACTTCTGGTGGATTTCCAAGAATCCATATGAGACCACCTCCCGATTTGAATTGCTCCACCACGCCGCGGCGGATGACGAGCGGCAATTCCAAGTGGCTTCGACATTCGCTGAAAAACCGATCGCATTGGCCGCCGATGGCGAGAGGGTGTGGTTAGTGTTCGAGGCGCTCAACCATAAGATGGAGGTGGTCTCGGGCGCGACGCAATTCAATCCCGCGAGCGAATTGTGGTTTATAATCCATGGCGGCGCGCTTCAATTACGCCCAAGTATTGCGGGGGAATCGCTGGAATCATTGGCCGCGTTTGAGGGCGAACCGTGGGCGATTGTTCAAGGCCAGCCAGATGCGCGCGTGTTGCGCGGCGACCAGTGGATCAATGTGCAACTACCGGCGGCTATCAATGAATGCCAAACGCGAATGTTGGTGGTTGCGGGGGGCGCGCTGAACGCGCTTGGACAATCATCGGACAATTCCATCAAGCGCTTCAAGCGCGAGACACAAGCCGAGTCACAAGTATGGATCGAGTCGCCCATGAAGGCGCGGGAATTTTTATACGCTGTTGACCACGCCGCTCGCTTTGCGTGCGTGACCGGTTCGTATTCCGAGCAAGCGCTGAATTGGGTCGAAGCCGGCGAACTCGCGCCCATCATGGCAATTGCATTCAACAAATCCCCACCCAAGGCAAGCGCAGGCCAAGTGATTGGCATGGGAAGTGGATTTGGGTGGATCGCGGAAACCGGCCATGCAACTGAAAAGACCATGTTTCGCCAATCTTGGTTGTCCGTGCTCAGTGATGGAGCGGCTGAATTTTCAGAGCCGATTGAACTGCGTGCGCAAATTTCAAAGGCAAGCCGCTGGTATCACTTGCCAATTCTTGGCGTGCTTTCGCTGGGGGCCATCATTGCGGCATTCTTGGTGCGTGCCCTGAATTCGCCGCTGAATCCTCTAGAAAAAGCGCGTTCCAAAGAAGGGGACATGGATTCCCAAGCACTTGCGAAAGAACTCGGGACACCATTTAAAAAGTGGCGGCGGCTTCTGGCAACGTTCATCGATTTGCTTCCGTGCGCCATCGCTTCGCTTGTTATTTTTAAGGACGAATACGCAATCCAAATCTTGATACCGCCGCTATGGAGCGCCGACATTGAAATTTCCTTGCCATATATAGCCATGGTTGTGGCCGCGATCACATTCTC
>SYAD01000016.1 GCA_005789005.1 Planctomycetia bacterium | reverse complement strand
ATGGCTTTGCTTAAGCCATACACGCGCGCAATGCCGTCGCCAATTTCAACCACTTGCCCCACTTCGGAGATTTCAAGTTGCTGGCTGAATTGCTCAATTTCTTTTTTAATGACCGATGTGATTTCGTCTGTTTTAATTTTCACTGGGGTACCTCTGTGTTCAATCTATAAAAGTGGTGGAAGAAAGTTGTGTGTACGAAAATGTTTACTGCTTGCTCGCGCCGCCATCCATGAAACGATCTGGAGAAACGGCGAAGTCTTGTCGTGCTGAATCAATCATGGCCGCCTGCATGCGGCGCAAACGAGTGGCCACGCTGCCATCGATGAGTTGATCACCAATGCGAAGCTTGATGCCGCCAATCATGCTGGCGTCTTTGTAACTGTGAAGAACGGCTTCCTTGCCATAAGTGGCTTTAATTCTGCTGGAAACGCTGGCGGCCACTTCGGCGTCAATGGCGCCGCCGTTGACCGTGTACACGTCCACTTCCAACTTGCCAAAACGTTCTTGCATGAGTTGGTCAAACGCGTCGCCCACTTCAAGCAGGTGACCCACGCGGCCCTTGCGGCTAAGAATAAGAATGAACTTCATCAGCAGGTCGCTGATGTTGCCCTTGAGAATATTTTGCAAACTGTGCTCGCGCTTCTTGGCGTCCACGATTGGGCTTTGCAGAAAATGACGAAACGGCGCGTTGGCGCGAACCAACTCGCACAACTCGTCAAGCTCCTCGCCAATTTCGGCGGGAACATTCGCGCCCGCGGCCAAAGCCAGCGAGAGCAAACTCTCTGCATACATTTTCGCGACTCGATCCACTTGTGCGGGCATGTGCTTCTTTCTCTATCGAATGCTTTAGCGGCTTGTCATTTCTGAAAGGCTTTCATCAACCAATCGCTTTTGATCGCTTGGTTGAATCTCGCGCTTGAGAATTTTTCCAGCCACAGTTGTGGCCAACGTGGCGGCGACAGCGTGAATTTCCGCAAGAGCGGTGCGCTTGGCGCTTTCAAGTTCTTGCGTTGCGCGAAGGCGCAATTCCTCCAACTCTCGTTGGCTACGGGTGCGCAATTCATCTGCTTGACGATCGGCTTCGGCGCGGGCCTTGCGAATCATGTCGTCGGCGGCGGTGCGGGCCTCTTCAAGGCGCTTCTCAAATTCGCTTTGCGCGGCCTTGGCTTTAACTTGCGCGGCTTCGGCGGCGCGAATTTCGCCCAAGATTTTTTCGTCGCGGGCATCAAGCGCCTTGGCGATCTTTGGCCACACAACAAATGCGAATGTTCCAAGGGCGACCAAGAACACCACGACGGTGCTGAAGGCTGGAAGCAACTTGAAGCTCAACGGACTGCTGCCGGCGGCTTCATTGGCAAGAAGAAAAATATTCATTCGGACCTCGTTAGAGCAATGCACGAATTACCGTGCGTGATGCGGCGCCATCGCCACCATGAACAAGAGAAGGCTGGACCGACGCGAACCATTGATCCGCGTCGATCCAGCACCCAATCAATCAATCAATATCAGGACTTCACGAAACCGATAAGCAAACCAACCACCACGGCGAAGAGCGCAACGCCTTCGACAAGAGCGGCGGTCAAAATCATCTGGATGAAGATCTTGCCGGCCATTTCTGGCTGACGAGCGATGCTCTCCACGGCACTACCACCGATGCGGCCAATACCAATCGCGGCGCCAATGGCTGCGAGTCCGGCGGCAAGTCCGCCACCAAGACCAAGGCCCCAGTTCACACCACCAACGGCTGTTGTTGCCGCGGCAACTGTGTCAGCCGCGAAAGCGGGTGATGATGCCAACAAGGTTACAAAGAGTGCTGTCATTCCAACGGTCACGATGTTCTTCATTACAAGATCTCCAGTGTCAAGTGTCAGATGCGGTGGGACGCATCCGGGTTTCATGTCAGGCCTTGGTTCCCACAAACCAAGACAAGTATCCGAAAGGGTTCACGCGAACCCAATTGTTCTTCAAAAGTTCATTCAGTGATTCAGTGAGCTGCCGCCGTGGCGCCTTCCAACTCGTGCGCATCATGCTCCTCTTCGTGGTGGCTCATTAAACTAATGAACACCGCGCTTAGGAACATGAACACGAACGCTTGCAAGAACGCAACGAATAATTCCATGAAGGTGATCAGCACGGCGAAAATACCGGACAACAATGTCACGCCAGCGGTCATCAGTCCGCTTTCAGTGCCAGCCCAGGTCATGCCACCAAACATCAACAATGTCGCGAGCAATGTGTGCCCGCCAAACATGTTGGCAAAAAGTCGAATGCACAATGCGGCGGGCTTGATGACAAGCCCCAGCACTTCCACCACGAAGATAATTGGAACCACAAGCCAAAGACCCTTTGGACCCGCGACCAATTCATGGCCTCCGCACAAATGCTCAAGCCAACCCTTCACGCCAAGTTGGCGGAAGCCGTGCACTTGAATCACAATGAACACAAAGAATGCAAGCACCGCGTTCACCGCGATATTGGCCGTGGCCGTGCCGCCCACCACCGCAAGTTGCGCGTCCTCAATCCATGTTCCAGTGATCGCTTGCATGTCCTGCATCGGAACCATGCCAATTAAATTCAGCGACAAAATCAGGTAGAAAAGCGTTAAAAGAAACGGCGCGAATTTACGCGCGTCTTTGGCGCCCATCACCGGCGCCAACATTTCATCGCGCAGATACAAGGAGATCACTTCGATCAATTGCGCGATGCGACCGCGCGACAGGTAGCGCCTGTGGCCAAGCGATTCATGACCGGTTGAAATATTTTTACTTGCAAAGAGCAACACCGCCATGAATGCGAGCAACCCAACAAACAACGTGACCACTTGAATGGTGAGGCCACTGTATGGCTCCATTCCGCCAATGCGTACTGGCGCGTCAAGCACGTGATTTACAGGATTATTCTCGGAGGCGAGTAGAAATAGCATGGGTGATTCTTAAGTAAGGAGTGAGGGATTGTTCAAGCGCGATGCTTGGATAGGTTCATGGTGAGTGACGTGAAAGCGAGAGGAGGAAATTACTTCCTTTATAAGTTCCGTGTGGAAGAAGCATGCCGTGACACTGATCTCGACACGATGATGGCCTCCGCAAGAAGCCCAACCATCGCCCAAACCACCCCTCCAACCAACACACTCATAGCGGGCAGATGGGAGAGGAAGTATATCGAGATGAGCAGAATTGGTGCCCCAAGAAGGCGGACCGTGGTTCCGCCAAGCCACCACAGCATCCATTCGCTAGCTGGGCGGCGTTTCCAGGGCTGCATGCCGAAGAAAATGACCGCCCACAATATGGTGACACTGCCCGAAGCCAACTTCAGCCCCTTGCCGGATTCAGGTGGCGCCTGCCAGCTTTCCCATGGAAGTGTTTGCGTAAGTGTTGATAAAATAAGCATTAACATAAACAGGCCAGTGACCTGCATCACGGGCAGCGCAAATATGGGCTCGCCTTTAAGTGGGCCAGACTGGGTATGGCTGACTTTAGAATCAGCCATTTTTGGCTCCATTTTGATGCTTTTTGTCAGTTCCTTCAAGTTCATTGTTCAATTTCAGGGCGTTTCTAATAAAGGCGCTCACGGCCACAAGAACGCCCGCGGATGCGCCGCCAATAATTCCCCAGTGCCCAAGATTTGGATAGAGGTAATCCACACCCCATCCAAGAGCCACGCCCGCCACCACCTGGCTTGAAAATTCCCAGCCAAGCGCCGCCATTTTCCAACCGATACGGGTTTCCTTTAGGTCGCGGGTGCGCCGCGCGATGGGCGAAAGCGGAATCAGTCGCTTCGGGGAAAAAAGCGAGACGCGATCGCCATCGCTATCACCTTTAGAATCTGGATCAGAGTTGTTGGGAGAGACTGGCATGGTTTTCATGGAAGCCTACACTTCAACGCCAATCACCGAGACACCCCCATGGCAATTCCAGACGACCAAATTATTGATGTGACCGAGAGCAAACTCAACCGCTCCGAGAATCTTTTCGTTGTGTCGGTGTTCAAGGGGCTTGGCACCACCATGCGCCTTGCGTTTGAAAACTTTGGGCGCAACGGTTCCACCAAGAAAAATGTTTGGGTGGTGCAATATCCAGAGCAGAAGCGCGATGATCGCCCT
>SYAD01000166.1 GCA_005789005.1 Planctomycetia bacterium | reverse complement strand
GTTCCAATGTCGCCAAAGACAATGCCAATAGCCGCCAACGAAAGCGCGGCGGTTTGCTTGGGAGTCAATCGAATCGCGGAGTGCGAGTGGTGCGATTCTGAAGCTAGTGCGGCTTTGTCCTGCATTGCGGGTAACCCGAAGGGTGAACGATTCTACATTGAATTGCGATGCGTTTCCTTCTTTACGCAACTCAAGCTCAAGTATGCCTATGAATCACAATAGATGCGGCGCGATGCGACGTGCTGCAACCGCCGCAATATGCGCCGAACAAGTTCACTTTGTGATCGCCTTGCGTTGGTCAAACCGCGATTTGGCGCGCCACCTGCACCGCGAACATTTCAAATGTGCGCGCGGAATCAAGCGATGTTCCATTCTTTGTGGATTGATCCGCGGCGATCGCGGCGGCGAACATTTTCGCGGCCACTCGCGGGTGCACTCGGCGAGCGATGCGCGAAATACTGCCCGCGCTTGGCCCCCACAACTTCAGCGCCTTGGCCACATCGCCTTCGTTTTTTCCACTGGCCAACATGCGGCTGGCGTCGTGAATTTTGCGCGTGAGATCAACCAGGCTCCAGCCAATCATGACTTCAGGAACACGGCTCACAGTGAGCAACTCGTGAAGCAGTTGCAATGTCGCCGCTGCGTCGCCCGCCAGAACCGGTTGTTGAATTTCCCACGCTTGCTCCTCGCGGCTGAGCCCGGTGAATTCTTGCACAAGTTTGCGCGTGATCATCACGCCGGTCTCGCCAGGCTGCGCCGCGGCGCTGGCAAGCTTGCATAACTCCGTGTCAAGGCGCGCCAAGTCGCAGCCAATTTTTTCTATCAACAAATCTGCGGCGCTTGATTCAAGCGTGGCCGTGTAGGTTTGTTTGGCGCGCTGCACGCACCAATCGCGCGCCTCCGCGTCGTCGGGTGAATCGCATTTCAACACGGCGCCAACTTTGGCAACCATTTTGTCAAAGTTTCCAGGGCGCCAACCAGACGCGCTTCGCATAAGAAGCGTGGACTCCGCCTGTGGATTTTCCGCGTACCGCTCCATGGCGCGGCGGCGATCCTCGCTACCCATGAACGCCTCCGCGTTGTCCACGATGACCAATTTGTGCGTGGCCAGAAGGCCAAACATGCGCAACTCATCAAGCACCGTGGCCAGCGAAGTGGTGGTGCCATCAAAATCAAATCGATCCACGCTGCCAAATTGTTTTTTAAGATCGGCCTCCAAAGCATGCGAGCGTTCCAAACGCAGCAGCGAATCTTTCCCAGTGAGAACCACAACGCGCATATCGGCGTTGACTTGGTTGGTGTTGGAAGTTTCGCGCTTGGCCATTGGCGCAAGAGTATCTTTAAGAGCGCCGCGAGCGGCGAGAAAAATCTACGCGTCATCGCTTACCTTCTACCCGTGAACGTTTCCTCTTCGCAATCTTTCAATGCCGCAGCAGAAGCCAACTTTGATGGCTTGGTTGGCATGACCCACAATTACGCCGGACTTGCCTCGGGAAATATGGCCAGCCAAAACAACGCGGGTCGCGTTTCAAAACCAAAGGCGGCGGCATTGCAAGGCGTTGCAAAAATGGAGGCCGTCGCGGCGTTGGGGGTGACGCAATGTTTTTTTCCGCCGCAAGAACGGCCAGCACTATGGGCGCTGCGTGAACATGGCTTCACCGGCACTGACGCCGATGTGCTTGCGCAAGCGCACGCCAACAAGCCGCATTTGCTTGCGCAATGTTGCAGCTCAAGTTTCATGTGGAGCGCAAACGCCGCGACCGTGGCGCCCGCGCAAGACACGCGCGATCAACGAACGCACGTGGTGGTGGCAAATTTAAAGTCCATGACGCACCGCGCCATTGAGCCGCCATGTACGCGCGCCATGTTGAACGCGGTGTTCACCGACCGCGACCGATTTGAAATTCACCACGCGCTTGCCGCCAACGCCGACATGGGTGACGAGGGCGCCGCAAATCACACGCGCTTATTTGACGCGGCGAACGCCAACCAGCCCGCCACACATTTTTTTGTGTACGGAATTGACGCGGCGAATCCGTGGCTTCAGCCAAAGATTCATCCGGCGCGACAAACATTGCAAGCCAGCCGGCGGGTGGCGGAGGTGTTGCAACTTGATCCCGCGCATTGCGTGTTCGCTCAGCAAAATCCAGACGCCATTGATCAAGGTGTTTTTCACAACGATGTGGTCGCCGTTGGCAACGCATCCACCTTGCTCTATCACCAAGATGCGTGGCTTGATCACGACCGCGTCATAGACTCGCTTGCGCAGCGCGTGGGTGATTCGTTTTGTTCCATCACCGTCAACCGCGATGAACTCACCATTCCTGAGGCGGTGACAACCTACTTATTCAACTCGCAACTGGTGACAACGCCGGACGGCTTCACAACGTTGGTGTGCCCAAGTGAAGTTGAACATCACGCGCGTGCCAGCGCCGTGGCGCGGCGCATTCAACAAGATTCGCGCAATTCAATTTCGCGAATCCTGTATATGGATGTGCGCGAGAGCATGCGCAACGGCGGCGGTCCAGCATGTTTGCGCTTGCGCGTGCCACTTGCGCCAAATTCTGGCAACGCGACTAGACACGCAACGAATCCAGCTACTGGTCAAGCAACAAGCGCGAATCTGGCGGGCATTCATGCAGGCTGTGTATTCAACAAGACTCGCGCGGCGCAATTACGCGCATGGATTGAGCGTTGGTATCCCGAGGAACTCACGCCCGAAGATCTTGCCGATCCACAACTTCTCATACGCAACCGCGACGCGCTCGACGCGCTCACTCAACAATTGGGCCTTGCGTCCATCTATCCATTTCAAGGCGTTTCGCCCTTGAAATCGTAAAATAAAAAGTTCGCCAACAATGCGTCACAAGATCCGTGTCGTCGCTATGATTCCACCTCCATGTCGACGCAATCGATTCAATTACCGCACGAAGTTCTATCTTCGATCATTCGTTCCAACACCAATTCCACGAGTTACCAACGAACTCGCGAGATGACCATTGACGAGCTTCTGCTCGAAAATCGCGTCGTCTTCTTGATTGGCGAGATTGGTCCATCCAGCGCCGCCCGCGTCATGATGCAATTGTTGTATCTCGACAGCCAAAAGCGCGGTCAAGACATCAATTTCTACATCAACACTCCAGGTGGCGATGTGGATGAAACGCTGGCCATTTACGACACCATGCAATTTATCTCCAGCGAAGTTTCCACCTATTGCATTGGACGCGCGTACTCAGGCGGCGCGTTGTTGCTCGCCGCTGGTCAAGCCAAGAAGCGCCACATTTTGCCCAACGCCAAGGTCATGATTCATCAACCTTCAGGCGGAGTTGGTGGTCAAACATCCGACATTCAAATTCAAGCGGAGCAAATCATCAAGGACAAGCGCGCGCTGAATGAAATTCTGGCGCGCCATACCGGAAACCCTGTGGAACGAATCGCCAAAGACGGTGAGCGCGACAAGTTCTTCACCGCCACGGAAGCATTGGCGTACGGACTGGTGGACGAGATTGCCGCGTTTCCCGACAAGTCCAAAAAGTAATTGAAGCCGTGATTGCAGATGTGATTGCCAAACTGATCTAATTCCAAAACTCAAACAAACAACGAGATCCCCCGACTATGACACTTGTTCCAATCGTGATTGAAAAAACCGGACGCGGCGAACGCGCGTATGACATTTACAGCCGCCTGCTGAACGACCGAATTATTTTCGTTGGCGGTCAAGTCAGCGACATGATGGCCAACTTGGTCGTGGCGCAATTGCTTTTCCTGGCCAATGAGGATCAGAAGTCCGACATTCATTTGTATGTCAACAGTCCTGGTGGCAGCGTGACCGCCGGCCTGGGCATCGTGGACACCATGAACTTTATTCCGTGCAATATTTGCACCTACATCATTGGTCAAGCGGCCAGCATGGGCTCGGTCATCGCATGCAGTGGAACAAAGGGCAAGCGATTTGCCCTGCCAAACGCGGAAAATCTCATGCACCAGCCGCTCATCGCGGGCGTGCTTGAAGGCCAAGCCACCGATCTTGAAATTGAGGCGCGCCACATTTTGCGCATGCGCACTCAGTTGTACGCCATTTATTCCAAAGCCACGGGTCGCAGCGAGGAACAAATCGCCGAGGACTGTGAACGCAACAACTGGCTCACTTCACCAGAAATGCTGAAGTACGGCTTGATTGACAGCGTGCTGGATAAATTGCAAATTCGTCCGCCCGCGGCTTAATTACTCTTGATCTGAATCATCTTCAAGCGCGATTGAATCCGTCTTGTCAACGGCTCATTTTCCCATGTCCGCGAATGTGCCTGGATGATATTTCCACCAGCACCACTGAACCACAAACGCGCTGGTCATTCCAAAAGCAGCGCCAGCAATCACATCCGTGATGTGGTGATTTTGCGACATGACTCGATTGAGCGCCACAAGCGCCACCAAAACCAAAGCCAAGGGCAGCAATTTGGGCCAGCGCAACATGCACACAACGGCCACCGCGCCGATAGTGGCGGCGTGACCCGATGGAAATGAAAAACTTCCGCCTTCAGGAATCGCGCCGTGCCAATTTGGTCGAGAACGTAGAAAAATAAATTTCACGAGATTGACCACCGCGCCACTGACCACGATCGAAGCGCAAAGAAACACGGCCCAGGTCGCGATATCCCTGCGCTTGCCAAAAATTCCTATAAGCAAAATCACCGCCGACAGACAAATCCAAGGCAACGCGTCACCCAAAAGACCAATCGAGCGCAGGAACACCCACTGCTCCAATTCTTCCTGAGTGAATTGATTGGCGAATTGCTGGTCGAAAAAAAACCATATCACGCACAACACGGGAATAAATCCCACAAGAATTCCGGCGATCAGCGCCCGGCCCCACGCGGTTGCAAGGAGTGGTTTGAAATGCGCCGACTCGCCGGCAAACTTCAGGCGCGACTCGTTTCGTGGATATGTTTGAATGAAAGACATGGTTGTGAGTCAGAACCTCGGGTCAAAGAAACATTTGCGCAAGCGTGTGATGATACAAAATCTATATTTATTCTCCCCTATGATGCGCCCATGAGTGATTCCAAGGATGCGGAGCGCGCCATCGAAATGTTTCGCAATGATTTTGCGCGGGTGAAATCCGAAGTGCTCAAAGTGATTGTTGGTCAAACCAATGTTGTGGATGGCGTGCTTATCGCCTTGTTTGCCGGCGGCCACGTGCTGCTTGAAGGCGTTCCAGGACTTGGAAAAACACTTCTTATTCGCACGCTCAGTCACGCGCTGCAACTGAAATTTGGTCGCATTCAATTCACCCCCGACCTCATGCCCGCGGATGTCACCGGAACCACCATCGTGGTCGAAGGCGAGCACGGCCGCGACTTTCAATTTCGCAAGGGGCCCATCTTCGCGCAAATTCTTTTGGCCGATGAAATCAATCGCGCCACGCCTAAAACACAAAGTTCGCTGCTTGAAGCCATGCAAGAACGCAGCGTGACTGTTGGCGGAGTGACGCACCCGCTTGAGCCACCCTTCTTGGTCATGGCCACGCAAAATCCAATTGAGCAAGAGGGAACGTATCCCTTGCCAGAGGCGCAGTTGGATCGATTCTTTTTCAAGCTACTTGTGGGCTACAGTTCGCGCGCGGAACTCACCACCATTCTGGAGCGCACCACAAGCGGGGTTGAAGCCAAAGTGGAAGCGGTGCTTGGCGCGGACCAAATCATCGCGTATCAAAAGTTGGTGCGCAAAGTGCGCGTGGATGCTGCCGTGCAGGATTACGCGGTGCGCCTCACGTTGGCAACGCATCCCAAGAGTGAATTTGCAACGCCCATGGTGAATCAATTCGTGCGCTTTGGAGCAAGTCCACGCGCGGCGCAGGCGCTCATTTTGGCGGGCAAAGTGAACGCTTTGCTTGCGGGCCGCGCGCATGTCGCCTTTGAAGATGTGCGCCCCGCGTTGCTACCCGCGATGCGCCATCGCATGCTGCTCAACTTTGAGGCCGAGGCGGAAGGCCGTAGCGCCGATAGTATTTTAGAAAATCTTCTTGAAACCACTCCCGCCGATATCCGCTCTGAACGACAACCAGTAGGAAATAAAAAATGATGCGCAAGTATGTTTACATCGCAACCACCGCCCTGCTGACAAGTTCCGCGATCGCGCAAAATATTGGTGGTGACAATAAGCCCGCGCCAAAGACGCCGCCCAAAGCTGCGCCAGCAACCACGGCAACTCAACCGCCTGACACTTCCACAACCCCCACTACAACTCCAGCCACAACCACGCCAAATGTCGCGGCGGAAACCGCGCCCAACACCGCGGCCGCAACAAATGCCTCCACACCGACCGCGCCACCAACTGAGAAACCCAGCAACAACTTAAAAATCTCAGGTGGCTACATGCATCAATTCAATACTTCCATTGAAGGCAGTGGCTCCTATTCCGCCGAGCGCGCGTTCTTTGGGCTTTCAAGTCGCTACACCCTTTCTGAAACAGTCACGCTTTCCGTTGGAGTTGCCTACGAATATGACTATTACAACTTCACTGGCAACAGCATTTTTGCCGCCACCGCATGGAACAATGTGGAAACGCTTGGCATTCTTCCGCGCTTTGACATTCGCCTGAGCGATCATTGGTCCGTTGGCGCGGCGCCATTGCTGCAAATGTCTGGTGAATCAAATGCAAGTGCCGGCAAGACCATCACTGGTGGAGCGTTGGCAAATTTCCGCTACGCCTTTGATGAAACGCATGTGCTTGGAATTGGCTTGTTGGTGAAAGGCCAGCTGAATAATTCCGTGCTTGCGGTTCCAGTTCCAATTGTTGATTGGGAAATTAAAAAGGGGTTGCGTATTTCCAATGTGCGCGGACCAGAGGCAAATCCATCTGTGGGATTGGAACTTGTGCAGGAACTTTCTACGCAGTGCAACGCGGCCATTGGCGGCGCTTGGGAATATAGAATGTTCCGCTTAAACGACAACGGTTTGTTCGCCAATGGTGCCGGCCTTGAGCAGCAAATCACTTTATATGGACGGTTTGAATGGAAACCCGCCACTCAATTCCGCGTTGACTTTGTGGCGGGCGCGGCGCTTATGAATCAACTCAAAATCTACGATGGCTCCAACAATTTTGTGGCGAGCGAAGATGGCGGTACGGCGCTTGTGCTTGGCGTATTTGCGAGCTACAAATTTTAACGCCCTCACCCTTGGCGATTGAGCGCGACAAATTTCCAAACGCCTCCACGCTGATTGAGGCGTAAATTCAAGCGTTTTGCGTGAATAAAATCTAACGCTTTGACGGCGCCGCGGTCAACAAGGAAAGACGCCTTCCGGCCTCCTCCACATTCGCGCGCGAATTAAACGCGCTCACACGCAAAAATCCTTCGCCGCAGTTTCCAAAGCCGGCGCCTGGAGTGGTGACCAATTGCGCTTCACGCAACAGCACATCAAATGCGTCCCAACTTGAAAGACCCGCGGGGCATTTCAGCCACACATACGGCGCGTTCTCGCCGCCCCACACTTGAAGTCCTTGCGCAGCTATGGCTTTGCGAAGAATGGCGGCGTTGGTCAAATAGAAATCACACAGCGCAGTCATTTGCATTTGACCCGCAGGCGTGCACAACGCGGCCACTGCTTTTTGCACCGGCCAACTCACGCCATTGCTGCATGTGCTCCATCGGCGCGACCATAAACCGTGGAATGCAATTCGCTTGCCGTCACGCGTTCGCCCAGTCAATTCTTTGGGCACAACAGTAAAGCCGCATCGAAGCCCGGTGAATCCACCATTTTTAGAGAAGCTGCGAAATTCCACCGCGCATTTTTTTGCGCCTGGAATTTCAAAAATACTTCGCGGCATATCGCTGTCACGAATGTACGCCTCGTACGCGGCGTCAAACAAAATCATCGTGTCGTTGCTCAACGCCCAATTCACCCAATGCGTGAGCTCCGCGCGATTCATAGCCGAACCCGTTGGATTATTGGGTGAACACAAATACGCCACGTCCACCGATTGCGAAGGCGGTTCTGGAACAAATCCATTTTCAGGTGTCGCATCCATGTACACCAAGCCTTCGTAGCGGCCGTCTTTCATCACGCCGGTGTTTCCCGCCATAACATTGGTATCCACGCACACTGGATACACCGGATCTGGAACCGCGATCACATTTCCACTGCCAAGCAATTCCAGAAAATGGCTTGCGTCCGGCTTGCTCCCATCCGAAAGAAAAATTTCGTCGTCGGCAATGTCTACGCCGCGCTCGCGGAACATGCTTCGTGCGATCGCCGCGCGCACAAATTCGTGGCCCGTAGGCGGTCCATAGCCTTGAAAGCGTTCGCGAATGGCTAAATCTTCAACACCTTCGTGCAAAGCCGTAACGGCGACTTCTGGAAGCGGCTCGGTCACATCGCCAATGCCGCAGCGAATCACCTTGGCCGCGAGCTCTGGATTCGCGTCGCAAAAAACTTTCACGCGCCGCGCGATTTCAGGAAACAAATAGCCCGCGCTTAATTTTAAATAATTTTCATTGATCCACGCCATGAGATCAAATTACCTTATCAATGCTCGTTCAGCGCCAATCGAAGCCGTGGCCTTGCGCAAACGAACCGTGAGCGCTGGCGGCAAATTCGCCATGACCAATTGTTGCCGTCCATCATGGGCCTTGAACAACTCGCGGCGAATTCCACGGATTTCTTTCAACTGCTTCTTTCCCTTGGAGCCAACCAAAGTCCCTTTGATCACGCGCACGCCGGCGTATTCAAAGTAAACCAACTCGCCGCCATCAACCAGCAATTCCATCAGGTCCTTAAAGATGGCCCGCACGAGCGTGGGCGGAAAATTATTAAATGGCAAACCACACACGATCAAATCGTAGTTGCCATCCAGCTGCGCGTCCTCAATTTTTCCTTGGTGCAACTCAACATGAATTTTGGAATGCGACCTGCGAAATGGCGCGAGAATGCTTTTCTCCAGCGCGTCGCAAAAAAGTTCATTCATTTCCACCACATCAAGATGGTCGCCCGCACGCAAATCTTTCAGCAATTTCTTGGTGAACGGACCAGTGCCAGGACCAACCTCAAGCACGCGCCGTTTACCAGTTCGCGCGGAAAGCCCCTTGGTCATGGCGTTGGCAAGCGCGGGGCTGCTGGGCCACACGCTTCCGGTATTTTTAATATCGCGAAATGCTTCGCGGACAAATTTCAACATGACCAAATGAGTCTACCCAATGCCTCGCCTTTATAATTGCGGAGCGAATACTTCGTTGCCCTTGAGACTCAAGGCGAAGCCCGCGAAAATTTCGGCGATCTGCTCCAAATCTTTCAACGCCGTCATTTCAACGGTGGTGTGCATGTAGCGGATGGGCAAACTCACCAAACCGCTTGCAATTCCGCCGCCATTGATGAAAATGGTGTCCGTGTCCGTGCCTGTTCTTCCAGGCGCGCCGGCCCGTTGCACGACAATATTTTTGGCTTTGGCCACCTCAAAGATGCGCGCCGTTACTTCTGGCTGCGCCGCTCCACCCACGGTAACTTTTGGACCGCCACCCAATTTAAAATGCCCGTGTTGCGGATGATTAATGCCGGGACTATCCGTGGCATGGCCAACATCCGTCACCAGCGCCACGTTGGGATGAAGCGAACCCGCGATCATGCTGGCGCCATGCAAACCAACTTCCTCTTGCACGGTGCTCACCGCAACCACGCGCACATTTAATTCCGATCGCTTCTCGGAGATCAAACGCAACCCCTCGGCGGCGGCGAATGTTCCAATGCGATTGTCCAAACCGCGCGCCACGATCAGGCCGTCACCCATCAACATGCTTTGATCCATGAACACGCCGGCGTCGCCAATATTCAGCAACGCTTGCGCGGCTGCAAAATCCTTGGCGCCAATATCCACGTACAACTCGTGCAACTTTCGCATTTTGCCTTCGTTGCTTTTGTCTTGCAAATGAATCGCGGTGGCGCCAATCAATCCAACAACTGGCT
>SYAD01000015.1 GCA_005789005.1 Planctomycetia bacterium | reverse complement strand
GGTCACCATGGTTGCGGCGTGAATAAGCGCGGATACTGGAGTTGGACCTTCCATGGCGTCAGGCAACCAGACATACCACGGAAGCTGCGCGCTTTTTCCAAACGCGCCAAGCATCAGGCAATATGGAATCAGCGACTTGTCGAAACCACCAACGCCATGATCCATGTCTTGCCACACTTGAAAGAGCGTGTTGAATTCAATTGTTCCGTAGTTGACCCAGATCAACCAAATACCAACGGCTAGGCCAAGGTCGCCTACGCGATTGACAATGAACGCCTTCTTGCCCGCGGCCACGGCTGATGGTTTTTTGTAGTAGTAGCCAACCAGCAAGTAACTGGCTAAACCCACGCCTTCCCAGCCTAAATACAGCAAAATCAAGTTGTCGGCCATGACCAATGTGCACATGGCCAGAATGAAAATGCTCACGCCGTTGAAGAAGCGCGCGTAGCCCTTGCCAACATCGGCCTCCATATATTCAGTCGCGTAAATGGCGATGAGCGTTCCAAGGCCAGTGACAAAGAGCAGCCAGAACAACGTGAGGCTGTCCACATACAAACTGACATCAGCTTGCAGCGCGTGCCATTTGTCTTGATCGCCCCAGCTAAAATTCATCCAGTCCCACAAGTGCACAACCACGGGCGCACCCGCGTCGCCGCGCAAGAAATACAATTTCAACACAAGCGCGAATGAGCCTGCGAGCGCCAGCACGGTGATCCAACCTGGCAGTTTGCTTTTCACGCGCAACGCGCAGCACAAGCCGGTCAACACAACTGAAATTGCTGGAAGCAAAAGAATCCAGCCGGTCCATCCAAGTTCTGGCGATGGGATTGCGTTCACGATGGCCGTTACTACCGCGTGGGCGGGTGAATCTGCGTGCGTGTCTATAATTGAAAGCAGGGGAATCATTCGTGCAACTCCGACCACGCCTCTGAACTAAGCGTTTCTTTGCGGCGAAATAGAAGAATCACAAGTCCAAGCGCAAGGGCCGCCTCGGCCGCGGCGATGGTCAAGATAAAGATCACAAAGATTTGTCCGCCCGTGTCCATGCGCATTCTTCCAAACGCAATGAAGGCCAACGCCGCGGCTTGGAACATGATTTCAGTGCACAGGAACATAAGAATCATGTTGCGTCGCACAAGAAATCCAACCAGTCCAATGGTGAACAGAAGCGCGCTCATGGCCAATGTGATTGTGACCGCGTGCGAGGCGCCGAATTGACTGGCCGCCAAAAAGTGTGTCATGCGCGGCCTCCGGGAGCGGCGCGCTCGTGATCAGGAACATCAAGAACAATGCGGCGAAGACCAGCGGCGTCTCGCGCTTCGTCCTCACCAAATTCAATTTGACGGCGCGCCAAAACCACCGCGCCAAACATTGCCATGAGCAAGATGATTCCCGCAAGTTCCAAGCTCGCCGGATAGCGCGCCACAAGATCAAGGCCGACCATTTGCGTGTTGTCAATTTTTCCCGCCGCGTCCACCGCGACATTTTTCACGGTGCCGTCGGCTTGCGTCACTTGCGTTTGCACAATGCTGCCATGAATTGCGGCGTTTGGAGCCACAGTGACCGAGACAGCGGTGGAGTCGCCGCGCTTGACAATGTTCAGCAAATGCTTGGGCATCATCACAAGCGCTTCAGATTGTTGGCGCGCCACTTTTTGCTCAAGGCTTGACTCAGCAAGAACAGCGGTACTTGGAATGCGCTCCACAACCGCCGCGAGCGTTCCCAATAAAATAAATCCAACAAGCACGGCGGCCATGGGCTCGCGTGGAACACGGTCGTAATCACTGTCATCATCAATGTGGCCAATGGAATCGCGCGGACCTTGATCCGCCAACATGAGCACGAACATATAGGTGATCAAGATCGCGCCGGCGTACACAATAATCAGCGCAAATGCCATGAATTCCGCTTGTAAAAGCAGGAAAATAACGGCTGAGGCCACCACGGTGACAATGAAATACAACGCCGCGAATACGGGCCGAGGATGGGTGATCACTCGCACCGCGGCGTACAAGCCAATAACAACCAGCGCAATAAGAAGTGCGATGGGAACGCCAGCTGATGGGGGACCCGCAAGTCGCAGAGCTTCACTTATGAAAATTCCCGCGCCCGCGAGCGCCACCACGGCGCCGCCGCGACGCAGCGAAGGTTTGCTTGGTCGCAAAATATAAAGCAGCCCAAATGCTGCGATGGCGCTTGCGATATAGAAAGGAAGAAGTGGCATTGAGTGTGGACGGGTGATTCGCGTTCAGTGCGTTTAAGTTTGCGGAGTGAATCGCAGGAGTCATTCCTGCGGTGAGCGAGGGAGAGTAAGCGGCGTTTGGGCTCATCGCAAGCAGTGGAAATGATTTTTTAGACTTGATTTTATGCCAGCGCCCTGTGGCGTTGGCAGGATGCATCAGTTCGGATTTTGCGCGCGCATTCACTCCGAATTTTAGACATAATTTGTCGGGCTTTGGTTGGAACTTCAACGTGGCTTCGGGTTTGCAACAAGCCATTCAACCGCCCATGTCCGAGTGGGTTACAGTGCCACGATGCTTACGCAGTGGTGGAAAATTCTGCCCAACGCCATCACCACGGTGAGGTTGCTTTTTGCCGCAGCGACACTTGTGCTTTTAGACATTCTCAGTCGAACCCCGCTTCTGGATCGCGGCGCGCTGGGGTGGTGGGTGTGCGGGATTTTTGTCACAGCGGCGCTGTCAGATGTGCTGGACGGTTGGTTAGCACGGCGATGGAATGTGGTGACCGCGTATGGCCGCGTGATGGATCCTTTTGTGGACAAAGTTTTGATACTTGGAACATTTATTTTCTTGGCGGCGCCAGGATTGGCAACGGGTTCAACAGATTCGCGAATTGTTGGCAGCGGCGTTGCCGCATGGATGGTGGTTGTCATGGTGGCTCGTGAATTGTTGGTGACCAGCGTGCGCGGATTTTTGGAGGGCATGGGAAAGCCATTTCCAGCGGATCGATTTGGCAAGGGGAAAATGTTCATGCAAAGCGTCGCCGGTCCGTGGTGCGTGTTCGCCGCCAGTGAGACTTGGATCATGAATTACGATTTTTGCCGAGTGGGCCATCAAGTGGTGTTATGGATGGCGGTGGTGTTAACGGCGCTGAGCGGTATTCCAGCTCTTTGGCGCGCGGGGTCGTTGTTGCGAGGTCCGGACAATGGAAATACCAATGCAAGGGCGCCCCATTGATCCGCGAAGTGAATAAATATTTTGCGGGTCCGCTATGAGTTGGCTGAAACAAAAAAAATTAATGAGCCCACAGGCTTTGCTGAGATCGCTTGGCGTTGTTCGTTGGTGCGGAGTGACCGCCTGCGGACTTGGGCACATGTGGCCAGCATCGGGCACGTGGGGAAGCCTTCCGCCAGTGATTTTGGCGGCATTTTTAGCTTGGTTTGGAGTTTCTCACTCCGTGTGGATCGCCACCATGTTGGGCGTGGCGTTTGTGGCAACGGTGATGTGTTTGATGTGGGGCGACGCCGCTGAACGCGCGATTCGAAAAAAAGATCCATCGCAAGTTGTGATTGATGAAGTGGCGGGTCAGGCCGTGGCGCTTGTTTTGGTGTGGACTCCGGCGCTTGCCGCGGGCGGCATGGCGTCTTTACATAATGGACTGATCACCGCAGGCAGCGCGTTTCTTTTGTTCCGCGTGTTCGACATTCTCAAGCCGCCCCCAATTCGTGGCTTGCAGAAATTTCACGGTGGCGCCGGAATTGTGATTGATGATCTTGCCGCGGGTTTGGCGGCGGGACTTACTCAGTTGCTGTTGCGCGCGCTGTTTGGATAAATTTACGTACCCTTGGTCACGTCACATCTCGAATTGTTTTTTCAACGCGCTTGGAAATACTGCGCCGAGAATTATTGCGCGCTCGTGATCGTCTTTTCTTCCAAGTCCATTGTGCTGGGGGCTTCTTCCTTCTTGGGACGAATCAACATCATGGTCACAAATACATAGATGCTTGTGATTGAGGTCATGCTCAGCAACGTAGCTTGGCTCGTCAGAGAATTCGCAGCTGTGCTTTCTTGATACAAGTTCCATGCTTTGAAGGAAAGAAGAGTTGTGCTAACGAGTGGCATAAGAAGCGCTAAGTGGATTCCAACCATTCCGACTTTGTAGTTGCGTTTGATCAAAAGGCACATGATTGTCAGCGTTAAAGTCAAAGTTGCAAGCGAGCCAGGGAGAATCATCTGGCCAAATCCAAGACCACCTTGACTTGTAAGCCGTGGCATGATCATGGCTGTTCCAAACAAGAGAATTGAATAACTGAGCGAGATGCAGGCGAACCAGATTGTGCGAAGTGGGGGCATGATGATTCCTTTTTAAATCAGAGCGGACGTTCTTTTCTCATATCGACTTTTGCTTCCAGAACAGTTCGAAGATTGCACATGTACCAACGCCAACTTTCAGCGTCGTTGGCGGCAACCAAGATCATGTCCGAGTTGTCAATAAATGGACCATGCCGGTGAATCACGCGCGCGCCCTCCTCGGATTCAGGCGTGACCACCCATTCAATGGGAACAGCCTCATCATCAAGACCAACGGGCCAACCCCACGTCACTTTGCCGCCTGGATCAAAATCAAGAATTGGAACTTCAAATGAGCGGCGGAACTTGGAATCCCAACCCAACTTCATGGTGCCGCCTTTGCGCAGATCCACTTCGGCTGCAAGCGTGAGCCAACGCGTCAAGCCGTCGGCGGTGGTGAGGCACGCGAAGACATCCTCATGATGTGCCGCTATGGTTTCCTTGAGCGTGATCCAAATACCGTTGTTCTCTTTTCGTACCACAATGAAAGCCTATCGCAGAGTTGAATGTATGGCGCAGTGGAAAATATGCGCGTCGCAGTCAAGCGCCTACTTTGGCGGATTTTTGCGCTGCCTTTGATTGAGGCAAGTTCGCAAAAAATGATTGCGTGAAAAAACCAACAAAACTAAGGGCTGTTGTGGCAAATACCCAGGCTGGAAGTCGAGGTGAACCTTCGCCCCACAACTGCGAGAGCCCCCAAGAAATCAGCAAGCTTCCAGCCGTTGCGGTGACGGCGATCTCGGCGCTGCGGCGCATGAACAAACCAAGAAATAAACCAATCGAGCTTGCGGCAAGTATGGACGCGCCAAACAGCGTGCGCTCTGGCGGATCCAGCGTGCTCCAAAACCTGTTGGCGGCATCAAGTGTTTGGTGCTTCAGTGTGATCTCGTCGCTTGCATTGGGTGCCCAAGCGGCGGCGAGCGCCTCGGTAAATCCAGCAGCGCGATGCTCGGCGATGGCTCTTGCTGGATCGGCGGCGATCAAACCACGGTCAATGATGGCCGCGGAAATAATCAGCGCAACTAGCGCGGCGACAAGCATCACAGTGATCGCAAGCGCGAATCGATACGCAAGCAACGCAATGATGATGCCAGCAAACGCGCCAAGGATGGCGCTGCCCCAAGGCGGCAGCCAAGTGATGCCGATCCATTCGCCAAGCAACACGCCTGCTGGAATTCCTCCAACAAATCCTGCCACAACAACCGCGCGCCGAACAATGCGCCCGCCAAACGCCCACAGCACGGATCCACTCATGATGGATAAGACAGAGCCAAGCCAAGAAAGCGCGAGCAGGGGAATAACCACAATCTTCTATCGGCTCACGGTTATGCTGATCGCCACTTGATGAGAGATTCACGCTATGTTTTTTTATTGGATTCAATTGTAATTTGCCTAAGATTCGCTCATCGAAGGTATTTGCCGTCGGATTATTTGAAAGTGGTTGTACATGAGTGACCCCAAAAAATTTCCCCCGATTATTGCAGCGCCCGTTGATGTTCCCGTTGTGGCGCGGGTTGGATTTCTTGGACCCAAGGGAACATTTAGCCATATCGCAACGCTTGCGCATTTTGGCGTCGGCGTGGAATTGATTGAACTGCCCAGCATTGAAAGCGTTTTTGAAATGGTCGATCGCGGACTCTGCAGTCACGGCGTGGTTCCATATGAAAACGCGATTGGTGGAAGCATTGTGGAAACGCTGGACGCATTTCAAGAGCGCGGCACAAGTATTTGCGGCGAAACTTTGGTGGTGGTGAACCATTGCGTGTTGTCAAAGGGATCTCCCGATGAGATTGTGCGGATTTTTTCGCGTGGCGAAGTGTTTGCGCAGTGCCGCAAGTGGCTCGCGCAACGATTTCCCAATACGCCCTTGATTGCCGTAAGTAGCACCGCCGCCGCTGCCGAGGAAGCGGCACGTGATTCAAGTTCCGCGGCCATCGGCTCCACCGTGGCGGGGGCGATGTTCGGCTTGAGCGCGCACTTTCAGGACATCGAAGATCGCGAGAACAATATCACGCGATTTTTAATTTTGGGCGCCGATATCGCTCCGCCAAGTGGAAACGATCGCACCACAATCATGTTCGCCACCGCCAATCGACCGGGCGCCTTGGTTGATGTGTTGGATTCATTTCGCAAGCATGGAGTGAACCTCAGCCATATTGAAAAGAGACCCAGTGGCCGTGAAAATTGGACCTACACTTTCTTTGTGGACGCAGATGCGCATCAAATGGACGATTCGCTGAAAAATGCTTTAAACACGGCTCGCGAGCACGTTTCTACGCTGCAAGTCTTGGGCAGTTATCCCGCCGCTCAAAGGCCAGCGTGATGGATGACGCACACAAACATCGCAACGATCAAATTTCGCAGGCACAGAAAATTGCCGCAACGGATGCGGGATCTCCCGTACAGATGAACGTTGGGGCGGGGCACGCCCCGAATAATTTAGCCAATGAAAAAAGTCCATATCTTTTGCAGCATGCGTTCAATCCAGTGCCGTGGTATCCGTGGAGCGAAGCGGCCATTGCGCAAGCGCGCCTGCGCGATGTGCCATTGTTGGTGAGCACTGGCTACAGCACGTGCTATTGGTGCCACGTGATGGAACGCGAATGTTTTGAGAACCCAGACATCGCGCGCTTGATGGGCGAGAAGTTTGTGTGCGTGAAGGTGGACCGCGAGCAACGACCGGATCTTGACGCGCTGTGGATGACCGCGTGTCAAGTGTTCACAGCCATCACCGAAGGTCGTTCAAGTGGTGGTTGGCCGCTGCATGTATTTCTAGAGCCCAAAACATTGCGTCCATTTTTTGCGGGCACTTATTTTCCGCCAACACCCGCGCATGGAAGAATTAGTTTCCCACAATTGCTCACGCGCATGTCGGACGCGTGGCTTCACAAGCGCGCCGACATAGAAGCGCAGGCCAATGAACTCACGCGCTTGATTGAACAAGAGTTGCAACTTGGGGCGCATCGCAAGCCGCTGGATCAGGACATGGAAATAAACACCGCGCGCGCGTTGCTAACATTTCATGACGCGGTCAACGGCGGCTTTGGTGGAGCGCCTAAATTTCCGCAGCCTTCGTTGTCGCTATTTTTGCAAGCTGTCTGCGGGGAAATGTCACAGCCTGCGCTGGTTCGCACGCTTGATGCAATGGCGTTGGGCGGTGTGCGCGATCAACTTGATGGGGGCTTTCACCGCTACGCAGTGGACGCGACTTGGACCGTTCCGCACTTTGAAAAGATGTTGTACGACCAAGGGCAGTTGCTTTTGTTGTACGCGAGGCAAGCAAGTGTGGGTGGCGACGAATTTTTCACGGCGGTCACTCGCGAGCTCGCAGAATTTTTGCTTGGTGTTATGCGCTTGCCCAGCGGAGGTTTCATGGCGGCAATCGACGCGGAGGTTGATGGACGAGAGGGCCTCAATTATATTTGGTCCAAGCACGAGGTTGTGCGCGCACTGCAGCGGGCTGGACTTGAAAAAGATTTGCCTTTGGCCGTTGACGCGTTTGGTCTAGATGCATCGCCCAACTTTCGAGATCCACACCATCCGGAAGATGAACCCAAATTTGTTTTGGTGTTGCGGGCGCGACCGCAGTTGTTGGCGCAGAAATTAAATATGGAGCTTGACCAGTGGTCAGCGCGGTACACCGTAGTTCGTCAAGCATTGCTTGCGGAGCGCGCGCTTAGGAAATCTCCGCGCATGGACCACACGCTTATCGCGGGGTGGAATGGTTTAGCTATTGAAGGTCTTGCCGAAGCTGGACGCTTGTGCAACGAGCCGCGCTGGATTGAAGCGGCGGCGCGCGCGGCTGATGATGTGTTGACGCAATTAAGTGCGCCAAATGATCAGCATTCGCCCGTGAATTCCACCGCGGTGAATGTGTCCAATCCTGCAATTGCTCATGACACCCTGTATCGCTCCGCCAAAGATGGCATTGTGAGCGTTCCTGCTTTTCTAGAGGATTACGCCTGTTTTTCCGCCGGCTTGTTGGCGTTGGCTCGGGCCACCAATGACCCGCGTTGGTTGGCGCATGCCACGACTATTGTGCAAAGCGCTTGTGAGAAATTTTGGCGCGCTGATTCGGGTTGGGTGGAGGCGCTTGCAAACGACAGCGGTCGTATTGCCGCCATCGGCGGCGTTGATGATGGCGCGGTTCCTTCTGGCGCTGGTGTGATCACGCAATGTTTAGTTACGTTAGCGCAGTTGACGCGCAATAAAATGTGGGCGGAGCGCGCCTTTGACGGACTTGACCGTGCCAGTGGCGCAATTGCGCAGAAGGCAACTTCCGCGGCGCGGTCTTTAATGGCGGCGCATGAGTTGCGCGTGTTGCTACCTGGTCGTGTGCCTGGAGGCGCCGCTTCTTCGCCTGTTCGCATGGAGTTGGTCGCCATGAATCACTCGTTTGATGAATTTGAATTGCGCATTGACATTGACGCGGGCCATCATGTGGCGGCGCATGACATTGAAGCGCCTTCCGCAATCGCCACGCCTTCCGCAACTGCATCATTCAGTCCCCTTAATATTTCCGCCCGCGACAGTGGCGTGACGTTGAAATGCATGTTCCCCAAGCCGACGCGCCGCGCCGATGATTCTGTTTGCTATCAAGGCAAGTGCGTGATTCAGGTGAGCGTGATCACACCGCGACCCACGCCACGACCATTGCGATTAAGCGTGCGCATGCAGGTTTGCTCGGATATTTCATGTTTGGCGCCAGAGGATCGATTAATTGAAGGTTGATCCATGGCTGTTTCAAATATTCAAGACAGTCAATTTTCTGAATCTTTCTATGCTCATCAGTCATGAAACGAATCGCGCTTATTTCCACCGGCGGCACCATAGAGAAGACTTACGAGGAGCTTGGTGGCACGCTGAAGAATCACGTCAGCGTGCTTGATGTCATGTTGACGCAACTCGAATTGCGCGGCGTAGATTCCGTGACCCGCGTGGCGCTGATGAATAAGGATAGTTTGGAGATGAGCGATGTCGACCATGACTTGATCGCCGCCGAAGTGGTGAAGCAATGCCAGAGTCACGATGGCGTGATTGTGGTTCACGGCACCGATCGCCTGGCCCAAAGTGGAGAGCGCGCCTTGGAGCGGTTGCTCGCCAGTGGCGCGCCAATGAAGCCCGTTATTTTTACTGGAGCCATGCGTCCATGGGAACTTCGCAAGACCGACGCCACGCAAAATCTCACCGAGGCATTGCTGGCCGTGCAAATTGTTTCGCCTGGCGTCTATGTGGTCATGCACAATCATGTGTTGCAATTTCCTGGCGTCACCAAAGACCTAGACACCATGACGTTTGTGAAAAAATCATAAATTGATTTTCTTTGAGCGGTGGGTCGCTCGTTCACACGCGCTTGTGAAAATTTCTTTACACTTGTGCCACCTATGAGCACAACCTATCGCACCGCGCCCATTGAAACCAAAGGAATTCCCGCAGGAATTCCTTATATCGTTGGCAACGAAGCCGCCGAGCGTTTCTCGTTCTATGGAATGAAGACCATTCTGGTGGTGTTCATGACGCAGTATTTGTTGTCGGCTCAAGGGCAGCCCAACTACATGACCGACACCCAGGCGCGCGAGTGGATGCACCTGTTTGTTGCAAGCGCGTATTTCTTTCCAGTCATTGGCGCAATCATTGCCGACGCGTTCCTGGGCAAGTACGTCACTATTCTCGCGCTCTCCATAGTGTATTGCGCGGGGCATTTGTGCTTGGCACTGATCGATTTGCCGTCTGCCGCGTTGAGTGCAACCTTGGATCCCAAAGGTTGGATGGTGGCTGGACTTGTATTGATCGCGATCGGTTCTGGTGGAATCAAACCATGCGTGAGCGCGCATGTGGGTGATCAATTTGGACACGCCAACAAACATCTCATAGAAAAAATATTCGGCTGGTTTTATTTCGCCATCAACTTTGGGTCATTCTTCTCCACGTTGCTCACGCCGTGGTTGCTAAAAAATTACGGCGCGGGTTGGGCGTTTGGCGTGCCTGGAATTTTAATGGCGCTGGCCACCTTTGTGTTCTGGATGGGCCGCAACAAATTCACCCACATTCAGCCGCGCGGCTTGCGATATTTTGGCGAAACTTTTGGTTTCTCTGGGTTGAAATCTATTTTTAAATTGGTGCCGCTATATTTGTTCGTGGCCATGTTTTGGTCGCTGTATGACCAAGGCGGCTCCGCCTGGGTTGAGCAAGCCCAGCAAATGAATTTGCATTTTATGGGTATCGTTTGGCTGGAAAGCCAAGTGCAGGCCATCAATCCACTGCTCATTCTAATTTACATTCCACTATTCGCCTACGTGATTTATCCACTGGCATCAAAGGTGATCAAGCTCACGCCTCTGCGAAAAATACTGATCGGGTTCGCGCTCACGGTGGTGTCATTCGCCATCGCCGCGTATGCGCAAGGCTTGATTGAAAAAGAAGAGGCCCGCTTTGACGAGACCATCCTGCCAATGATGTTGCGTGGCGATGTTGATGTGTCAGCCACATGCAAGGCAATGCGCGCCGAGGAGAAGAATTCCTGCGCGGTGCAATTGGAGGCAGCTTTTGCGCTGCCCACTGACAACAGTGGCGACAATATAAAGAATGCCGCCATGGCCAAGTCCATCATTCGCGCGGGCGTTGCGGTTTTGAAAGACGGCACAACCCAGCGCGCCAATTGGCCAACAGTTGGCTGGCAACTTTTGGCGTACGTGGTCATCACGGCGGCTGAAGTGTTGGTATCAATCACCTGCCTTGAGTTCAGTTACACGCAAGCGCCAAAGCAAATGAAGTCGCTCATCATGAGTTTTTATTTATTGTCGGTGTCGCTTGGAAATTTATTCACCGCGGCGGTGAACCGTTTCACGATGGACGCCAGTGGAAATTCAACCCTGATTGGAGCCAATTATTACTGGTTTTTCACCAAAGTCATGATTGGCGCCACGGTGTTGTTCATCTTTGTGGTGGTGCTCTATAAGCCGCGTCAATATTTACAGGACGATCCCGACGCCGCGTCCGCGCATTGATGTGGTCAACAGTTCAGCCAAGCCACCATTGATCATTGTGAAAGAAATGCGTTGACCGAGAATCCGCACCATGCCAATGCGCCTGCGCGTTTGATCTGGCTCCGCCGTCCGCCACGAATTCTTGTGGGGAGCGAGCCATTTGCTCCCGAGTGTGAATCGAATCTGATCGATGACGCCTGGAGCGAGTTGTGCCAGCGCAATCCCAAGCTCAGCGACGGTCCGGTTTTTCATGTTGTGGGAGTTCATCGTGATGGACACGGCGGCGCCACCATTCATGTTGCGCGCACAACCTATCGCATGAACGCGGTGCGACTTGCGGGAATCAAGAGCGGCTTTGTGGGCCTTGGCACACGCGCTGTCGCGCACTGCAACGGCAAGTGCCTTGTTGGTTTGCGCGCCGCCAATTGCGCCAGCTATCCCAATCAGTGGGAGTTTGCGCCCGCCGGCAGCGTTGAACCAGATGAGGACGCCGCCGTTGGCATTGAGCGCGAATTATTGGAGGAGTGTGGCGTGCAAGCCAAGAGCCGCGCCATAGCGCACGCATTGTTTCTTGATCCAGTGGTTGCCACTTGGGAAATTGCGCATGAACTTGCCATGACGCAACCGCCGGACGCGCCGCCAAATTGGGAATATCAAAAACTTGAAATGGTTGCTGTTGCGGACATGCCAGAGCCCATGTCCGCGTGCACGCGGCAAATGCTTGAAATCGCCCAGCGAATTGTGGGAAATTCAGCTGCGCAGAACATGCAGTGAAATACAAGCGCGCACTGTGAGTGCAAATTCTTGGATGCAATCAGCGACAATAAAAATTGAATATAAAGTTCAGCGCGGTGAGGTTTGATTTGCCGCCGCCAAATTCAAATCAGATATCGGCGCTGAATCCACCCAACGCACCACGCCCAACTTGTTTGTAATAAGTTGGCTGGCCGTTCGTCGCAGAACAATGGCCGCTTGCTCATTGAAAGTCGCGTCCACGCTGCCCAACATTTCGCCGGGGCTGAGTAAATCCACAAATCCCTTTGTCTTGGCGATCAGGGAAAGATTGCTTCCCGTCATGCGCAGTTGCATATTTGTTTCGCCAGCAGTTCCACGTGGCCAAGCGAATCCGCCGCCGCCGTACATCCCAACCTCGCCATTGGAAAAGACCAAAAGTCGAATGGACACGTTGGTGGTGGTGGGATCAAGCGGCGTGTAGCCAGGACGTGGCTCCCACAGCAGTTGAATATTGATCACTTGTCCAGTTAAGTCACCGCCCGCGGCAAGTTCATTTGGCGTGAAGTCGCTTAGAAAAAATGTGGTCTGCGCGGGCTCAACGGTGTAAACGCATTGCTTGGGTTCAAACGGAAGTTTGATTGGATTGGCGGCCAAGCCGGCGGTGGTCAAGCGTGTTCCCTTGGACCACGGCCACTGAATTGTGTAGCAACCTTGCAACACGCCAGCCACGAGCAAGGTGCACGCAAAGGCAAAATATATTCGTGGGGATTTTTTCAAAGGGGTTGTTCTAAATTTGGTGAAGTCACTTCTTTAAGCGCCAGCAGCGGTGGGCTGATTCCCAATGTGCTGAAGATATTGCGTTCTGTGATTGCGCGCAGAGACACCGGGCTGAGGCGTGGGCCAGCCTCGTTTGCCCAGCGATTTACGGTCAAAATGCTTTGCAAAGCCGCGCTTGGCGTGTGAAATGGAAATCCGCTGCCAGGCAAAATTTGTTCCAGCACTCCAAGTGACTGGGCGTCGGCAAGGGCCGGCAGCAATCGCCAAGGGCGCGCCACCAACATGGAAGTTTCGGTGAACAGTTGCGGATGACGCGTCAACATGGCAAGGCATTCATCCGTCCATGGCCAGCCAAATCCGCCAATGACAATTTTTAATTTTGGAAATTGCCGCGCCGGTTCATCCCACGCGCTTGGTCGGGCAAAATCAATTGGCGCGCTTCCAATGGATGTACCCAATGGAAGCGAGATCACGGGTCGGCCTTCGGCTTGGCAGCGCTCCCACAATTTCATGGCCTCTGGGTGCGATGGATGCATTCCTTGCGCGGCGGGCGCAACACAAATTCCTTGCAAGTTGAATGAGCGAGCCACGGCGAGTTGTTGACTCCAATCGTGCGCCACTGGATCGATGCCCGCGAAACCAACAAGCCGAAATGGATCACGCGAGACGGCCGCGGCGATGTCCGCGGGCGGAACACACACGCCAAGAGTCACGCAATGAATGCCGCACACAATCGCGCCACTGAGTGGGCGAACGGCTTCCGCAAGTGTGTCAAAGCTGGTGTCAAGACGGCTCCAACCAGAATGCGCGTCGGTGGCGAAGCGGCCTTCAAGCGCGGGCCGAAGCAGTTCGGAGTGATTCCACGCGTAGGTGAGCGAATCAAATGGCATTGTTGAATTTCATCATACGAGAGGACGCGAGGCCAGCGTGAGGGCGCATGTGCCAAATGTCAGCGAGTGCTGCTGGATATTTTGAAAGCCAGAAGCCGCGGCAAATCGAGCAATTCCTTGTGGAGAAATAAAGGTGGCAACGCTGCGTGGCAAATACTTGTATGCGCCAGAGCGATCGCGCGCGATCAGTGTCGCGGTGAACGGCATGATGCGCTCGGTGTACAGGTTGTGAAAAAATCGCACGAACTTTGATTGTGGTTGATCAAATTCAAGTATGGCAAGCACGCCGCCTGGACGAAGCACGCGAAAAAATTCCGCGATGGCTTTGTCAGGGTTGGAAACATTGCGTAATCCAAACGCGATGGTGACTACATCGAATGTCGCGTTCTCGAATGCAAGTTTTGTGGCGTCGGCGTTGACATAGCGAATGCGATCACTTGAGTTGTTCAGTTTGCGCGACTTGATCTCGGCAATCTCCAACATGGCTGGCGTGTAGTCACCACCAGTGGTGTTGGCGCCAGCTTTGTAAAACAATTCGGTGAGGTCGCCTGTACCGCAAGCCACATCAAGAATATTTTTGTCGCGCAGCGAACCTAAGCGCGCGGCCACTTCACGCACAGTGCGCTTGCGCCATGATTGATCCAAACCAAATGAGTGAATGCGATTGTTCAGGTCGTAGCTTGGCGCGATGGCGCTGAACATGCTTTGCACGCGCGTGGCCTTCTCTGGATTGGCGTGCGGGTCGGTATTTAATTGATCCGAGGTCCAAGATGGACCAGTATTTGTCATAGCATTGATCCTACGGCGAGTTGCCATTCAGTTTGTTGCCAGTAGACAAGACTCAAAAACCCTGTTTTTACGCTGAAATTGAAGCCTATATGTCGCATAACACATATTGCAGGTTCCGATATTCATTTATCCGCAAGTGTTGGCGATGGCGCATGCATGCGTCCGATTTGTTCTCGCCGCGCGGAGTCGCGGTGAAGCAACTCGATTCGCTCGACAAGAGGTCTACACGAATCACTTTGGAAGACACCAATCATGAACGCAACCAAGAACAACAATTCAACTTCAGAAATCACAAACGAATTTTCGCCCGACATGATTGTCGATCGGCTTCTTCCAAAATTAATCGAAGGCAATCGTGAGGATGTCCGCGCGATTGTCGCGCGCGCATTGGCTGGCGGCGTTTCAAGCGAGACCATGGCGGAGTGCGTGGCGTGGCCGATTCATGAGACACTGCATAAGCTTTCACGTAAGGATCAAATTGAGCAAGTGGCGTTCAATTATGCAACACGCGCGTTGCGCAACGTGGTTGATCACTTGCAGCTTGGATACCACCGTCAGCAACGCAATGGCCAGCGCGTGATGCTGTTCTGCGGGCCAAACGAGAACGAGGATTTGGGCGGGCAACTCGCGGCGGACTTGCTTGAAGCCGCTGGATTTGAAGTGACTTTTGGCGGCGGCGGTGTGTCCCATGACGAAATTCTTGGAGAGGTTCATCAGCGTCGACCAGATTTCTTGGTGCTCTTCGCATCGGCCGCAAGCGACGCGCCAAGCATTCGCGCCATCATTGACGCGGTTAAAGGCGTGAACGCTCTGCCAGGCATGGAAATTGTGGTGGGTGGCGGCGTGTTCAATCGCGCCGATGGTTTGGCCGAGGAAATTGGCGCCAGTCGTGTGGCGAAAAGTCCGGCGCATCTTGTGTCCACGCTGCAAGAATCGAAAAAGGAAATCGCGAGTTCGCCAGTTGCAAGCGCTGCCAAGCAAAGATCAATGCGCGCGGTTGCGTAAGGTGTTCGACTAACATTGCAAGCGTGACGCCTGCACAACAAACAGAATTTCCACCGCTTGCAGACGCTTTGCTCAAAGCTTCGCGTCATCCGTGCGCGGCGGTGTTGACCAAGGCGTTCAAGGCAATTCCAAAGGGCGCAATGATTTGCGTTGCCGCCAGTGGTGGTGCGGATTCCACGGCGCTTGCGTTATTAACCAAGGCAGTATTGCGCCGGGGAAATTGGAACATGTGTATTGCCACCGTGAATCACAATTTGCGCGATGAGGCTCAGGGCGAAGCGGAGTTCGCGCAGCGAGTTGCTGCGTGGCTGGATGTGCCTTGCAGCATTTCGCAGGTGCATCCAACCGCGGGCGCTGGCGTTGCTGATCGCGCGCGCAAGCATCGGTACGAGGCGTTGAGCCAAGCGGCGCTGAAAGCGGGGGCTGTCGCTCTGCTTACGGCGCACCATGCGCAAGATCAACTTGAAACAATGTTGCTTCGGTTGGCCCGCGGCGCTGGACCAAAAGCGATTGGAGGAATGCGCGCGCGGCGAAAATTAAAATCTGGCGTGATTTTATTGCGGCCTTTGCTTGAAGTGTCGCGCGAAGATTTACGATCGCTGTTGACGCACGCAAATATTCCCTGGTGCGAAGACCCCACCAACGCCAATGTGGCCAAGCCGCGCGCCCGCATTCGCGCGCAAATTCTTCCGGTGCTTGAGTCCATTCACAAAGGAGCCGCGGTTCGTGCAAGTCGAGCGGGCAGGCGTTTGCGTGAAAGCGGGCGATTACTGCAAAAAACGGCGCGCCACGTGATGGTGGGAGTTGGTCCATGGCCTCGCGAGCAGTTGCGCGCCCACGGACCGGCGCTTCTTGCCACGGCGCTAAAGCGCTTTGACGTTGAAGCGAACGAGCGCGAGTTAGAAGTGGTCGTTGGAGCCATCCGCGATCGAGTGAGCAAGCCGCGCGTGTTTCACGTCGGGAAAAATTCACTTAGCGTGAGTGCGCATGATGTTCGGCTGAACGCATGCAAATAAGTTTTCGCGCTTGAAATTCATTAAAATCCAATCGCATTGGAACCTGTTCATCGCTTCGCGCGCCAATAGATTGGGAAATTTTGTGTGTGACCCAACGGTTGTTGGTTGAGCGCGTGTTTATCAACGTCTTAACGAAACTGCAACGTCGCTTCCAGGCTTTCACGATTCTCCGAGTCAATGCACACGCGTTTCACAATGCCATTCTCTATGGACAGAAGAATGGGCGTGCCGACAACATATTCAGGTCCCTTGATGAACGATGTATCAATGCAATCGGTGCATGGATTGGGCAACTCAGCCGCTGGATTTGTGTCTGGAATAGAAATCAACAATGTGGGCGCTGGCAGTTTCACCATGAAATACTTTTCAAGCACCTCGTGGCAGTGGTCGCAATCTTTGCGATAGAACATGACAATCCATCGGCCTTGCTCCAAATTCGCGGGCAGTGGTTGCTGAATCAACGCCGCCAATGGTTGCGATCGCAGCGGCTTGCCAACCCATTGCTCCACTTGCGGCATGTAATAAGGCTGTAGTTGCGCGGGCGGTTTAGGCCATGCGCTTGACGGTGCACTTGATGACGCGGTTGCGGGAGTTTGCTCGGGCAATTGCTTTGAAATGGGTGCGGCCGTGCTTGTGTTTGCCGGAGTCGTTGGCGCAGGAATTGTTGGTGTAGCTGAGCTTGTGGTTGTTGCACTCGTTGCGGTCGTTGTCGATGGCGCAGGAATTGGTGTCGAGGCAATTGCCGTGGTTGTTGGCGGCGCGTTTTCGATAGGTTGCGCCTGCACCATCATCTTTGTGGGCAAACCAAAAGTAATCGCCACCGCGAACGCGCTTGTCGCAACCCATGCGCCCGCAAGCGCGCCAGTTTTTTTGACTTGTGTTGTTGGAAGCCGGGGCTTGAACAACAACACGCACGCCAACATCGTTGCGTCAATGATCAACACCACGATAGGTGGCGGGCCTTTGCTTCCAAAGCATCCGCAACTGGCGTCGCCAGAAATAACCACGCTTGTAAGAATGCCGACAAAGAGCATCAACACCAACGCGGCCAGGGCGCGGCTGAATTTTGGTAGCAAAATCATGGCGGCCGCCAGCGTGAATTCCATTGAAATTGTGCCGCGAAGCGCTATGTCAAAGAAGCGCGTTAAGTCCGCCTCCGCACCCATGCCATACAAGTTGGCCATCCAAGTGTACATGCCGCGTACTGGCTTGGGCAGAAGCGCGGGCGTGCCGTCAAGCAATTTCACCAACGCGCCGGTGAACAACCACGCGGGAACAATTCCGCGGCACATGATGGTTCCAAAGAGCGATCCTGTTCGCACGGCGGAAGCTGTACTTGAAGAATTGCGCGAATCGACTGTCGCATGATCAGATGATGGATTGGAAGTTGTCATTGTTGCTTTGTAGTTGTAAAAAGTGTAGATACAAGATCTGTCAGACACGTCATGTGAAAGCCATCAACGCATAGGCGCGCTGAAGTGTTCGCACGCCTCACACAAGATATGCATGATCATTTGATGCGCCTCTTGAATGGCGGCGCCGTCCACGCCGCCAATCACAAGCGCGTGGGTGAAGTGCGCCAAGGCTGGACCGCCGTCGCGGCCTAGGAGCCCAAGCGTGGAAATATTCATACGCTTTGCCACTTCAAGAACGCGCAGCAAGTTTGGGCTTTTGCCACTGGTGGAAAACACAACCAGCAAATCACCGGCGCGTCCAAGCGCCTCGAGTTGGCGGGCGAACACTTGTTCAAAGCCAAAATCATTGGCAATGCAAGTCAGCGCGGTTGGGTCGGCGCACAATGAAATTGCCCGAAGCGCGGCGCGATTTAGTTTGTAGCGGCCCGTCAATTCCTCCGCCAAATGCAGCGCCTCCGCGGCGGAACCACCATTGCCGCAGGTGAACACCGTTCCTCCGGCTTTGAGCGTGTTGGTCAGCAATTCAATCGCAGTATTCACGCGCACTTTCTGCGCGGCCAATGCGTCAATGGCTTTGCGGCTTTCTGACAAACGTAGATCGATCATTGCGGAGTGGTCCATGTGCAAGTAATTCTACGGGGACTTTGACATTGCGTGTTCCGAATTGTCGCATCCAATGGCGGTGCGCAGGCGGAGTGCAGGTTTATAATTGTGCAAAGCAAGATCTCACATTTTATAGTGCGGCGCGCGGTCCGAACGCATCGCACTTTCGTTGGAAATATTTTGTGATTTGTATGAATGCCAACGCTCATCTTCAAGTGTAAAGTTGACCTACAGTTTGCCGCATCCATGTCCACATTGAATCAACGAAGTGAAATGCCCGTGTCCGCCGATGAATTGTCGGCGTGGCATTTTCGTGAAGGCGCGCTGACACGTTTGATACCGCCGTGGGAAAATGCGCGCGTGATTCGCACTTCCGGTCCGCTTGCCAATGGCAGTTTGGTGGTGATTGAGTTGCGCAAAGGTCCCGTGAAGATTCACTGGCACGCCATTCATGACCGCGTGGAGCCGGGCAAAGGCTTTCGCGACACGCAGCAGAAGGGCCCGTTTCACAAATGGGTGCATGAGCATCGCTTTCAGTCGCTTGAATCTGGTAAGAGCACGCTTGAAGATTGCGTGAATTATCAAGAGCCGTTTCCGCCGCTTGGCCGCTGGTTTGGCGCTGGATTTATTCGCGGCGAACTCAACCGGCAATTTCAATTTCGTCATGCGCGCACCTTCAATGATTTGCGCCGTGGCGCGGAGAGACCAATTCACTCCGCCAAAACAGTGGCCATCAGTGGCGCCACTGGAATGATTGGTCGGCAACTCGCTGGTTTTTTAAGTTGCGCCGGCGAAACTGTGCGGCGCATTGTTCGCACAACAAAAGGCGCGCGCGACGGCGATATTTTGTGGAATCAAACCAGCGGCGAATTTGATCTTGCCAAACTTGAAGGCTGCGACGCTGTTGTGCATTTGGCTGGTGAAAATATCGCGGGCGGTCGTTGGACCGATCAGCGCAAGAAACTCATTCTGTCCAGCCGCGTTGATGGAACGCGTCAATTGTGCCAAGCGCTTGCGCGTTTGAAAAACAAACCAAAGGTATTAATCTGCGCCAGCGGTGTTGGCTTCTACGGCGCGGGCGATGACAAACCATTTGATGAAACTTCCGCGCTTGGCGCGGGATTTCTGGCGCAAATTTGCAAGGAATGGGAGTCGGCAACGCAAGCCGCAAGCGACGCGGGCATTCGCGTTGTGCATATGCGTATTGGTATTGTCATCAGCGCGCAAGGCGGCGTGCTTGCGAAATTGCTCACGCCATTTCTGTTGGGTGCGGGCGGTCCAATTGCAGGCGGTCGCCAAGGCATGAGCTGGATTGCGCTGGATGATTTGATCGCCGCGATCACATTTGCGATTGACAATGAAAATATTTCTGGCGCGCTCAACGCCACCGCGCCTGCGCCACTATCCAACCGCGACTTTGGGGGCATACTTGCGCGCGTGCTGCATCGGCCATTCTTGGCGCCGCTTCCGGCATTTGTGGTGCGCGCCATCTTTGGCGAGATGGGCAAAGAATTACTTTTGCAGGGCGCGTTTGTGCAACCAAAGAAATTGCTTGAGCATGGATTCCGTTTTGACTTTCCCAAATTGGAATCCGTGTTGCGATTTGAATTGGGCAAAATGAAAAAGAATTCCACTTCAACCACGGAAAAATAATGAGCTCGACCCTTGTTTGGTTTCAACTTGATTTGCGACTTGATGATCAACCCGCATTAGGTTTTGCCGTTGCCGCTGGCAACGCCGTGATTCCGGTGTATTGCCTAGACATTGCGCGCGAAGGCAAATGGGCGCCCGCTGGCGCCAGCAAATGGTGGCTACACGAATCCCTCAAGTCGCTTGACGCATCGCTGCGCGCCAAAGGTTCGCGCTTGATATTGCGCAGTGGCGACACTGTGAAAGAGTTAATGGCGCTTGCCAAAGAAAGTGGTGCCACATCAATCGCCTTTAACCGCCGCTACGAGCCGTGGGTGCGCGATCAAGAAGAAGCGTTGCAAACCGCGGCGCAGTCGCGCGGCATTTCGCTGCATCGCTTTGAATCTTCATTGTTGTTTAATCCTGATGTCATTCGCACAGGCAGCGGTTTGCCGTACAAAGTGTTCACGCCGTTCTGGAAAAATTGTCGCTCGCTTGCCGCGCCGGATTTGCCGCGCGCCGCGCCATCAAAAATCACGCCGCCAACGCAATGGCCCAAGTCGCTTGAATTGTCGGATTTACAATTGCTGCCCAACAAGCCGTGGATTAAAGGTCTTGCCGACGCGTGGACGCCTGGCGAGGCTGGCGGTGCGGTCAACGTACGCGCATTTTTAAAGCAAGCGGTTGGCGACTACAGCGTGGGCCGTGATGTGCCAGGCGTTCGCGGCACAAGTTTGTTGAGCGCGCATTTGCACTTTGGTGAAATTTCCGTGCGCCGCGTGTGGCTGGCAACGCAAACGCGCATGAACGATGAGACCAAAACATTTCGCGACAACGCCGACAAATTTCGCGCTGAGCTTGGCTGGCGCGACTTTGGC
>SYAD01000165.1 GCA_005789005.1 Planctomycetia bacterium | reverse complement strand
CTTCCCGATGGACCCATGATCGCGTGAAAGCCCGGACCCAGAAGTTCAAGATCGATTCCGCGCAGAGCCTCAACTCTGCGCGAGCCCATGGCATAACTCTTGCGAACTCCCCGAAGTCGAATTCGGCACGCGCTGATATTTGGATCAGTGGACGACATGCTTGGAGTCATACGTCGCGGCGTCCATCAATTTAGAAAGCGGGGAAACATCGCTCACTTTCAGTTTCACCAACCAGCCTTGGCCGAATGGATCACTGTTGAGCAAAGATGGATCCTTCACGGCGGCGTCATTCACCGCGGTGATCGTTCCGGCCACGGCGCAATAAATTTCGCTGGTGGTCTTCACGCTTTCCACTTCGCCAACCACGTCGCCAATCGCGATCACGGTTCCAATTGGCTTGGTCTGCACATAGGTGATGTCGGTCAATTCATTGGCCGCGAATTGGGTGATGCCAACGGTGACATCCCCCGCGTGATTGACAAACCATTCATGGCTCTGAGAAATACGACTTTGTTCTGGACTCTTCATTGTGTTCTCCATTGGGGTGGAGGATCATAGTGTCCCCGAGGCTTGCTATCCTGTCTGAATCAATAGGGAGACCCGCAGATGTTAGCTCAAATGGTTTTAACGCTTTCGGTCGGCGCGCTCCGGCCTTTAATGAAGCGGGCGAAAAAACCGTTGGATATTTTTGAGCTTCCAACCTTTGTCAACGAGGAAATGGGTCTGCGCGGTCTGAATATTCCCACCGATTTATTGATTGGGCGCACACCAAAAGATTTTGAACTGCTTCGTGATCTTTCAGACAAGGCGCATTGTCCATTTCTGGTTTTAATCGAAACGCCCACTTTGGATTTATGGAGGCCCGACAATCGCGCCTCTGTGATTGAGCGCATTCGTCGATTGGCCAGCGCGGCCAACCGTCTTGGTTGCTCCAGTGTCGCCATCAACCTCGCCGATGTCACAACGCAAGAGCGCGTGGATGCGGTCGCAAAAACTCTTAAATTGGCCATGGTTGAAATGGACAAATTCGAGACGACTTTATTGCTGCAAAGCGTGCCCGGACTTTTATCCGACGGCAAAGCGTTGATCGATCTGGTGAAAAAAGTTGGAGGCTTCCGCATTGGAACCATGCCTTCGTTTCATCACGCCGCGGCGAATGGTGGAGTAAGCCAAGAACTGCGCAGGCTCGCGCCTTACGCGCAATCGATCACCGCAAGCGTGATGGGTTTTTCCAGCTCTGGCGAGCACACGGATTGGAGTTTGGACGAGTGCATTGAAACACTGCGATCGGTCGGCTACGTCAATTCCATCTCGCTGGATTTTTTGGGAAAGGGTGATCCAATCAAACCGCTCAGCATGGCGCGCGACATGTTGTCGGCGGCGATGGAGGCAGCGGAACCCGCATGAATTCCCCCACGAATCCATTGATCATCACCATTGATGGGCCCGCGGGCACGGGCAAAAGTTCCGTGGCGCACATGTTGGCTGTGCGGTTGGGTTTGGAATTTCTGGACACGGGCGCCATGTACCGCGCCGCCGCGTTGTTGGCGATTGAACATTCAATTCCCATTGACGATGGCGAGGGGATCGCCGCCGCGCTTGCCGCCACAACTTTGGTGTTCGATTGGAAATCAAGTCCACCTAAACTTCTTCTTGGTCGCCGCGACGTGACTCCATTCATTCGATCAGCCGAAGTCACCGAAGCCGTGTCGCCGGTGTCCGCGTGCTCCGATGTGCGCCGCGAAATGGTGCGCCGTCAAAGGGAAATCGCCAACGCTCATCCGCGCCTCGTCACGGAGGGACGCGATCAAGGATCGGTGGTTTTTCCAGACGCGCCGCTTCGCATTTATCTTGAAGCCGATCCACGCGTGCGCGCGCAACGGCGCGTGGCCCAATTGCGCGCCGCCGGACATGTCGCCGACGAGGCCAGCATTCTTCGCGCGATCCAGCATCGCGATCACGTGGATTCAACGCGCGCGGTCGGTCCACTGCGCGTTCCAGATGGCGCGACTCGGGTGGACACCAGCAATCTTGATCTTGAGGCGGTGGTGAACACGCTCGAAATTCTCGCCAGGGAGCGGCTTGGCCCTTGGCTTTCAATCACAACCACCGCGTCGGTGCAGCGCTAATGTTCCACGATTTTTCTCGGCGCGCGCCGGGCCGAAAATTTATCCAAGCCATGTGGTGGGATTTCATCGCGCTGTTTTGTGGAATATTGGCCAGGATCTTTTATGGAATGAAAGTGGTTGGCGCCCACAATATTCCGCGCACGGGCGGCGTGTTGTTGGTGGGAAATCATCAATCATTTCTTGATCCAATTCCGCACGCGGCCGTGGCCTATGACCGTCAGACCGCCTATATCGCGCGCAGCACGCTGTTCAACAACAAATGGTTTGGCGCGCTGATCAGTTCCTTCAACGCCATTGCGTTGAAAGAAAAATCCGACTCCGCGGCAATCAAGGCCGCGCTGCAAGTTCTGGCGCAGGGGCGTTGCTTGTTGATTTATCCAGAGGGCGGTCGTTGCGAAGATGGCGCCATTGCGCCGTTTCAACGGGGGGTTGCGCTGTTGATTCGCCGCGCCAAAGTTCCAGTGGTTCCAATCGGGCTCGAGGGTGGATTTGATATTTGGCCTAGTTCGCAAAAGTTGCCGCGTTTGGCGGGGCGGCTT
>SYAD01000164.1 GCA_005789005.1 Planctomycetia bacterium | reverse complement strand
TCCAGCGACATCTTCACCCACCTTGGCTTTGGATTTTTTCTTAGGCAAAGGCCTCACCTCGGGCTTGGCCTGAAACCCCGCCTTCAACACGTCCTGCAATTCCTTTGCATATTCATTCACGGAATTCGCCTGGGAACCACTTGTGAAATCAAAGAAGGCATGCTCGCCGCTGACATAATTTCGCACAGCCTCCATGGCAGCCACATAGGTAACCCGCTCCGGACTATTTCGATTTGGCGCTGCTCGCTGAGCCCGTTGAGCACGCTGGACCATCCGAATCGCCTCTGGTCCAAACTGACTCGCCATTTCACCCATCAATTCCGCACTGCCACTGTGGGAGCCCTTCATCAACTCAATCAACCGCATTGCCACCAATATTCGGGCAGGAATTGAAACATCGCGGGCATCGACTGCTGGCGCCTCGGGAGCCGCTTGGGTTTGATTTAACAGCTGCTTCATAGCCTCCTCAACACTTGGATTGCCGCTCGGATTGCCACTCGGATTGACACCTGGATTGCCATTTGGATTTTTTTGTGGATTGCTCATGCCCTTCAAACGATTCACAATTGCATCTGTGACAGCACGGATTTCAGTTTGATGGCAAAGAGTCGGCGGCGGAGGAACCAGGCAAAACGCCGCCACTTTGGCAGCACAATCGTGCTTCTATAAATGCAGATTCAAAGTGTCACAAGAGTTCGCATGAAGCGTTTCATTGTTGACCAATGACGACAAACCATTCACAAATCGCGGGCATGGATTTTTCCGACCCCGGCACGCTGATTGCAAATTTGGAAACCGCGTCACACAGGGCACGTGTGTATCAAACCCGAGTGATTCGCAAGACTCTTGGTTACCTGCTTCGCAACTCAGAGATTTGTCCAGACTTGGGGCAATCCATGCAACGCGATCCATTTGCTGGCAAACACCAAGCAAAATCAGATGATTCCAAGAGTCACGATTTTTGCTCCAACGAGCGTTCGGCTTTGGTTCTAAGTCCAACCGGTTCTGGCAAGACCTTCATGGGCCTTGCCACCGCCAGCATTCTGCAACGCACATATGGTCTTCGAGTTGGTTGGACCGCCATGCGTCGCAATTTGCTCACGCAAGCCTCCAACGAAAATATCGCGTTTGGTTTCAACGTTGACATGCAAACTATTTCCATGTTCGACCGCTCGCCACCGGAGGTTGATCTACTTATTGTTGACGAGGCCCATCACGACGGCGCCATGAGCATGGCTTCGCTGCATTCCATGATGCGTCCAAAGTTAGTGCTTGGTTTAACCGCCACGCCATTTCGCCAAGACCGCATCAAGTTGTGCTTTGAAAAAGTAATTCGCGACGTCAGTATTCGCGAACTGATTCGCGAAGGCTGGCTGAGCAAGTTCGATCATTACTGCTTGGATAAATACACGCCGGAATCCGTGGCGCGTTGTTGGCTGAGTGACCCGCAACGTTGGGGCCAGTCCGCGGCGTTCTTTCGTTTCAAATCAGAAGCCGATGAATGCGCCCGCATCTTGACTCAAGGCGGCGCCCGAGCCGCCGTGGTGGACGGCGAAAGCGATCGCGAGCAACAAATTGCCGACTATGTAAACGGCAAATTAGATGTGCTGTGCTCCATGCTTGTGCTTGCCGAAGGATTTGATTGTCCGCAAATGAAGACCGTCTTCTGCAGGCCATCTTCCAAGGGACCAGCCGTGCAAATTTGCGGCCGAGTGCTGCGGCCATTTCCAGAATTTCCAGTCAAGCAAATCGTGCAGTGTCGCGCCACCAACTTTCCGTTCATGCGAATCGCGGAGCCTCGCTACAAGTTCACATTTCAAGATGGCGAATGGAAAAGTCTCACGGCTAATCCAAACATTGAAGAGATCGCCAAAAAAATGGAGTTGCAAATTTCGCAGCCCCTGACACCAAGCACTTCCATGTCCTGGATTCAACGCAATTCAAGAACTCGTTCGCGTGGCTCAATTGTTATTCCCCAGTAATTCATTCGCCATGTCACAACTCCAACATTCATCCGTTCTATCTATAGACGCTTGCACCACATGCGTCGCAAACGTCTAGTTCATTCGTCTTTCAGGCTTCAAGTTCAGTTCATCTCAATCACACTTTCTAAAAGGTCTCCCATGTTCGACTTCGTCAATCCAAGTTTCTCCCCCACGCCAACTCCCGCACCAACCCCAGCAAGCCCAGCAAATCCGGCAAAGCCGGCAAGAGTGCGGCCAGCAGCGTTTCCACCAAACTCCACACTGCATGGCGAAGTCGTGACAACCATGGCCTATCCCGGCTTTGTGAGCAACCCAGGCGATGTCAAAACTTTGCGCACCAAAGAATCGCGTGGCATGTTTCCAACATTTGAAACACGCAACATTGGTCTGAGCGATTTAAACTTTGTGCCGCAAACGCAACCGGATCCTGTTGGCGACAAGAACACCAAGTACGCCTTCCGTGGAAAAGTTGAGCTTGGTGGCGAGTCCTTCCAGCCCAGCCGAAGATTTTGGCACAGCTTGGCACTGTTCCTGAATGTGCAGGAAAAAATGTTTCTGTACTTCACTCCCAACGAGCTCATCAGCCGCATTGTGCAGAAAAAGAACGATCCAAAGTTCCGCCTCACCATTGAGCGAGCTCCACGAAGTGGGCCAAAGTTGCTTTCGTTGTCGCAACAATCGCGTCCAATGATTGACTTTGACAGCGCCTACGAATTGCTGCAGCGTTACCAAGTGGAAAGCACTTTCTATTCCGAAGGCGTGCTCATGTGCTCAAGTCGGCCGCGTTCGGGCAACTCTAATTTGCCAATCGGCCCCGATTTATTCCGCAACCAATTCACCATGTCGGTGCCCGTTGACGGTTTGGGCGACGCTAAATTGCATCTGGGTTTGCTGCGACTTATTTGCCTCAACGGAATGGTGGGCATGACCAACGCATTCACCAGTGCGGTGCGAATGGGCAAGGAGCCGCAACATGTTTTAGAACGGGCACTTTCAACCTTTGACAATGAAGAAGGCTTCAGCGTTCTACGCGATCGTTTCGCGGCGTCGCAACGTTCGTGGGCCTCGCTCGCGGAGGTTCAGCGTCTGCACACGTTCATCATGAAGTTGCCCAAGACCGAAAGTTCCGCTCCGGTGCTGAATCGATTTCAATCCCTTATTGATGATTGCTCGGCACGCTACGGCTTTGCAAATTTGTCGGCGCTCACTGAGCGGCGCCTGCGTGTGCTTCCAGCCACTATGCGTGCCTACGACTTGATCAACATTGCCACGGAAATTTCCACCCACCATGTCTCCACGCCAGCTTCGCTGCGGGTCAATGGCTGGAGTTCCGATTACATTTCCCGCGAGTTCGATCTAGAGGACACGGCCCCGGAATTGGTCGAATTCAAGCCGCTGTTCTTCAGCACGCAACGCAACTAATCAACACACGCAGTCGCAAATTTTCGCGAATACCAGGTCCCGATTGCGGGGCCTGGTTTTGTTTTGTAAAGCACACGCGTCACTGGATGTCATTGCCAGCCACAAGATGAAAGTTGTTTGGACATGTATTGAATTGCAAACCCGTCTGTTAAACTATTTTTTGCGGCACATTCTGCCACGGTTTAGAAACTCTTCCGGTGAACCACTTCATGAAAAATTTGATTCAGCCAACAACCATTCGCTCGCGGACCGCATTCATAGTGCTGCTCGCGACTCTATTTGGAGCAACAACCATGGGCACTCGTATTTTTTACAAAGGACCAAATCGCGGCAACGCGGTATGCAACCTTGCCGGCAACTTGCTGTATGAAGGCGTGAACAAATCAAAATGCATTTTGAACATAGACGGCGACAAAGCTTGGGAAGGCGTCAACAAGGCCAAGTGCGTATTCAACATCTCGGGCAACAATGTCTACGAAGGCGTGAACAAGGGAAAGGTTCTTTTCAATATTGATGGCGCCAAAGTGTGGGAAGGCGTGAACAAAGCCAAATGCTTGTTCAACTGCACCGCCGACAAGATGTACGAAGGCGTGAACCAATCCGCGGTGGCGGCCAATTGGAGCGGCGGCTCGCTTTCCAAAATTGAAACGGCGTCATTGGTCTACGCACTTATGCATTGACAATTTGTGCGTTAACAAAATAAATCATTCGGCCTTGCGTCCGCGTCGCGATCGAATCCGACACACGCTCAGCACGGACCTTCACCATCCGCCATTCCGAAACCAGCAACTGAAAAAACGCACATCGACGCCGTGCCAGCATGGCGCGCCAGTGAAATCAACTGAGCGAATTTGCTACTTCGTTTGGATCGTGGCCTTGCCTTGGCTAAGCGTCTGCAGATTCTTCGGGTTCGCCAGCCAATCCTTGGCGGACTGACTGCCATTAAGCGACGCTTCCAAAAATTCAAAAGTGGTTTCGTTGGTGATAGCCGAGACGAGTTGAGGATCGGTCGGATCCATCGCGCCGACGTCAAGAGCCAGCGCCTTGGTCTTGCCGCCGTAGCTCGAGTGCGTTGCGCCCTGAATGAACACAAGCCATGCCGGTGGACCGCCGCCCACGGTGCCGCGGGAATATTTGAAGCCATCCTTTCGGCTCTCTGGCGTTTCGTCGCTCGCCTTGGATGTGTCGAGGGAACCATCAAAAAAAATCAGCGGAACTGAAACCTTATTCCAGGAATCCTCCGAGAGCATCTTATTTTTCAGGCCCGCCCCGGAGATCACCACGCCAGCCTTGAAGCGCGGCTCCGCGATGCTCTTGATTCCTGCCGCATACGACGCGAGGGTCTTTTCCAACGCTCGCGCCTGCGTGCCGGTCGCCAGCATCGTGGTCAGCGCTCCCGCCGAGTGCCCCGCCGCCGCGATGCGAGCACGATCGATCAATATATTTTCGCCAACTCCGCCTCCACACAGCGGTCCCTTCTCGATGGCCGCGAGGGAATCAAGAATGAACACAAGATCTTGCACTCGGTCTCGCAGATCCAGCTTCTTTGCCGACGCACGAGGATCTCTTATGAATTCCCCCGGAGTCTTCATGTACTTGGCGCTGTCGGCGTGCGTCGGGCGAATCACGACGTATCCGCGCGCCGCTAAGTAGTCCGCGAGAAACGGAAACGCCTCGTCCGAGCCGCCGAGTCCGTGCGAGAAGACGACCAACGGAAATTGCGCGGGCGATTTCGCGTTCGCCTCCAATGGAGCCTGTGGCCAGACGACCGTCATCTCCAGCGTCTTCGCGCGCGTTTCATCCTTCAACGCGAAGTTCGCCGTTGGTGCAACTTTATACAGCGGCTTTGACACCGGCGATTGCGCCGTATCTGTCTGCGCCGCGAGTCCACAGTGCATTCCAAGCGCCGCCACCACCGCCATCGCGCGGAACATCCAGTTCAACCGCGCACGACGAATTCCGGAAGAGACCTTCGCCGCGACGCCTCCGGGTGGCATCACGCCTTGTCCTTGTCGGCCATCATTTGCAACATGTCCACGCAACGATTGGCGTAGCCACATTCGTTGTCGTACCAACTGATCACCTTGAAGAAGCGGTCATTCAATTGAATACACGCGCGCGCGTCGTAAATGCTGCTGCGCGGATCGCTCATGAAATCGCTCGACACAACTTCCTCCTCTGTGTACCCAAGCACATCTTTCATGGCACCTTCGGAAGCGGCTTTCATTGCGGCATGAATGCGATCCAAACTGGTTGATTTCACCGTGCGAAACGTTAAATCCACGCAACTCACATTGGCAACAGGCACGCGGAAACTCATGCCCGTGAGTTTGCCTTTGGTGCCAGGCAAGCACAACGCAACCGCTTTGGCGGCGCCAGTGCTTGCGGGAATAATATTTTGGTACGCGTTGCGTCCGCCGCGCCAATCTTTCTTTGATGGACCATCTTGCGTGGGTTGCGTCGCGGTGGCGGCATGAACAGTGGTCATCAGGCCTTCCTCAAGACCAAACTCATCCATGATCACTTTCACAATGGGCGCCAGACAATTGGTGGTGCAACTTGCGTTGCTGATCACGGTGTGGCGCGCGGGATCGTATTGCTGATGATTAACCTTGTAGACAAGTGTTGGAACTTCTTGCTCACTTTTGGTGGGCGCGGAAATCACAACGCGCTTGGCGCCAGCGGTAATGTGGGCCTTGGCCGCTTCAAATTCGGTGAAGCGACCAGTGCTTTCAAGAACATACGTGCAACCAAGATCCTTCCATGGAAGTTTGGCGGGCTCACGCTCGCTCAATGTGCGCGTGGTCATGCCGGCCACTGAAAAAGATTCGCCAGAAGCCTTCACCTCATGTTGAAATCGCCCGTGGTTGGTGTCGTACTGCAGGAGATACGCCAAGTTGTCCGCGGGCACCAAATCATTCACGCCAACAATTTCAAATCCCCCGCGCTGCACCGCCGCGCGATACACCAAGCGACCAATGCGACCGAAACCGTTGATACCAATTCGAATTGCCATGACTGAATCCTTTTGTTGCGAAAATAAGTAACGTGTTCAAATAAAATGCCGATGATGAAAGATAGTTCCCAATTGCTCCGTTGGGAAACCACGATTGATCTACAAGTTTTCTAGGCTATTTGCGCGCATTTTTCGGCTGCGCACCATGACCTTGGCCTGCTTGCGCAGGGCAATGTCGTACATGCTTGGAAACGCGTTGATCAGACCCGAGGCCAGGCGCACCGCAAGACTGGTCCACACTTCGCTCTTTGGCTTGCGCAGGCAACGCATAATCGCGTTGGCAACTTGCTCTGGAGTTTGAATGAACATCTTTGGCGCGTGGTCGGGCACGATCTTTCCCTGGGGATCTATCCCGCCGCGCAATGACGCCTGTTGGAAAAATTCCGTAGCGGTGCTCACTGGGTGCACGCTTGAAACTTCAATGCCATGTGGCGCAAGTTCAAAGCGCATGGAGCGCGTCACCATGGCTTGCGCTGCTTTGGTTGCGGCGTACATTCCTAAATACGGAATGGTGAATTTGGATAAACAACTTGATGTCATCAACAAATGTCCGCGTCGATTCTGCGCGATCATGTCTCGCGCCGCAAGCGTGATCAATTCTGTGGCGGAGAAAAAATTCACCTCGAACATTTCGCGAATCTGGGACATGGACATGTCGTGCACCGCCATCTCCGCGCCGTAGCCCGCGTTGGCAAACACCACATCCACCACGCCAAATGCGCGTGTGGCGTGCGCCAGTAATTTTTCGCTGGAGCCAGGCTGCCCGACATCTGTTTCTGCAACAACCGCTTCACCACCCCGCGCGCGAATATCCGCGGCCAATACCTCCAGTCGATCCGCGCGCCGCGCAGCAAGGACCACGCGCATTCCCGCGCACGACATGGCCAGCGCCGTGGCCGCGCCAATGCCGCTGCTTGCGCCCGTGATCACCGCCACACGATTTTTTAGTTCACCGATCGCCATAATTGGACTGCAAGCGTATCCTGAGCCGCCATGCCAAGCGCGCGCGTCATTTTTCTAGTTGCTTGCCTGATCACCATGTGCGGCCTCAACGCTTGGAGCCAAAACAACACCCTTCATACGGCGCCAACAGTATCCACCTCTGCCACCAGCGCTTCGCAACAGCCGCCAGTTCTAATCGCGGCTTCCAGCCCAACTCCAAAAGAGAAAATGCCCGTCGTTCAACGCCTTGAAACCCACGCGCCGTTTCGTGTTGGCGTATTCAATATGGCGCCGTTTGCGTTTCGTTCCGGCGGTGGGCAATGGTCCGGTTTGGCGGTCACGCTATTTCAGCACATCGCAAATTCGAGCGGCTTGCGCTACTCAATTACGGAATTTAAGAACATGGATCAAGTGATCAACGCGGTTGAAAACAACACGATTGATTTTGCCGCAATTGCGGTTGACCCCACGCCAGAATTTGAATTGACCATGAATTTCACGAACGCGTTTGAACTGAGCGGAACCAGCATCGCCATTGCCAAACATACGCATCTACCCTTGCTCAACCTCATTGAAAGTATTTGGCAATCAATCATTCCACGCTTTGTTGGGGTGGTTCTTTTCTCTCTTATAATTTTTGGAGTGATCGTGGGCTTGGTCGAGCGCAAAAAAAATACAACTCAATTTTGTGGTGGTTTCTTGAGCACCATCGGCGAGGGTGTTTGGTGGAGCTCCGCCACAATCAGCACGGTTGGCTACGGCGATCGCGTTCCCAAGACCAAGCGCGGCCGTTTCGCTGGCGGCCTTTGGATGCTGGTCGCCTTCGCCCTCACCAGCCTTTTGGCTGGCTTGCTTTCCAGCGTCTTGACCGTGGCGCGAATCAATTCTGAAATTCACACCCCCACTGATCTATTGCGGTTGAAGTGCGGTGCGTTATTAAATTCCGCGGCCTTCGTGGACGGGAAAAATATGAAATACAACATGACTCCATACGCGACAATAGACGATTGCTTGCGCGCTTTAGAACGCGGACAAATTGGCGCCGCGTTGGGGGAAAGCGTGCGCCTGCGTTGGCTGATGAATCAGTCTGAATGGGAAAGCCTAATCATGCTTCCTTCGCCAATCGTCACGCTGTACTCTGTATTTCCGGTTTCCAGTGAAGTGGACCCGCAAACATTGGATGTCATTAATTATCACTTGCTGAAAATCACCGACTCGAAAGAGTGGGAAGACATGCGACATTTATTTTTAGGAGATCAATCATGAGTGGAGATTTTTCGTTTCTTGGAGTTCCTCGTTGCCTCATTGGCATGGTGCACTTGGCGGCGTTGCCTGGCTCGCCACGCTCTGAATTGCGCGTATCGGAAATTGCGCGCCAAGCGGTGATTGAGGCCAAGTTGCTTGAACGACTTGGCTTTGACGCCATCATGATTGAAAACATGCATGATTTGCCTTATTTACGCCGCCATGTGGGCAGCGAAATTGTGGCGGCCATGAGCGCGTGCGTGCTTTCCGTGCGCGCCGCGGTAAAAATTCCAATTGGCCTGCAAATTTTGGCTGGCGCAAATCAAGAAGCCATGAGCGTGGCGCACGCGTGCGGCGCCGCGTTTATTCGCGCCGAAGGTTTCGCCCTTGCATCCGTTGCCGACGAGGGAATCTTTGACCAAGCCGACGCCGGACCGCTGTTGCGGCACCGAAAAATGTTGGGCGCGCAACGCGTCATGATCGCAGCGGATGTATTGAAGAAGCACGCCAGTCACGCCATCACCAGCGACTTGAACGCCGCCGAGCAAACCCGCACGCTGATTTTCTGCGGCGCAGACTGCATCATTGTCACTGGCAAAGCCACGGGTCAGCCGGTGGACTTTGAGCAACTTGGCTTGGTCAAAGAGGCGTCGCGCGTGCCCGTGCTTGTGGGTTCCGGCGCGCGCGCCGACAACGCAAGCGAACTTCTTGAAATTGCCGACGGCATCATCGTTGGCAGCGACTTGAAGCGTGGCGGTCGTTGGCAAAATCCAATCGACCCCGCCCGCGCCAAGGCCTTTATTAAAGCCGCGCGCAAGAAATAAAATACGCCCACGCCAACCGATCCATTTTGCGGAGCAACTTGAACTCGGATTACGGCCTAGATAACGGCTAAGATCAAGATATGAACGTCTGGCTGAATGGCCACATACTTCCGCTTGAAAAAGCCCACATTAGCCCGCTTGATCGTGGCTTTTTGTTCGGCGACGGCATTTATGAAGTGGTGCGCTTCTTTGACCGCACCGGCATGGCCATGGATGCTCACATGCAGCGCCTTGAACGCAGTTTGCAACAGACGCAAATTAAAGGATTCAACGCGCGCGATTTGCCGTCGCTGTGCGAGCAACTTCTTCAAGCCGAAAATTTACGCGACGCGTGCGTGTATCTACAAATCACACGCGGCGCCGCCGCCATGCGCGCGCATCTTCCGCCCGACAATATTCCACCAACCGTGTTCGCCATGGCCCATGCATACGGCGCGCTTGACACACTCACCACCGCCGCGCCTATTTCGCTTTCAATTCAACCAGACCTTCGTTGGCATAGATGCGATATCAAGTCAACCAGTTTAATGGGAAGCATTTTGCCAATGCTTGATGGCCGCGCCCACCACGCCGATGAGGCGATTTTAATTCGCGATGGATTTGTGAGCGAAGGTTCAAGCTCGAATATTTTTGTTGTGCGCGGAAATAAAGTCGCCACGGCTCCCATCAACACGGATCCATCCATCCTGCACGGCACCATGCGCACTCTGGCCATCGACGCGGCCAAGCAACTTGGCTTTGATGTTTCCATTCGCCCCGTTAAAGAATCAGAACTCGCCACGGCGGATGAAATTTGGGTCAGCAGCAGCGGCCGCGTGCTTGCGAGTTGCGTGTCCCTGAATGGAAAAGTGTTTGGCACCGGAAAGCCCGCGAAAATGGCTTGCGCCGTGATCAATTCAATGCGCCTTGCGGTGGAAAATCTCCTCGTCAAGACTCCCTAGAATCAAACTCCCATGTCCGCTCTACTCGCCATTTCAGTTGGAAATACCCGCACCTCGTTCGCGCGCTTTGTGGATCGCAAATTGATCGCGTCGGAACATATTGAGAACACCAACGAAAATAAAATAGTTGATGGAATCGCCGCCGCGTGGGCGGAATTGTCCGACAGCGACGCCATTGTTGTTTTGGCCAGCGTGAATGACACATTCGCAAATCCGCTGAAAATAAAAATTGAGATGCGCTTGAAGACCGAGGTGCTGCGCATAGGAAAAGAGTTGCCCATTCCAATTGGTGTGTGTTTGGATGCTGGCGCCAATCCTGGCCAAGATCGCTTGCTCGCGGCCGCGGCGGCCTACGACTCGCTCAAGCAAGCAGTTGTTGTGGTTGACGCGGGCACCGCCATGACCGTGGACTTTGTGGATGGCGAAGGCGTGTTCCACGGCGGCGCCATTATTCCAGGCGCGTCGCTGCAATTAAAATCACTACATGAAAATACCGCCGCCCTTCCGCGCGTGGCCTTCGCTCAGCCAGACCCCAAGGAACCCTTCGGGCGCAACACTGCGGCCGCCATGTTGCTTGGCGTATACGAAGGCTTGCGCGGCGCCATGCACCGACTTGTGGAGCGTTATGCCGAGCATTACAAGGCGTTTCCAATGGTGGTGGTCACGGGTGGCGACGCCGACGTGCTATTTACCGGCGATGATTTGGTGGACCGACATGTTGCCGACCTTGTGCTGATTGGCATTCGCGTGGCCGCTGAAAAATCCATCGAAGAAGATTCGCACGACACCAACGCGTCAATTGACGCGCACGAGGAATAATTTGATTCGCGAGTTCGCATGCTGGCTCACAACCGCGGCCTCTGGCGCCGTGGGCGTATTGCACATGCGCGCGCAACCAGATCGCCTTGCAAAAACTCTTTCAACCACGCTTCCAGAAATTGGCAGCGCAAGTTTGCGGCGCATTTGCAATCTTGACGAGGCGCTTGTGCTTCGCGCCAGCGACAACACGCTCATTGTCACGCCTCATGGCGGTCCACGCTTGCGGCAACGATTGGTGCGCGCCATAAGCGACGCTGGAATATCTTTTGTATCTCCCAATCAACTCACTCCCGCGGACATTTTCATGGAGACAACAAACGACATTGAATCGCGCATGCTGAGCACGCTCGCGCGCGCGGCAAGTCCGGACGCCATAGCGCTGTTGCTTGCGCAGCCACAGCGCTGGAAAAAATATGGCGCGCCCACCCCCGCCGACGCTCCACGCAGCAAGCGACTTTGCCGATTGATTGATCCACCCACAGTGGTGATCGCTGGCGCTCCAAACGCCGGCAAAAGCACTCTTCTCAATGCGTTGCTTGGTCGAACCGCCGCAGTCACGTCACCCATTGCCGGCACCACGCGCGACTTTGTAAGCGCCAATATTGTGCTTGCGGGTCTTGCCTGCCGCGTGGTTGATGCGCCTGGCTTTACTCAAAAAAATATTTTGAAAGAAACTTTTGGCGCGACTCATTCAACTCCATCACTCGACTCGATTGACCAAGTTGCAATCGCGCGCGCGCAACTAGAAATTCTCAACGCCGATCTTGTGGTTGCCCTGGCCGCGCCCAATCAAGAGTGGTCCGCTATTAAACATGCGAACATTATCCGAGTTCAATCTATGTCTGATACTTTAAAATCAGACACCAATAAATTGAAAATTGAACTGCACATAAGCGCTCTCGCCGGTACTGGCCTAATTGAGTTTGCTCAGGCGGTGCGAGAAAAACTCGTGCCCGCTTCGGACATTGCCAACGATAGGCCCTGGCAATTTTGGTAATTGCCAGAATTGCCAGAATGATCTGCAAACCAAAGCACTACGCGGAAGTCATAAACCTCATCAAGAATTCAGTTCTCTAACCTACTTACCTTTGTTTAAGGTGTGATAACCATAGTAAATACACCCTAAATTAGCTTTATTATGTGTATTTTATGAACTTTTACGTTTTTACCAAGATTAATTTGCATCAACAAAAATTAAATCGTAACCTATTTCTGTAGCAAGTAGACAAATAGTCAAGTTGCATTAGATTGAAAACCTTACAGAAAGATACTCCCATGACAAACTGGATTAAAAACTTCATCAATGACGAGCGTGGCGCCGAGAGCACCGAGTTGGCCGTTTCAGTACTTGTAGTCGCCGGTGGTGCGATTGCTTCAGC
>SYAD01000163.1 GCA_005789005.1 Planctomycetia bacterium | reverse complement strand
GTAAAAATTTGCCAATGGATTTCGTTGGCCTTTTATTTCCGCCGCAAGAAATCCGTATCGTTCTTGATCGCCGCCAACCCACATTCCGTTCATTCCAAATGATGGATACAAACTGGAGAAATACAAATATTTTCCCAGATCATTTCCAGAGGCGAGCTTGACCTGATCATCACCATCTTGCATGGTGAGCGATTTAAAATCATGACCGAGATAAGGAGCGAGTCGCCACGGCCATCGACATACAACGGCGCGCTGGCTGCCATACACGTCGGCGGGAATTGGCTTGCCGTCCTCATAAAAAGCGGGAAGCGCATCAAGCGGGGGATTGCCGTAGAAGGCGGGAATGAGAGCGCCCTTTTGATCGGTGGCATATTGATTCCACGCGGTCAAGGTGCTGCGAAGCGCTGAGAGTTCTTTGAATTGCGCCGCCCGATCGCGCACGCCCGAAAGCGAGGGCAATATAACCGCGGTCAACAGCGCGATAATCGCGATCACAATCAGTAATTCAATCAAGGTGAATGCCTTGCATGACGCAGACTGAAATGCGCCTTTGAAAGAATCAAAATGCGGACATTCAGGGTCTCCTTTGCGTTCTGTGTCGCAAAATAAAAGATGTTTGAGTGGAAAAAACAAGGTGAAGCACTATATAGTCATTTCCTTATGAAGACGAGTAGTTTGTTTGTAATGACGGTATTAATGTCTGGTATTGCCGCGCCCGTGCTTGCGGATGTGATTGACGTGCAACTCAATCAACCCGCGTTGGATCGATGGATGTATCCATTTAACAGCACTCCTGGAACGCGCACGGTGCTGACCACTTTCGGAAGCGACCGCGAGAATCAAGCCCAATTTGACGCGCGCGATGGGCAAATTCTGCTGGCCTTTGACACGGGCGCGCAAGTTCCAATTGGAAGTGGTCAATACGAAATCATTGAGGCGGAGATTTCCATTTCATTTGCCAACGACATGGTTGTTCAGTACGACCCAACCTCCGATCCATGGCAAATGTTCCTTCCCGCGGGTGATTCGCGGCGGGTGAATGACCCAGACGCGGGGCAGCCCATTGAACTTGCTGGAGTTGGATTTCGTGGCGGATTCACGGCGGCAACATTCAAGGAAAATTCCGCGTATGCCGTGAGTGGCTCTAGTTCCTTGTCGCCGGGCGTTCGTAACGCGTTTGCCGCGTGCTATGACAGCGCGAATAATTTTGTGGACATGTCCAACCATCCGCGCGAGGGATTGCAACCAAACGTGTTCGCGGTCGGTCAGGTGGCCGGTCTCTCCGCGGGTCAATTGATCGCGCAAGACACCGTGATGACATTTCAAGTGAATGTGACCGACGCGAATATTCAAAATTATTTGCGTCAAGGTATCCAAGCGGGCCGAACATTTTTCTCGTTGAGCAGCCTTACAATTGTGGCGCAACAGGCTGGCAACTATCCAGCGTTCTACTCCAAGGAAAATGCGTACGTGCAATTTGGTTTGGCCCAAGCGGCGCAATTAAGTATGAAGGTGCAGCCGCTTCCAATATGCATTCCAGAAGATTTGAATTGCTCGGGGGTGGTGGATTCGGCGGATCTTGGATCGCTTTTGGGAAAATTTGGCCCGTGTGTTGATTGTCCCGAGGATTTCAACAAAGATGGCTTTGTAGATTCCTCGGATCTTGGTCGGATGCTGGGCGCTTTTGGCCAATAGCCTAATTAGACCAAGGCAACTTCGGCAACTTCAATTTGCTCACGCATCCAAGCGCGCAAACGATTTTCCGCCGCCAACACAGAAGCTGGGTCTCGGTCAAGCACGAATGCGGTTTCGTGGCGCGACAAATCATCGGCCCAGCGAAGTTGCAACACGTGTCTATCAAATGTGGCGAGTGAACCTATCGCCATCTTCAGAGTCTTATACTTATGCTCTGCGGCGTCTGTACCAGCGAAGCCTTCCTTGGCCTCAAAGTTCATGCGTTGATTGTGACAACATGCCAAGTGTCACGCAAGGGGTGAAAACAATTTTCTTGAATATTTTTTTAAGCGGCGAGCGCGGGCTCGCGGTTGATCATCTCAACGAATGTGTTGGCAATCGCTGGATCAAATTGTCCGCCAGCGCCATCTTGGACTTCTTGCAGGGCGGCTTCAATGCTCATGCAGTCGCGGTAGGGACGATTGCGGCGCATGGCGTCGAAACTATCCACCACAGACATGATGCGAGCCAACACTGGAATCTTTTCGCCGGACAATCCGTGCGGGTAGCCAGCGCCGTCCCATCGTTCGTGGTGCCACAACACGGCTGGAACGGTTCGCTCCAAGCCTCCTAAGCCTGAGACAATTTGCTTGCCCATTTCGGGATGCATATTCACCAAAGTGCGCTCTTCCGGGGTCAATGGACCACGTTTTTGCAGGATTTCCGTGGGGATTCCAATCTTTCCAACATCATGCAGGAGCCCGGCCACGCGCGCAGTTTCTTGTTGCGTTGCGCAGAGTTGGCACGCTTGCGCCAAACGGCAGGCAAGATTTGATGTGCGTTCGCTGTGGCCACGGATGGATTGATCGGCGGTTTCAATCGCACGCAACAGTGCCTCCACAGTTGGAACGGCGCTCGCGATTCGAAGTGGGGCGGGGCGCACCAAAGACAGCATGGCGCTGATGCGGGGAATTTCTTGGCGCAAGATGGCTGGCTCGCGTTGCAATAGTTCGCGTGTCAACTCAAAGTCAACGCCCGCGGACTGGCACAATGCGTTCAAAGATCCGTTTTGACCGATGGCGTCTTTTGTGATGGCCACAACGAGTCCCCGAGACATTCCATCGGAGCGAATTTTTTTACCGGCTGGAATCACCCAGCAGCCCGGGATCGCTTCAACAGCCAAAGCGCAACTGTTCGCGGCCCACTGCGTCACCACTTGATCAACTGATCGGCGCATCCAAGAGCTGTTGGCAACCAATTGTGTGAGCCATTCATCGGCGTTTGGAAATCGCAGGCAGCTTGGTTCGGCTTGCGCCCAAATCAAACTTGCTTTGCGCATGCGCGCGGCGAGACGGTCAAAGCGTTCGCCTGAGCGGTTTGGTGAGTGGAGTTGTTCGATATGCAAAGAAGGGGTGAATGACTCTGCGTGGCTTAATTGAAGTTTCATGTCGGTCCTCTCTAAAGTTTTTCCAGCGCGATTGGCTTCCGCACAGAAGCCACCCTTGAGGTCGACCGTTGAAAGAACCCACTGAAGTTTCTTGTGAGCAATCCAGACTCATTTACCCATGGCGCCCGCACAGACTGAACTTTGAGCTCAACATGCTTGATTTTTGATTAAAAATCGGGGTTGATCGGGGCGGATACTATTTCGAACAAGGTCTTTTCATGTTTAAGATTCATCCATTCGCGGCATTTCGACCCATTCCAGCCAAGAGCGCGGAAATATCCTGCGAGCCTGGCATGCGCTTGCCGCCGCAAGAAGCCGCGCGAAGACTGGCTGCGTTTCCCAATTCGTGGCTGCAAGTGATTGGCGCAGATGCGCGCGAGAAATTCAATGCGCCCAACGCGGGAGCGACTTTGTTTGCGCGCATGAAAAATGAAAAATGGATTTGCCAAGACGAGCAACCACAGATGTACGTTTATCGACAAGTTCGCGCCGGTGAAAAAAACGTGGCGCTGATCGCGGCGCTGGCAATGTCGCCAACTATTGTGTCAACTTTTATGCGATTTCAAACTTCGGACCACGATGTCGCGCGTCAGACTTGGCAAAGGGATTTGGCGTTGACGGCGCACGCGGAAATTCCCGTGTTGGCGTATCAAGATCATGATGAGTTGTCGGATGTGATTCATGACAACACCAATGAGCGGCCCTTGACGCATTTTTTGGGCAAGGATGGTGCGACGCACACGGTATGGGCTTGCAAGAACGCGTCGCTGTTGGCCGAGCTTGTTGGGCAACTCAAGTTATTGATGGTGTTGAGTGGTGATGAAATGTTCGCGCGCGAGATGCATTGTGAAAGCGCAACGCCGCTGCTTCGAGCCGTTGCGCTCACGCCCATTGATCGGGTCGCGGTTTGTCCGTCCCACATTCTGGTTTCGGGTGGCGACGCGAAGTCGCTCAAAACATGCTTGATGCAATTGCCAGATTCCGTGGGCGTGGCAAGCGAGCAGCACATGGGCGATCCACCTTCCGGATTTTTTGACACGTACATGGCGAGTTCGCCTCCTACAACGAGCGGCATGAATTCTGGCCCCGGTCTTTGGACGCGAAGGCGTTTGCCTGTGGCCAAATTAGGGCATTCAAACGCCGTGAATTGGGAGCGCTCGCGCTTTGAACGTGCTGTATTGACTCCGTGGACCCAGACAAGCGCGGATGCCGCAACCATTCAAATTCACAGCATGAATGCGGCGGTCAGTCCCGCGCAATTGACGCAATATGTGGATTCAGCGCAGGCGCACGCGGCATTTATATTTTCTAGAGCGTCCGTGGCGGATCTTATAGAGATTGCCCGGGGCAACGAAAGCATTCCGCGCCACGCCGCAACTTTCAATGCGACCATACCAAGCGGACTTTTTATTCAGTCGATTTTGTGACCACATAGATACACTCTTGCTATGACAGTATTTTCCAGAAGCAGCGCAAATTCAAATTCACTTCCAAAAATCACCGTGAAGGTTTTAGTGGCCGACACCATTGGTGGCAACGGTGTTCAAGCCATTCAAGACTTGGGTTGCGAAGTTGTGTATGAACCAGAGCTGGCCTCCAAAGATTTGGCCAAGCGCCTTGCGGAAACGCAAGCTGAAGTGTTGGTGGTGCGCGAAACTCTTGTGAATGAAGCCGCGATCGAAGCCAGCCCCAAACTTGCTTTGGTGGTGCAAGCGGGCGCCGGCGTGGATGAAATTGATCTGGGCGCGGCAAGTCGTCGCGGCGTATTTGTGGCCAATTGCCCCGGGCGAAATGCCAATGCGGTGGCGGAGTTGGCGTGGGCGCACATTCTTGCGTGTGATCGTCGCTTGCCTGATCAAGTGATTGAAATGCGCAACGGATTATGGAAGCGCAAAGAATATTTGCAGGCCGCGGGTTTGCATGGACGCACTCTTGGCGTGATTGGTTTGGGACAAGTTGGAATGGAAATCGCGCGGCGCGCCAAAGCATTTGGCATGAGTGTTGTGGCGTGGAGCCGTCAACTCACGGAGGAGAAAGCCGACGCGGCGGGCGTGCACTTCTGCGCCAACATTGTCAACTTGGCAAAGTTGGCCGATGTGGTGAGCGTAAGTTTGGCCGTGCACGAGGAGACGGACTTGTTGATTGGCGAGAAGTTTTTGAACGCCATGAAACCCAATTCTATTTTTGTGAACACTTCAAGTGGTCGAGTTGTGGATGAGGCGGCGTTGGCGGCGGCGGTTCGTGGCCGCGGCATTCGCGCGGGTCTTGATGTGTTCGCCCGCGAGCCGGACAAAGATGACGCGAAATTTGACGAGGCCATTGCCAAGGTGCCGGGCGTGTACGGAACATTTCATGTGGGCGCTTCCACAACGCAGGCGGCCCACGCCGTGGCGGCTGAAACCGTGCGCGTGATCCGCGAGTGGTTGGAGAGTGGTTCGGCGCCAAATTGCGTGAATCGCGCGCGTTCCACGCCCGCCACCACGTTGTTGTCGGTGCGGCATTTGAATCGTCCTGGCGTGTTGGCGCATGTGTTCTACACATTGGGTCAAGCGGGTATCAACGCCGAGGAAATGGAAAATATTATTTACGATGGTGGCGAAGCCGCGTTGGCGCGCATTCACTTGAACCAAACTCCAACAGAGGAACAAATGAACACCATTCGTCGCAACGCAAATGTATTAAGCGCAAGCATCACTTCGATTGTGAGGAAATCATGAGTCACGCAACCCAAGGACATGTTCACACTGGCGCGGTCCGCCCTTTGCCCGGTGGACGCGTATTTAATTTCTCAGCGGGTCCGGCCACCATGCCGCTTGAAGTGCTTGAGCAATTGCAAGCCGACTTGGTGGATCTTCGCGGTGGTGGCGCGGGCATTCTTGAAATTTCCCACCGCGGCGAATTGTTCGAGAAGATTTTGCAAGAGAGCGAAGATGCGTTTCGCAAAGTCGGAAATATTTCGCAGGACTACGCGGTGTTGTTTTTGCCCGCCGGCGCCACGCAACAGTTTGGAATGTTGCCGCTTAATTTTCTAGCCGACGGCGCGAGCGCGGATTATCCAGACACCGGCGTGTGGACTTCAAAGGCCATCGCGGATGGCAAAGAGGTGGGAAAAATCAATGAAATTTGGAAGGGCGCGGACTTTGGATATAGCCGCACGCCGCGCGCGGGCGAGTTGAAGACCACGCCGGGCTCAACTTATTTGCATTACTGCTCCAACAACACCGTATGGGGAACGCGTTGGGTCGCGCCGCCACAACCAGCCGCGGGCGCGTGGTTGGCGCGCGACGCCAGTAGCGATATTTACGCGGAGCCACTGGACTTGAAGGGCTGCGCTTTCTTGTACGCGTCGGGGCAAAAAAATCTTGGTCCATCGGGCATGACCATGGTGGTGATTCGCCGCGACTTGTTGAAGCCGCCCGTTCGAAAGTTGCCAGCCATGTTGCGCTATGACGAGCACGCCAAAGCGGAAAGCCGCTTGAACACGCCAGCCACATTTGGCATGCACGCGGTTGGAGTGATGTGCCAATGGATTCTTCGTCAAGGTGGGCTTCTTGAAATGCAGCGCCGCGCAAAGATGCGCAGCGATTTGGTTTTGGCGGCTATTCGAGACTCGAATGGTTTTTGGAAAGCCAACGCGCAAGCGGAATGCCAGAGTTTTGTGAACGTGCTTTTTCACGCGGCCAATCCCAAGCATGAGCCGTTGTTCTTAAAGGAAGCCGCCAATGCCGGGCTTGCCGCATTGGCTGGGCACAAAGCCACCGGCGGAATGCGCGCCAGTATGTACAACGCCATGCCCGTGGAGGGCGCCAAAGCGTTGGCCGATGTCATGGTTGATTTTGCTCAGCGAAACGGATGAATTGATTGGTTGCAGCTTTATAAGAAGCTCACCAAATGAATTGACCGCCGCATAAAAAGCGCGCTCTTTGCCGCTATCCTCTCTCAACCTTATGACAGATATGTATGAATATGACTTGGTTGTGATTGGCAGCGGACCAGCGGGTCAACGCGCCGCTGTGCAAGCGTCCAAACTTGGAAAGCGCGTGTGCGTTGTGGAGAAGGGCGCGGGCATTGGTGGCGCGTGCATTCATTCTGGAACCATTCCCAGCAAAACATTTCGCGAGGCCGTGCGCAGCATGACCCGCCGCAGCATCACCCTGAGCATGCACGCTATGGGAACACGCCCCGTGCGTCCAACTATGGAAGCCTTGTTAAGCCGAGTTGATTTGGTGGTGGAACGCGAGAGCGAAGTTGTGCAGGATCAGTTTGACCGCAACGACATAGAAATTATTCCAGGACTTGCCCGGTTTGTGACTCCAAATGAAATTCACGTTGAAGGCATGGATATCAATCGCACGTTGCATACGTCGTTTGTGCTTATTTCAACGGGCAGTCGCGCGGCCATGCCTGTGAAGATGATTCCGGACATGGAGTGTATTTTCACCAGCGACACGATTTTGTCGCTGCCAAAAATTCCACGCACCATGGTGGTGATTGGCGCCGGCGTGATTGGCATTGAGTACGCCAGCATGTTCGCGCAGATTGGCGTGCAGGTGACCGTGCTTGATAAAGTGGATCGTCCGATCGCGCACATGGAGACTGAGTTGGTGGACGAACTTGTGCACCAAATGCGCAAAAAAGGCGTGACTTTCCGCTTGAATGAGGAGGTGGCAAGTGTCAGCCGCTCGGTTGGACCCAAGCCCGCTGTGACCATTGAAATGAAAAGCGGCAAGGTGATTGTGACGGATGTTGTGTTGGCCAGCGCGGGTCGCCAAGGCAACGTTGAAGGATTGGATTTACAAGCCGTGGGTCTTGCCGCGGATGAGCGCGGAAGAATTAAAGTGGATGAGCGCTACCGTACCACGGTTGAAAATATCTACGCGGCGGGTGATGTGATTGGAGCGCCAGGTTTGGCGGCAACCAGTTACGAGCAAGGCCGCATTGCGGCGTGCGATATGTTTGGTTTGCCTCACGTGGCTATTCCAAAATATTGGCCCTATGGAATTTATGCCGTGCCTGAGTTGAGCATGGTGGGATCCACCGAGCAGGAACTCACCAAGGAGTTGGTCCCCTATGAAATTGGCGTGGCGCGCTATTCCGAAAGCGCGCGCGGACAAATTCGCGGTGACGATCAGGGCGTGTTGAAACTTATTTTTCACCGTGACTCGCGCAAACTTTTGGGCGTGCATTGCATTGGAAGCCAAGCCACGGAAATTGTGCACATTGGCCAAGCGGTGTTGGCGTTGGACGGCGGTTTGGATTATTTCGTGAACACCGTCTTCAACTATCCAACATTCGCCGAGTGCTACAAAGTTGCGGCGTTGAACGCGTTGAACAGATTCCGCGCCGTGGACGCCGAAGCCGCGGCGAAATAAATTAGCGTTCATTATGCGGCGAACTCTTTGTGCACGCCGAAGTCGTGGCGAATTCAATTCGCTTCGGTTTCGCTATAAATCCATTGCATTTACCATTGCTTTGGCGAAGTGGGCGCGTTGGCAACATTGCAGTGTCCATTCAAAAATACTTTTATCTGCCCATGAATCGCCTTTGAAAAATTGAAATGTGTTTTCATTTGCGCCGCATAGGTGGCTACACTGCAAACTTGGAGAATTGGATTTGTTTGCACGGGGCCGTACCGGTATCGACCGGGCGATTCCAGGCATTGGTGGCGCGCCGTGGAGCATACTGGCCACGTAAAAAGTATGCAAAAAGACGTCTGCCAATACGCAGTACGCACTCGCAGCCTAATTAGGTTGCATGGATGACGCTTGACGCCCGATGGAGTGTCATCCAAAAAACATCGGACTGGCGGAGAAACCCTGGCATGCGGTTTCCCGCGACACTTTGTATGCATAGGGTCATCCCAGGCGGTCAACAGCCGAAGGTGATCCGAAATCAAAGAGTTGACTACGCGCGTAGAGGCCCTTGTCAGGGCGTTTCGGCACAGGGGTTCAACTCCCCTCGGCTCCATTACTCGCCGCGGCGAATTCATACGGATTCGCGCGCGGCGTTTTTATTTTTCCATGCGATGAAATTTATTCTTCGCTCTCGCGCAACTTGGCGAGCACGTTGAAATCCTCAAGCGTGGTCACATCTTGCGTGGTTTCTTTGCCCGCCGCCACATCGCGCAGAAGTCGGCGCATGATTTTTCCTGAGCGTGTCTTGGGCAAAGTGGTGGTGAAACGAATCATGTCCGGCCGCGCGATGGCTCCAATGTCGTTGGTGACATGTTGCATTAATTTCTGGCGAAGCGCGTCGTCAGCGGCGTGCGCATAATCCGGATGAGGCACGCAAAACGCGGCAATTCCAGTGCCTTTGATCTCGTGCGGCATGCCAACCACCGCGGCCTCAACAACCAATTTACTGCCCACCAAACTGCTTTCAACTTCCGCAGTTCCTAGGCGGTGGCCGCTGACATTGATCACATCGTCAATGCGGCCCATGATCCAAAAGAATCCGTCGCTGTCGCGGCGCGCGCCATCGCCCGCCAGGTACATGCCTGGAATTTTCCCCCAATACGTTTCAATGTAGCGCTCGCGGTCGCCGTGAATGCCGCGCAACATTCCCGGCCATGGCTTGCGAATGACAAGCAAGCCACCTGAGTTCGCGGGAAGTTCGTTGCCTTGCTCGTCAACAATCGCGGCGTCCACACCGGGAAATGGCAAAGTGCATGAGCCCGGTTTTAGCGGCGTGCAACCTGGAAGCGGCGTGATTAAATGTCCGCCACTTTCGGTTTGCCAAAATGTGTCCATGATTGGGCAGTGATCGCC
>SYAD01000162.1 GCA_005789005.1 Planctomycetia bacterium | reverse complement strand
GTGTTGCTGCTACTCATGTCGTGACTCCACGACATCGAAAGCGGCCAGCTTGAAAAGGACGGCTACCCAACGCGGATAGCATTTGCGAGAAGCGTTTGAATTGAAGCATTTATGCACGGAAAGTGCTGTTTGCTGCAGGTTTCAAACCTTCGCCACATCACCCTTTTCAGGGCTGGTCTCAGCACCGTGTCCCCCGTGATTGCTCACTAGGATCGGTTGCTGCTTGGGCTTTATGGAGACCGCCCAATACTCTGGATGTACGACCACTATAGCACCGTGCGCAGCAAATGCAAGTAATTCAAGTACGCAATTACAAAAATATAAATAATTTTTACAAAGCCTTTAGGCTTTAGTTATTCACTTCGCACGGCTCACAACTCGCGTCTGCGTGAATTGTCTGTGACCCGCATTGCCGCGGTAGAAGCCAAATCCAGATTGTTTCGCGCCGATCCACGGCGTGCCGTCGGCGCCAGTGCAATCTTTATTCACGCCAACCATGCCCGAGTCAAGCGCGCGCGCAACATTTTCAGCGTGCTTTGTTTCGCCAAAGACGGCGCCACCAAGTCCGTATGGACTTGCGTTGGACAGCGCAATCGCTTCCGCGTCGCTGGCCACCCGAGTCACGCATGCGACTGGACCAAAAGTTTCCTCTTGCATGATTCGCATGCGCGGATTCACGCCCGCTAGAACAGTGGGACGCACGTAATTTCCTGGCGCATCTTTTCCTGAAGCATCACCGCCCGCGATTTGTTTGGCGCCATCATTTAGCGCGTCTTTCAGCAGCCCAAGCACGTGCGCCTTCTGCGCCGCGTCAACCATGGGCCCAATTTGCGTGGCGGCATTTTTGGGATCACCTTGCACAAGCGCGTCTGCGCTTTTTGCCAGTTGCGTTTCAAATGCGTCAGCCACTTTGTTGTGCACAAAAATTCGCTCCGTACTGACGCACACTTGACCGGCGTTGCGAAAACAATTCTGCGCCGCGTATTTCACGGCCGCTTCAATGTCGGCGTCCTCCAGCACAATCAGCGAGTCCTTGCCGCCAAGTTCCAGCACAAGGCGTTTCAAACCTCCGGCCGCTTCACGCATGATGTTCTTGCCCGCGGCGCGGCTTCCAACAAACGCGATCAAGTTCACATCAGAAGTCACAAGCGCTTTGCCGTGGCGCTCATCGCCGTGAATCACTTGCAACACATCAGGCGGAAGAACCGCGATCAGGTGCTTGGCCCACGCATCAGCGCAAAGCGGCGTCTTTTCGCTCGGTTTCAAAATCACCGCGTTGCCAGCAATAAGGCTGGGTATGACCACGTCCTGCGGCATCCACACCGGAAAATTCCACGGGGTGATGCATGCAGCAACACCAAGCGCGTCGAATCGTATTTCGGAATGCACCTTGGCGTCGTTCACGATTTCTGTTTGAAGTCCCGCGGCAATGTTGTCAGCTTCGTGCGCAAGCATGGCAGCGCAGCCGTTGACTTCACCAATCGCCTCGGCCAAGGGCTTGCCCATTTCGCGGCTGATCAGCGTGCCGATTTCAGTTGCATGCGCTTGAATTTGCGCCGCGGCAGATTTTATAATGGTGGCTCGCGCGGCAGGAGTCATGGCGCCCCACGCAATTTGCGCGGCGCGTGCGCGCGCCACAATCGATGGAATTTCATCAACAGCAGTCATGGCAACTTCGCCTACAACGTCGCCACGCGCGGGATCCACGGATTGAAGTATTTCGTTCATGTTTCAATGATAAGCGAAGGCGTCGATCATTCATTTGGAGCCCTTTGATGAGGTTGTCGTAGCGCAAGCACTTGGCGTCAGTGCAAGTAAACTGCCGAGTATGGATAATATCTTTTGGATTCTGTTGGCCTTGCTCGCGGGAGCGTTTCTGCCTTTGCAAGGCGCGTTGAATACAAAATTGGGAAACGCCGCGCAAAGCCCCATTCACGCATCGATGATTTCCTTCATCATTGGCGCGCTATCAGTGGCTCTGTATGTTTTTCTTACACGTCAAAGTGTTTCGTTGGCCGGACTCAGAACCGCGCCGGCATACGCATGGCTTGGAGGAATTCTTGGCGCCTTCTACGTCACCGTAATTATTCTGGCATTTCCAAAGTTGGGACCAGGGCTCACCTTCGCGCTTGTGGTCGCGGGGCAAATGATCATCTCAATGGTGCTGGAACATTTCGACATCCTTGTTGCGCAGCAGAATCCAATCACCGCATGGCGATTGGGCGGCGTCGCGCTGATTATTGCCGGCGTGGTGCTGATTAAGTATTTTTAATTTCATTCACAGCGCGGTTGGTGTCATAGATTGCGCTTGCGCATTTCGAGAATTGTTGGCACACACTAGACTTTGTTCATGCTCCCATTGAAAATGTTTCGGCAATGCGTTGCGGCAACTTTGATTTGTTTCGCAACCATTAGTGCGGTTGCACAAACAACGGCGCCTCTTCCCGCAACTGCGCAAAAGCTTGAGAGCCCAACCGCCGCCTTCGACTACCAAAAGCGCGACGTGATGATTCCCATGCGCGACGGCGTGAAGTTGCACACGGTAATTGTGGTTCCAAATGGCGCAAAGAATGCGCCGATTCTTTTCACCCGCACTCCCTACAACGCCACTGGCCGCGCCACGCGTAATCAATCCGCATCCATGTTGGCCACGCTTCCACAAGGTGATGAAGTGTTTGTGGCCGACGGTTACATCCGCGTGTTCCAAGATGTGCGCGGACAGCACGGCTCCGAGGGCGACTACGAAATTACGCGGCCGTTGCGCGGTCCGCTCAATTCCACCGACACCGATCACTCCACCGACGCGTATGACTCGATTGATTGGCTTGTGAAAAATATTCCCGAAAGCAATGGGCGCGTTGGCATGACAGGAAGTTCCTATGAAGGTTTCACCGTGGTCATGGCGCTGATCAATCCGCATCCCGCGCTGAAAGTTGCGGCGCCAATGAGTCCCATGGTTGATGGATGGATGGGCGACGATTGGTATCACTACGGCGCGTTTCGCCAAACCACTTTGGATTATTTCGCGGGTCAAGGTCCGGGGCGCGTTGGTGGTTTCCCAATTGTTCATGCCAGTCCCGACGACTACGACAATTTTCTTCGCGCTGGTTCCGCGGGCGACTTTGCAAAGGCGGCGGGCCTGGAAAAGTTGCCGGCGTGGCGCAATTTTGTGGCGCATCCTTCGTATGACCAATTCTGGCAAGAGCAAGCGCTTGACATGATCATGGGCAAGCAGCCGCTCACAGTTCCCACCATGTGGATTCAGGGCATCTGGGATCAAGAGGACATGTGGGGCGGCATTCATTGCTATCGCGCGGTTGAACCCAAGGACACAACCAACACCAAGAATTTTCTTGTCATGGGTCCGTGGCGTCACAGTGGCGTGAATTACGACGGCAGCGCGCTTGGTCCTTTGAAGTTTGAGGGCGACACCGCGCTGCAATTTCGCCGCGATGTTTTAAAACCATTCTTCGATCAATACTTGAAAGATGGCGCGCCTAAAGCCGACACGCCGCCAGTATTTATTTATAACACCGGCGACAATCATTGGGATCGCTTGCCCAGTTGGCCCGTGTCGTGCGCGCTTGGTTGCGCGTCCACTTCAAAGCCGCTGTATCTCACGGGAAATTTTGGTTTGTCATTCAATGCGCCCGCTGCAACTGCGGCGCCCGCAAAAAATGCCAGCGACAACTTTGACGAATATGTTTCCGATCCCGCCAAGCCCGTGCCGTATGTGCCGCGTCCGATTCGTTTTTCCAACACGGACAATTGGCGGCAGTGGTTACTGAGCGATCAACGCACTGTGACCGACCGTACCGATGTGTTGAGTTATGCCAGCGAGGTGTTGAGCGAACCCGTGCGTATAAGCGGGGCGCCAGTTGTGAATTTGGTCGCGTCCACAAGCGGCACCGACAGTGATTGGGTTGTGAAGTTGATCGATGTCTATCCCAACGAAGTTCCAAGTCAGCCCGAAATGGGCGGCTATCAACTTCCGGTCGCCATGGATATTTTCCGCGGCCGCTATCGTGAAAGTTTTTCCGCGCCTGTGGCCATCGCCGCGAATGTTCCACTTGCATATCGCTTTGATTTATCCATGGTGAACCATGTGTTCAAGCCCGGGCACCGCATTATGGTGCAGGTGCAATCAAGTTGGTTTCCGCTGTATGACCGCAACCCGCAAACATTTGTGCCCAACATTTTTCTGGCGAAACCAGCGGATTATGTCAAGGCCACGCAGCGTATTTACCACACGCCCGAGGCGCAAAGTTTCATTGAGCTGCCTGTCGTCACGGTGAAGTAGCGCCGCGAATAGCAACATGATTGCGTTTGGATTCATTGCGCGGCAACGGCGGACTCCGTTTCCGGCGCAACAGTAAAAACAAATTTATATGTAGTCTGTATTCATGCCAACTACGAACCAAACGCGTTTCGTATTTCTTGCATGCGTCGCGCCCGCGTTTCTAACCGCGCACGTCATGGCGCAGTCGCAGGTTGGTCCCGCATTTCAGCGCTCCACCGTAGTGGAGGATTATATTTTGCCCGACCATTCCGGCTTGAAGCCGCCGATTTTTTATGAACCGTGGGACAGCATGGATGGAATAAGGCGCGCGCAATTTGGTGGCGACTTTTTAACTCCGCGCATTTTCTTACCGCTGTTTGAACCGCGGCCAATGGAAACCCAACTGGACATGAGCCACGCCGACAGGCCGTTTGGTTTTACGCCCCTCAATCCAATATTTCCAGATCCGCTTGAGTTTCCGCTTCGGCCACTGCGCGGTTTGGAGCACGTGCTGTATGAGCAATGCAGCACTATGTCGAATATTTATTACACGCTTGTGGTGCAGGGAGTTTCGCGCACGTTGCCAGATCAGGGAAGTATCGCGGGCATCGGCCGATTGGATGTGAACTTTCTCACCGTGCTGGCAAAAACTCCGGGCCTGGGAACTAGCGCCATTCAAATGTTGTTTCGCCAACACAACGTCATTGGTCAGCCCGCCAATTGGACGCCAGGCGGCGCATCGGGCACGTACTTCTTCATGAACTCGCTGCAGAACGGCAATAACAGCACGCTGAATATTCTCAGTTATCAACAGGGCTTCATAGACGACAAACTCATCATGAATGTCGGCAAGATGCATCCCAATCAATATTTCATGTTGAACTTTTACGCCAACGATGAGTCGCGCCAATTTCTTAACGGATCATTTGACGGCAACAGCGTTTTTCAGCCAGCGCAAGGAACGTATGCGCCCGGCTTTGTCACGCAAATAGTTCCATTCGACAACATCTATGTCAACGCTGGCATATTCGACATCGCTGATTATCCAGGCAACTCATTTCAAAATATAAATGACGGTTTATATTGGGCCGGTGTTGAAGTTGGATGGACGCCGAATTTTCTTGACGCCTTTTCACGCTACAACGTGACCGTTGGAACCACCAATGCGGGTAACGAGTCCTTCGCCGGCTACGGCAATGTGACTGGCGTGAAGCAGACCAATTCCATGATTGGATTTCTGGGGCAGCAACAAATTGGCGATTGGCTTGGTGTCTTCGCGGAGTACGGACTTGGCCAAAGCACGGGCGCGGTGGCTCAGCAGGAATTTAGCGCGGGCGTTTCGATTGTGAAACCATTTGGCCGTGTCGACGACGACTTTGGAATTGCCTATGCGTGGACCAAGCCCAACAACAACTACGGTAATGAGCCCGCGGGCAGCGATCCGGCAAGCGCCAGCATTTTTGAAACTTTCTATCGCCTGCAAATCACCGACAGCATGCAGCTGTCGCCAGACTTACAAGTGTCTTTCAATCCCGCAAGTGGCGACGGCAGTCCAGTGGTGTCATTGGCGCTGCGTTTGAAGACGCAATTCTAAACGCGCGGCGCGATAGATAGTGGAGTAATTCAACTTCTACTACTCTGCGCGCATGAATAAAAATACCTATGTCATGTTGATCGCCGTCATGACGGCATGCGGCGGATTATTGTTTGGCTATGACGTTGGTGTGATCAGCGGGGCGCTTTTGTTCTTAGAAAAAAAGTTTGAGTTAAGCGATCAGGGACAGGAAGTGGTGACAAGCGCCGTTCTCGTCGGAAGTTTTCTAGGCGCGCTTGGCGCGGGTTGGTACACGCGCCGGTTTGGTGGCCGCAGCGCCAATATGTTGGCCGGCGCAATCTTTGTTGTGGGCGCCTTCGCTAGCGCCGCCTCTAACAGCACCGAAACACTGACCATGTCTAGACTTTTAGTGGGTCTTGGCATTGGTATAACCGCCGTGGCTGCGCCGCTGTATATCGGTGAAATCGCGCCGCCAGATCGCCGCGGTCAAATGATCACGCTGTATCAACTGTTTATCACCATTGGAATTTTGGTCAGCTACATAGTTGATCTTGCCGCCGCGCCGCACTGGCGAATTATGTTTGGCCTGGGCGCGGTGCCTGGCGTTGTTCTTGCGGTGGGAATGAGTTTCATGCCTTCAAGTCCGCGTTGGCTTGCTTCACGCGGCCGCATGGACGAGGCCAAGAAAGTTCTTGATCGCACGCTGGAGCCCGCCATGGCGGAGCGCGCGCTGAAAGACATTAAGAATGATTTAGATATTCAAAAAGGTCTGCCGCATTGGTGGTTGGCGTTTGGCACACGCGCCGCGCGCCGCGCGTTGGTGATCACCACCACGCTTGCGGTATTGCAACAATTCATTGGCATCAACGCGATTATTTATTACGCGCCGCGCATTTTTCAGAAGGCGGGTTTCGCCGACGCCAAGGCCGCGCTGTGGGCCACACTGGTGGTTGGCGTGGTGAATGTTGTCGCCACATTTATAACAATGGGTATGGTCGATAAATCCGGTCGCCGCACATTATTGATTTGGGGATTAAGCGGCATGGTCGCGTCGCTTGGTATTTTAGGTCTGGCGTTCAAGCAATTTGATCACGCCGACGCGCAGAAATCCGCGCAACACTATTCCCAGCAAGATGCGCAACAATCCGAGCCACTCTCCGCCGCGCAAACCGCAAAGCAAATCGGTGCTCAATCCGCCAACGAAACCGCAAAAATTGCAGCCCAGCGATTAGCAACGGATCCCGCTCCGCCACACGATTTAGCCGCTGTCACTACGACTGATTTATCTGTGGATGTTGCGTCACCCCGTGATTTACCAAGCACTAGCGAAGGCGCGGAAACCTTGGCGTGGCTGACCTTGGTGTGCGTGATCGTGTACATCGCATGCTTCGCGTTCAGCATGGGTCCATTGGTGTGGGTGCTTATTGGCGAAATGTTTCCGCTACAAGCGCGCGGATCCGGCAACGCCATTGCGTGCGGCGGCAATTATTTTGCAAACTTCATTGTGGGCGCCACTTTTCTAACCCTGCTCACCAAACTAGGCGCCAGCAACACGTTTCTTATTTTCGCCAGCGTCGCCATGTTCACGTTGCTATTCGTGCTGTTCTTCTTGCCAGAAACCGCGGGTCGTACGCTTGAAGAAATTGAACAAGATCTGGGTGAAAAAACACCAAAGGCTCGTTAAAGCCGTTGGTGTGATATGAAACATTCAATGCGACTCGATTTATTCAAAGCAATGTGCAGTCTGATTTTAAATGGGCACACAGATCTATAGCAATCCAAAAATAATTTAAGATCTTTTCAAATCAGACTTGCGCCGCAAGAACGGAATCAGCATCAAGCCGGGCGCGGCCGCCACAATCGATAGCGCATAGAAGGATTGGTAATCCAAGTTTTTCAGCATCCAGCCGCTGAGGACGCCGATCAACGTGTTGCCGATGGCCATGACCGAAGTCAGCAAGGCGTACTGCGTTGCCGTGGCGCGCACATCGCAAATGCTCATCATGAAGGCCACAAACGCGCATGTGGCCAAGCCGCCGCACACGCTCTCTATAGATAGAACAAACAGAAGCGATGTCACCGGCGCGCTAACCGGCGCAATGTGCGCGACAGTTGCGCCGTAGGTGCTGGCTAAAATCCAGAAACCAATATTGCTGACCGCCGCCAAAATGCCGGCGATCCATAGACAGCGCGTCAAACTCCAACGCGCAATCATGAGCCCGCCAACAATTGTTCCCGCAATGCTTAGGCCCGATCCCAAACTTTGGCGCACCCATCCAATTGTTTCGGTTGAGTAGCCAAGGCCTTGCACCAACAGCGGCGAAGTCATGGCGCCGCCCAACACATCGGGCAGTCGATACAAAATTAGAAAGAAGAACAGCGCGATCAGTTTCCAGCCCCATTGGCTGGCGAAGATTTGAAATGGTTGCGTGACCGACGCGGTGAATCCCGGCGCTTGACCAACTGGTCGCGCAGGTTCGCGGCCTATGAAGATGCCGAGCATGCCCACCAATGAAACCGCGGCCAGTGCGCACACCGCAACGGCCCACGCCCATGGTTGTGTGTCTGGTGATTTGCCAAGTCGACCCGCCACAATTAGAACGCCCGCGCCCGCGAACAGCGATGCAAAGCGCGCGCCCGTAACCCACATGCTGGCACCCGCGCCGAATTCGCGTGGCTGCAAAACTTCGGCGCGGTATGCGTCACCAACAATGTCTTGTGTTGCGCCGGCAAATACCAACATGCCCAGCAAAACAATAATTGCGTTGGGCGACATCATGCCGCCGCGGTTATCCATGTTCAGCGCCAACGCAACGATCAGTCCCAAGCAAATCAACTGCGTCACAAAAAGCCAACTGCGGCGGCGGCCCATCCAGCGCAAACCAATGATGGAGCAGTGATCGCTCAGTGGCGCCCACAACACTTTGCAGGTGTAGGGCAAGCGCGCCAATGCGATCAATCCAATGTCCACCACCGACCACTTCGCGGCGCTGGCCCATGTGGGCATGATGCTCATTGCCATTTCAAGTGGAATTCCGCCGGCGAAACCTAGCGACAACAACACCAGCATTGTGGGTTGCATGTACAGCGGGCGCTTTGGTTGCGACGTTTGCATGAGAGATTGCGTTTGCGCAAATTCAGTTTGCATGGTTGGCACGCATGAAGAGTACATGGCGGGGATTTGAATTGATGAGAGAGTGAAACGCTTTGCAGAATCTGTGGGGCTAGTCTGCTCTCGTCAATACTGCTTGCTGGCGAGTGAACGCTTTGCATAAAGGGTGGCACCAGTCGCTCAGACAACGCACCCCACGCGAGCGGGGCTCGCGCGGGTGCTAAACTCGCTTGTGGTGCCACCCTTTCTGCGACGCGGGAATGCATGTGATCAACCACACAATTGACGCAGTGCTAGAAATTTATTTATTTTGTGGCAACCTCATTTATTTTGCGGAATAATTTCAGACTTGCCTCAGAAATTCAGCACGTATTCTTGGATATATGTCCATATGCGTCTATATTCATGCCATGGACACCGCTTCGTTGAAACAACGCTTGGAGCGAACACCTTTTTTACCTTTTCGAATCCACTTGGTGGACGGGCGATCTTTCGACATTCTGCGACCCGATTGGACTTTGGTTATTCCACCTTTTCGACGAGTCTTTATTGCCCGTCCGCAACTTGGTCAAGGCCGTTTCTGTCCCATTGAAGAGATTGATGTGATGTTTATCACCAGCCTTGAGGAGCTTCCGCCGGCGCAAGAAAATGGTTCCGCCGCGGCGTGATTCAGTAAACTGAAACACAGATGCATCTTTCAACAACCATCTTCGTCGCTGACCTAAATATTTTTGGTTACACCATGGGCGAGTTCATGGTTGACGGGGGAACATGCATGGTGGCCGTGACTGTTGGTGTTGTGGCCAATGTGATTGGCTACAAAATCATGCGGCGTGCGGCAAATGACGCATCTATTCCAAAGTTGGCGGATGGTCTTGTGGCAGGCCTAGTTGGCTTGCTGTGTTTTTTGCTGGGGCTGACCTTAAATGATGCGCGCGAGAACTACATTCGCGCGATCCAATCTGCCACTGAAGAGGCGCTGCAATGTCGATTGATGTATCAAGACTTTAGCGTTCTTGCCAAACTGAATGACGGCGAAAAAAGCGCCAACGCGCAAAGTCTTGCGGTTGAATATGTTCAGAACGTGATTGATCATGAATGGCCGCAGTTGGGTGAATCAACACCGCGACTGAATGAGAAGGCTGGAATTTTATTGACGCAAATGCGTCAAGCGCTGAACCCTACTGGTGGAACATTTTTAAGTACCCGCACGTGGACGGGCTTGGGCATTGTGGAACATTTGCGCGAATCGCGACTGCGATTTGCCATGGAGCAATCTCCCAGTGGATTTTGGATCATTATCGCAACGCTGCTTGCCATGAGTTGCGCATTGATGGGCTCGGTGGCGCCAACCAAAATGAGGCTGATTTTAATCGCAACATTTTGCCTGGGCATTGGAATTGTGTGCTTGTTGATTGACGAGTACGAGAAGCCCTACGGAGGATGGATTGCCATTGACGCGCAGAGTATTTTCTTGCCCAGTGAAATGAGCGAGGCTATTGCGCCGAAGTGATGCTGTGGGGGCGTTGGTGCGCAGCCCGTGGTGTTGAGGTGATTTCAGCGCTAAGTGCAGCACTTTGGCGCGAAGTAGCGTGGCTAAGATTGACGCGTGCCAAGCAAGTCCCGCAATAACACAACTGCGCCCATGCGCGCCGCGAAATCGCGCGCCGTAAAAACCAATGTGCACTTGCCATTTTTTGGTTGCTCGGTGTCGTGCGGGTTTCCAAGTCCCGCCGACGACTACATAGAGAAGAAACTCGATCTGAATGAATACTTGATCGACAAGCCGGCCGCCACTTTCTTTGTGCGCGTGTCGGGTGACTCAATGATTGGCGCAGGCATTCACCCAGATGATCTTTTAATTGTGGATCGCTCCAAGGAGCCCAAGAATAAATGCATTGTGCTGGCCATTGTCAACGGCGATTTCACGGTGAAGCGTTACATGTGTCGCGGCGGAAAAATTATTCTTAAGGCGGAGAACCCCGCGCACGCGGACATTGCCATTGTGGATGGCATGCAATTTGAAGTGGTGGGCGTATGCACGAACGTGATCCACAATCTCAAATGAGCCGCGAGTCACGCGACACTTTAAGTCCCGCGCCCATCTTCGCGTTGGTGGATGGCAATAGTTTTTATTGTTCTTGCGAGCGCGTGTTCAATCCATCGCTCATCAATCAGCCCGTGATTGTCTTAAGCAACAACGACGGTTGCGTGATTTCGCGCACCGATGAGGCCAAGGCCATCGGCATAAAGATGGGCGATCCGCTGCACTTGATTGGCGACATGATCAAGCGCCACCGCGTGCGCGTGTATTCATCCAACTACGCGCTGTATGGCGACATGTCCGCGCGCATGATGACCACGCTTGCGCAGTTCACGCCGGAGTTGGAGGTGTACAGCATTGATGAAGCGTTCTTGTCGCTTGGCGGCTTTGCGGGACGCGATCTTGCCGACTACGCGCGCGAGATTCGCCGCGTGGTGCGCCGCGATACCGGAATCCCAACTGCGATTGGAATTGGTCCAACCAAGGTGCTTGCCAAAGTAGCCAATCGTGCCGCCAAGAAAAATAAAATAAACGGGGGCGTGTTGAATCTGTGCGATCGCGCGGCGCAGGACAGCGTGCTTGCGGAGTTCGCGGTGGCCGATGTGTGGGGCATTGGCGCGCGCAGTGCGGCCAAGTTGGCGCGCTTGGGCATAGCCACCGCCATGCAATTGCGCGATGCGGATATAAACGCCGTGCAAAAGTTGCTCACCATTGTGGGCAAGCGCATTGTGTTGGAGTTGCGGGGTCAGTCGTGCCTTTCTCTTGAATTGGTGCAGGTAGAT
>SYAD01000161.1 GCA_005789005.1 Planctomycetia bacterium | reverse complement strand
GGATCCAAGATTTTGTTCAAGAAATTGCCATTTGCCCGAATGAAATATTCACATCTCACGTTGTCCTTCCCGCGTCCAAACTTTTTTTGCCCCCTACTTCCAACAATCTCGATGGAGTTCTTCATGAATCGTTTGCGAACCACAATCGTCATCATCTCCCTTCTTCTTGCCCCTGCTGCAATGGCGCAATTTGGCGGTAAGGCTGGCTTCAGCGAAGCGTTAAAACCGGATCTGTTGCCCCGCGATATGACCATGATTGTTGAGACACTGAAACTTGAGGAATGGCAGCGCCCCATTGTGCAAAGTTTGTTGGAGGACTACCAAATTTCCTTTAAAACTGGAACTGACGCGCTGCATCAAAAGATGCAGGAAAATGCGCGCAAGCAAACGGGTGGGGCCAGCGACGTGCGCGGATTGCTTGCGCCAATTGAAGCATGGGCACCTGAAAAGGAACGCCTCTACGAAGATCTCATGTCCAGTATCAAGAGCCAACTTTCGGAGAATCAACAAGAGCGATGGCCAAAATTTGAGCGCGCCGTTCGTCGCTCTCGATCCTTGGATGATTCAGATTTGGCGGGCGAAGGCGTGGATTTGATTTTTGTCATTCGTCAAATGCAATTGCAACCCGATGTGGTGGCCGTGGCCGAGCCGGCTTTGGATCAGTATGAAATTGCGCTTGACGTTGCGCTGAAAGCACGCGACGCCAAAATTACTTCGCTGCTGCCAAAGTTCAGCGAGGCGATGGGGACCATGGATTTGAACGCGGGCGCGAGCTTGCAAGATCAAATTATTCTCACTCGCATTGACGTACGACAGATCCAAGATGATTCAATTGAAAAAATCGCCGCGATGCTTCCCGCCCCACATGGTCAAGATTTCCGGACACGCGCTTTAGCCCAAGGATATCGCGAAGTTTTTCAGCCTGATTCTCTTGCGGGATTCTTCGCGGCTGTTCTGAATCTGAACGATCTCACGGCTGAACAAAAGTCGCAAGTTGAATCAGCTCAGACCAGTTGGAATGATGCGTTCGTGGCGTTGCAAAATCGCATGCTTGAAACCACCCGCATGGAAGAACCAAAGAAAGCCCAAAGAAAAACTCTTGCCCTAGCGGCCAAGAGAGCGGAGAAAACTGGAACGACCGCCCCTGAAGTGCCGGCCGATCCAATGGTTCCCCTGCGCAATGAAAAAAATAAATTAGTGCAAGAAACACGGGAAAGCGTGCTGAAATTACTTTCGGAGGATCAAATCGATCGCTTGGCCGCGGGCACTCCTGGATTGCAACCGCCTCCGCCTGCTTCCTTCATCGCGGGACAAGGCCCTGGCGCTGCAAAAAAGGCTGGCGATACGCAAGACACGAATTCCAACGCGCCCAAAGACTCCAAGGCGGTGGAGTAATCCACCCGAACACAGTGCATGAAGATGTTCCTAGTCGTGACGTGAGTGCTCGAGTGGCGTCGGTCGCTTCTTTGTTGCGAGCGGCCGCAGCGACCACTCCGCAAGAGCGCTGCGCCGCGGCTGGTTTTACTTGGCTCGCAAAACCAATGGCGTCCGATGCCGACGCTGTTCGATTAATTCCATCTGAAGTGGCCGTGCGACTGCGCATTGTTCCGCTGTCAATTACCGCGGGCAACTTGCGCGCCGCCATGGCGGATCCATTTGATCTTCACGCTGTTGATGAAGCGGCCACCATTGCCAACATGCCCATCGAGCGCGTTGGTGTTGCGCCCGAAGCTTTCGGCGAACTGATGCGGCAATCGTATGGCGTGACCGCGTCGCGCATGGCTGAAAGTTTGGCCGGCAACAATGAGAGCCGGGATGAAGTCGAGCAAAATCTTGACGCCATTCAAACCGACGACGTGCATCGCATGGCTGAGCAGCCCACGTTGGTCAACTTGGTCAACCTGTTGATTCTTGAAGCCATTCAAAAGCGCACCAGTGATATTCATATTGAGCCATTTGAAGGCGAATTAAAGGTAAAATATCGTATTGACGGCGTGTTGGTCGCGCAACAAGGTCCGCCAAAACATTTGCAACCCGCCATCATTGGACGCATCAAAATCATGGCCATGATGAACATCGCCGAGCGCTATGTTCCCCAAGACGGCCACATCACTTTGCGATTTGAAGGACGCAAGGTCGACCTGCGCGTGTCCACCGTGCCAACCATTTACGGTGAAAGCGTGGTCATGCGTATTCTGGACAAGTCATCGCTGCCGCTTGATCTTAAGAGCTTGGGCATGCACGAGCATCAAGTATTGATGATGGACAAATTGATTTCCAAACCGCACGGTCTTGTGTTGGTGACTGGACCAACCGGCAGCGGAAAAACCACCACGCTCTACGCGGCGTTGAGCAAGTTGTACGACCCCCGTAAAAAGATTTTGACGATTGAAGACCCAGTTGAATATGAACTCGCGGGCATCAATCAAATTCCAGTGAATCCCAAGCGTGGCCTCACGTTCGCCAGTGGCTTGCGCAGTATCTTGCGCCAAGATCCGGATGTCATTCTGGTGGGTGAAATCCGCGACGCTGAAACTGTTGACATTGCTATTCGAAGCGCGCTCACCGGCCACTTGATTTTAAGCACGCTGCACACCAACGACGCCCTCTCCAGCGTGGGTCGAATTGTGGACATGGGCGCGGAACCATATTTGATTGCCAGCGTGTTGGAAGGCGTGTTGGCGCAACGACTCGGTCGCAAGGTGTGCAAGGCTTGCGCCCACAAAGTGCCGATGCCAGAAAATGATTATTCCCGCGTTTCGCCTGCGGAATCTGAGCGTTTTGGCGGCATGGTCACGGTTGGCGCCGGGTGTGAAGTTTGCTCTGGAAGCGGTTTCCGCGGCCGTTTAGGTTTCTTTGAATTGGTGCGAATGAATCCCATCTTGCGCGCGGCGGTGGCGGAAAATCAATCCGTCATGGAGCTGCGAAGGTTGGTGGATGAAGGATTTATTTCCATGCGTGAGGACGGCATGACGAAAGCCATAGGTGGCGAAACCACCATGGCGGAAGTTCTGCGCGCCACGCAAGATGTGGACGGGGAATAATCAATGGCGTCTTGGCGTTATGACGGCTTGGATCGCGGCGGCGTTGAGTCAAGCGGAGTCGTTGTGGCCTCGGATCGGGCATCCGCTCTGCGCATGGTGCAAAGCCGCGGACTGACCCCTCTGAAAGTTGAATCGGACGAGGCTCCGACTTCAGCGGCGCGTGCCGCGGTGAAGAAGCCCGCAAAATCCCAGGCTTCGTTGACAGGTTCCACCCAATTCACTTTGCCCAATTGGATGACGTTGGGACCTCGACGCCCAACTCTTTCGCGCTCCGACATGTCAAACTTGGTGCGCGAACTTGCCACCGCGATCGAAGCCGGCTTGCCGTTAATGCAAGCGTTAAAAATTGTGCGCAAGCAAGCGCCAGGCAAATCTCAGCCCGTGATTCTGGACGCGCTCATTGACAAAGTTGAGGCTGGTCAACCGCTCTATGAGGCAATGAAAGCCTACGGCGCCCCATTTGACGACATGATTATTGGCATGGCTCGCGCCGCCGACGCCAGTGGACGCATGCCGGAAATCCTGCATCAGTTGGCCGATTTACTGGATCGCGCGGTGGAATTAAAACGGGAATTGATCGGCGCGACCGTGTATCCAATGATCGTGGCTTCATTAATTTTGGCCAGCGTCACGCTGTTAGTCACCGTGATTCTGCCGCAACTTATGATTCCGTTGGCGGGTCAACCAGGAATGGTGCTGCCGTTGCCCACACGTATTTTGCTTAGTTTCGCCTGGTTTATGTCCAACTTTTGGTGGCTGCTTGTTCTCATGACCTTTGGCGCAATCATCGCAGCGCGCAATTGGCTGCAAGACGCCGAACACAGACGCATGAAAGATTACGCGCTGCTTAAAACTCCGCTGCTGGGAAAATTACTGCGCGATGTGGCCGTGGCGCGTTTCACGCGAACACTGGGAACACTGGTGAGCGCGGGCTTGCCTATTTTGCAGTCGCTGAGAATCACAAAAGACACGCTTGGCAACGCGGTGCTTATGAAAGCTATTGAGGAAGTGGAAGAGAAAGTGACCACGGGCCAATCGTTGGCGGAACCTCTGGAGCGCTGCGGATTTTTCCCCCCGCTTCTGATTCAGATTGTGAATATTGGCGAAAAATCCGGCCGCCTTGAAAGCATGCTTCTACACGCCGCCACCGCGTTTGATCGGCAAGTCAACTCCAGCATAAAAATTTTCACCAAATCCCTGCCCCCAATTCTGCTTGTGATCATGGCCATTATCGCTGGCTTTGTGCTGGCGGGAATTCTTATGCCACTTTTGCAATTGCAATCCGCTTTGGGCGGCTGAATTCCGCTTTGTCGGCGGCTACGCTATCGGACGGAGTTCGAAAATGCCGAAATCTTTTAGTCAAGTTTGGCAGTAAATTTGCCTAGTCCACGTTCATCATCAAGCCCATTGCAGCAAAGTTCAAAATCAG
>SYAD01000160.1 GCA_005789005.1 Planctomycetia bacterium | reverse complement strand
ACATCACCGCTCGCGTGAAGTGCGACGCGTTGGATATTCCCAGCGAGGACTTTGAGGCCGACCGCGTGGATGCCGATTGGCTTTACGGCGGATACGCCATGTTAAGTTGTCCCAGCGCAACCATTGACGAGCTTTATCAAGAGCGCCAACTCAGCATTGAGCAATTGGAAGGCTTGATCTTTCGAACTATTGAAGGCGGCGAACTGAAAGCCCACGACTTGGTGGCCAATCAATTTGTCGTGCTGCAAGATGACGCCGACGAAAGTCACACAGGGCTGGGCCGCGTTCTTTCCGACACTGGCCATTTGATTCCAGTCACGGGTCCTCGAAAACCGATTTATGGACTTCTGGCGCGCAATGTGCAACAAACTATGGCCATGGATTTGTTGTTGGATGATGAAGTTCGCCTGGTCTCTCTGATCGGCGCGGCGGGCACGGGAAAAACTCTGCTGGCCATAGCCGCCGGCATGCACAAAGTGCTTCGTGAAGAACGCTTTGACAAACTGCTTGTGGCGCGACCCATCATGCCCATGGGCCGCGATATTGGCTTTTTGCCCGGCGATAAAGATGAAAAGTTGGCGCTGTGGATGCAGCCCGTGTTCGACAATGTGGCGTATTTGCTTTCAACCCGCGGCGGCAGCGGCAATGAAGCCGATAGCAAAACCGCCGAGCAGCGCATGGATCAACTTGTGGCTGGCGGAAAATTAGTCATGGAACCGCTGACCTACATCCGCGGTCGCAGCATTCCGCATCAGTTCATTATCGTTGACGAGGCGCAAAATCTTTCACCGCACGAGGTGAAGACCATTGTCAGTCGAGTGGGCGAGGGCACCAAGATTGTGCTCGCTGGAGATATTGGACAAATTGACAATCCATATCTCGACGCCGCAAGCAACGGTCTTTCGCACTTGATTGAGCGTATGAAGGGACAACGCATCGCGGGTCATGTCACGCTCAGCCGCACGGAGCGCAGTGAATTGGCAAGTTTAGCCGCGGACATGTTGTGACGCGCGATTGATTCACTTGTGAGCATATCCACGCGCAATGCACGTTGATCGCTTTAAGAATTGCGTTTGGCTTTTGGCTTCTTCAAGTGAGAGTCAATCACAAGTTGGAGCGCAAGTTCAAGCGATGCGGAAGCGGTTAAAGATTGGGCGTTGGCTCCCACAACTTGCCAGAGATCATCCATGTGTTGAAATGGTTGACCTCCCACTAAAATAGGAATGTGTTTTCCCGCTGGCGTGGCGCGCACTTGCGTGATGGCAGTCTGAATGGAACGGACGCGCAAGCTTGTTGTGGCGCTGAGCACTAAAAGATCGGCCGCGCCCCGAAAAACCTGCGGCCCCACGGCGGTGGCAATTTCTTGCGCCGGAGTGTTCGCGCCAAGGCATTCCACGGTCCAGCCTTCGGTTTCATAAATGGCGGACAAAATTTTAATTCCAAGATCATGCAAATCACCGCCAACACAAGCGGATACCACCAGATATCCATTGGGCGCTTTGTGGGGGGTCTTGGAGCGAAGCACCTCCAAAATTCCCAGCGTCGCGTTGGTGCAATAATGTTCATCGGCAATGCTGGCTTCTTGTACGTGCCACATATGGCCAATCTCAGCCATGGCTGGCACCAGAATTCCCTCGCAAATTTGGGCGAAGCCAATTCCGTTGCCTGAGAGTTCCGAAATGAAGCGATCCGCTTCGTTGCGATCTCGGCGCAACAGGTGTAGGAGATACATGCGTGCAAGATCCCGTGACTGTCCGGCATACGTCAAAGGAGTCTCCACACATTCATGATGGGTCGCCAGATATTCAACTGCATTCGCGATGATTGGCGCGGTCAAATCCGAAATCGCTTTTGGAAACTGTTCAAGCAATACGCTTCGCATGCAATTTAAATTGTGCGTCAAATCTTTGGAGTTGAGTTCACGGGCAATAAAAGCGGTTTTGGACCACTGCGCGTTGCTGATAAAAATTTTCTCGCGGTCCAGCGCGATGGCTTCGGCAAGATGGGCAATTCGCGAAAGCACTTCTTGGTTCCACATACGCCGGCCATTCACCCCGTAGCGCGTTTCCATGGTGTCATCTTCCCGGTAGTGCTGATCAATAGTCCAAGTAGCAATGGCGCGACTGGACGACTCAATGATCTGTGCAACTTCAAGTTTGGAAGATTTCACTCGGGTCTATTCGCTCGTTCTAAATTGCAGATTCACTCGCCATGCAAAGGGCGGGTTGAAATTGTATTTTGCTTATTTTTAAGCCAAATTATGCCTGTTTATATGGACGCGCCATCGCTTGTGGCGCGCTCCGCAACGAAGGTTTGCGCGCCGGATAATTCCGCATGCCGCAGTCGATATTGCATGGATGTGGTGATCAACGTGGCGTGGCTCCAAGTTAATGGGCTCACGGAAATTTGCGCGCCAGTGTAGGGATGATATTGCTCCGCCAAGACACCGCTTGATGAGGCGCGCCAATTGGTCCATTCAAGATAGGGAATAGCCTCGTCAAGTTCGGCGATGTTGTTGGCCTTGGCAATAAGCCACTGCGCGAACCACAGCGTGCAAATCACCCACGGATT
>SYAD01000159.1 GCA_005789005.1 Planctomycetia bacterium | reverse complement strand
GTCCACTAGCTGGAGGTACTGCGTTCACAATCACGGGCACCAACTTACCTGGCGCAACTAGCGTGAAAGTGAACGGTGTTGCGGCCACTAGCTTGGTTGTTGTAAGCGCGACATCCATCACAGCAAAGACACCAGTTGGAACCGCGGGCGCCAAGAGCGTTGCTGTGACAACCGCTGGTGGAACGGCCACCAAGGCGAGCGCATTTACATATGTCGCCGCGCCAACCATCACAACAGTGAGCCCAACTTCTGGGCCACTTACTGCTGGCACTGCGCTCACAATTACGGGCACCAACTTAACAGGCGCAACTAGCGTGAAAGTTGACGGCGTTGCGGCGACCAATGTGGTTGTTGTAAGCGCGACATCAATCACGGCAAAGACACCAGCGGGAACCGCCGGAGCTAAGAGCGTGGCCGTTACAACCGTGGGCGGAACCGCGACCAAGGCGAGCGCGTTTACCTACATCGCCGCGCCAACCATTACAACTGTGAGCCCAGCATCTGGACCACTCGCTGCAGGCACCGCGTTCACAATCACTGGCACCAACTTAACGGGCGCAACCAGCGTGAAAGTGAACGGCGTTGCGGCGACTAGCGTGGTTGTTGTAAGCGCGACTTCCATCACGGCGAAGACACCAGCTGGAACCGCTGGTGCCAAGAGCGTGGCCGTGACAACCGTGGGCGGAACCGCGACCAAGGCGAGCGCGTTTACCTACATCGCCGCGCCAACAATTACTTCGATCTCGCCAACATCGGGTCCAACAAGTGGCAATACAGCGATCACAATTACGGGCAGCAACTTAACGGGCGCGACTAGTGTGAAAGTGAACGGCGTTGCGGCCACGAGCGTGGTTGTTGTAAGCGCCACTTCAATCACAGCAAGAACACCAGCGGGAACCGTGGGCGCCAAGAGCGTGACCGTGACCACTGTTGGCGGAACCGCGACCAAGGCGAGCGGCTTCACATACACAGCGTCATTCGCTGGAGATGAAATCGCTGGCGGCAATAACAACGGCGGCGGCGTGGTTGCGGGCAAAGTGAACAAAGCCAGTGACACAACCGCTGGACAATTGGCCACCAACGCTGAGGATGAAACTGTTGCCGCGGCGCCAATGGGCGTTCAGTTGTATTTGCAAACCATAATCACGCAACCCGATGCGGATGTTGATTGCGCGAAAACGCAGAGTTCCGATGCGCCAGATGCGCCAGTTGCGCCTGCGGGAAGCGTGACGGCGATCGATCTTGATCTCAACGGCGAGGCGGACATCTGTCAGTTGCGCGGTGGCGATCTTGATCTCAACGGCGTCATTGACGACAGCGACATGGGAATCTTGCTTGACATGATCGGCGTTGAACCACTGCACGGCATCGGCGACATGGACGCCAACGGCATGATCGACTCCGCCGACATGGGCTTGTTGTTGCTAAAGGTTAAATAGCGCCTAAATGCCTTTAAATATTGGTGATTTTGCCCAGATGCTGCGTGCACCCATGGGCAAGGAATGCAACCCCCACAAAAATGAATTTCATCAGTTGAGCCCCAGCCAGATTTACGCTATCATTCTCGACCCCCCTTCAAGGAACCGACATGCATTATCCGCACAAACTCAGCCGAATCAAAAAGCTCCGCAAAGTTGGCTTCCGCGCTCGTATGCAAACCAGCAAGGGTCGCGCCATCTTAAATCGCAAGCGTCGAATTGGCCGCAAGATTAAGACCCGCTAAGCAGCGTGTCCGCATCCACAATATTGGTTTTGATTGGCCTGAGACTTTCTGGAAAGTCCACGCTTGGTTCTATTGCCGCGCGTCAACTTGGGCTTGAGTTTGTGGATCTTGACGACGCGGTTCTTAAACATCTTGGCGCCACAAATGTTACCGACGCGTTTGGATTGCTCGGCGAGAGCGCTTGGCGCGCTGCTGAGCGCGCGGAACTGGCGCGGTTGCTGGGAGCAAAAAAAAGTTGCGTACTTTCGCTTGGCGGCGGCACTCCAATGGCTTCGGGTGCGGAGCAAATTTTGCGCCAGGCCCAAGCGCGGGGCGAAATCTTTATTGCCCTGCTTGATCCAGGCGAAAGCGAACTCGCGATACGTTTGACCAACAATCGCGGCGATAGACCGCCGCTACCCGGTTCAGTTTCAACTGGTGACGCGCGCGCCGACGCCGCCGCCGAAGTGCGCGCCCTGTTTGAAAGCCGCATGCCGCTGTATCGCGCGCTTGCCAATGTCATTGTTGACACCAAGCAAAGCCAAAACGCTTGCGTTGAAAAACTAGTCAGCGCATTTCAATAAGCGCAATCGATCCAGTCCACTGCGCGCGACAAGTTTGCCGCGCACCAATTTAAAATTTCATTGCTTGCTGCGCGAAAAAATTTCGCTACTTTCCCGCGCTTGAATCAGGCCTGATCCGCGAGGCGATGGGACGCGCAATCTCTATGCCGCGCTCATCCACGGCGATCACTCCAAGTTCACGCAACGCAGACTGCGCCGCGGCCTGCTCCCCAGCTTTTTTGCTCGCGCCCCAACACGATATGAACTTGCGATCGCCGCTTAAGACCGCGATTTCAAAACACTTGGCGTGGTCCGGACCTTTCTCGTCAAGAATCATGTAAATAGGCGGCGACATTCGCAAGGAAACCAGTGTTTGCTGCAGCACACTCTTAAAATTATGTTGGTGACCGCCATGCAGCGACTCGTTAATGCGCGGGCCAAGGTGCGTGAGTATGAACGCCTGTGCCGGAGCCAAACCGCCGTCCAAATAAATCGCTCCGATGATGGATTCCAACACGGCGGCGCTGACCGAGCCGGGCAAAGTGGCCGCGGGACCCATTCCTTTGCCAAGTCGAAGCGCCTCGTTCAGTTTCAACTCAATGGCGATCTCCGCGCACACTTGCCTGCTCACCGCGTGGCTTTTTACTTTGGTGAGATCCCCCTCCAAACTTTCTGCCAGCGATCGAAACAAATGTTCACACACCACAAGACCAAGCACCGCGTCGCCTAAAAATTCTTGGCGCTCATTGCTCTTTGAGCGATGGTCCGACAATGACGCGTGCGTCAACGCGGTTTCCAAGAGCGTGATGTCTTTAAATTGATAGCCAATTCGATCTTGAACTTCTGCGAACGGAATTTCTTTCACAAGAACCTCTTGCCGCGCGGGCGGCTCAAATCGACTTTGTGTCGCGGGTTCTCCAGGAGACTCCCATTGTAATAATGAGGAAGTCCACTGGAGATCACGCGTTCAAGCAGCTCACGCGAGCAACTTGTTCAATGCATCAAACGCAACTTAAACATCCCAACCAAACATCCAAGTCAATCAGGATCGCGAAATGCAACAACTTTCGCGATCTGTGCAACTCAATATTTATCTCAACTTGCCAAGCGAAGCGCTCTCAAGTAAATCATTCATGCGAAGCTCATCATTTTCGCTGGCGAAACTTTGAATTTCAATTCCCATGCGGCGCGGTCCGGGATCATCGATCTCATCAAAGACGCGAGTGATAATGCCTGCGAAATGGATGGCCTTCAAAATGCCGGCGAAAAAGAAATCCACTTCGACTTGTTTTCCCAGCTCTAGCGGATTGTCCAACTCCAAGCGAATTCCAGTTCCACTGATGTCATACACATGCCCTTCAAGCAGCTCGCCGTCGTTATGAACCACCACTCGCGAAACATCAGGTCGCAGAGTGAAGCGCTCATTCACGCGTCGTTCACTGGTACTGTTGGGCTCGAGGGTTTTCATGGCTAATTCCAGAATGCAATTCTTGAGAGTCATACGGCTGTTATCGGTCAGGAGATCTTGAAAACTTAAACTTGTCGTAACATTGGGCACACAATTATTACTTGCCTGTAGTGTGCCGTTCAATTTTGCTTCACCAAATAAGAGTGACAAAATGCGACAATTTTTCCTTCTTTTTTGTACCCTGCCATGGTGCGCGAGCCCAAAAATACGCCCGAAGATGTGATAATCATTCAAAATGATGCCGATGCCCCGCTTGCACCTTTGATTGGAAAGTCAGTCTGCGTATTGGGTTACGGAAATCAGGGACAGGCCCACGCCCAGAATCTGAGGGATGGCGGAGTGCTGGTGCGCGTTGGCTCAGAGCCGCACACACGTGGCTTTTCGGCAGCCAAGGCTGCTGGATTTGAGGTGCTTTCAAGCGCCAAATCCGTTCAAAATGCTGATTTGATAATTGTGGCGTTGCCCGATGAAATTCATGGAAAAGTATGGGCCTCGGCTATTGAGCCCAAT
>SYAD01000014.1 GCA_005789005.1 Planctomycetia bacterium | reverse complement strand
TCGTTAGGATCATTGTCCCAATGGCCGCTCCAACAACAGGCAACGAAACAACGCAAGTCATTTTTTCCTTGACCGGCGTGACCAAGGAAATAGACAAGCGCGTTATTTTGAAGGACGTTTCGCTGTCTTACTATTACGGCGCAAAGATTGGCGTGCTTGGGTTGAACGGCTCGGGAAAAAGCACGCTGCTTAAACTTATGGCTGGCGTGGACAAAGTGTTTGACGGCAAGATTTGGGCGGCAAATGGCTACGAATTGGGCTATTTAGAGCAGGAGCCATTGCTTGGCGAGAAGCGCACCGCGCTGGAACTGGTTCGTGAAGGTGCGCAAGGAACATTTGATTTGTTGGCCGAGTTTGATCGCCTGAATGAGAAGTTGGCGCAACCATTAGACGACGCGATTATGCAGAAAACTTTGGATCGCCTGGCCGTGGTGCAGGAGCAGTTGGAGAAGTTTGACGCTTGGACGGTTGATCATCAGTTGGAAATGGCCATGGATGCGCTGCGGTGCCCGCCGGCGGATCAGCCGCTGAATACATGCTCTGGTGGCGAGAAGCGACGCGTGGCATTGTGTCGTTTGTTGCTGAAAAAGCCCGATATTTTGCTTCTGGACGAGCCCACCAACCATTTGGACGCCGAAAGCGTGGATTGGTTGGAGCATCATTTGCAGCAATACAAGGGAACGGTGATTGCAGTTACGCATGATCGGTACTTCTTGGACAACGTGGCAACTTGGATTTTGGAGTTGGATCGTGGCGAGGGAATTCCTTACAAGGGCAACTACACGGGTTGGCTGGAGCAGAAGGAGAAGCGCTTGGCGCTGGAGTCCAAGCAAGAGGGCCAGCGGCAACGGGCCTTGGCGCGTGAGTTGGATTGGATTCGCAAGAACCCCAAGGGGCGTATGACCAAGAGCAAGGCGCGTGTGGCCAGTTATGAGCAGATGCTCAATGAAGACTCCAAGATGAAGATCAAGGAGATTGAGATTTATATTCCGCCTGGACCGCGGCTGGGCACGGTGGTGGTGGAGGCGATTGGAGTGAGCAAGAACTTTGGCGACAACGCGTTGCTTGACGATGTGAACTTTTTAATTCCGCCGGGCGCGGTGGTGGGAATTGTGGGTCCCAACGGCGCTGGCAAGACCACACTGTTCCGCATGATTACCGGGCAGGAGAAGCCCGATGGCGGCACTTTGAAGATTGGCGAGACCGTGAAACTGGCGTACTTGGAGCAGACGCGCGACACGCTGAGCGATAAAGACAGCGTTTGGCAGGCGATTTCAGGGGGTGTTGAGGAGATTAAGTTGGGCAGCGCCACGGTGAACAGCCGCGCGTATGTAAGCCGCTATGGCTTTGGCGGCACCGAGCAGCAGAAGTTGGTTGGCATTCTTTCAGGTGGCGAGCGCAATCGCGTGCACTTGGCGCGCATGCTCACCAGTGGCGCCAATGTGATTTTGCTTGACGAGCCCACCAACGACATTGATGTGAACACCATGCGCGCGCTTGAGGAGGCGGTGCAGAACTTCGCGGGCACGGTGTTGTGCATCAGCCATGATCGCTGGTTCTTGGATCGCGTGGCCACGCACATTTTGGCCTTTGAAGGCGACGGCAAATTGTTTTTCTACCACGGCGGTTGGAGCGAGTACGAGGCGGACCATCGCAAGCGCACTGGCGCGGGCGCGGACAATGTTCCAGCCAAGTTTAAGCACAGGCGAATTTCGCGCGATTGATTTGCGTTTACGATACTTTTTATGATCGCCAACGACGAAGCCATTGTGATGGGCGGCATTTCCGCCACAAATATGACGCTGTTTCACCAGACACGCTTTCGCGTGGGTGATCCGCTGGCTTTCGCCGATATTTCCGCGGCAAATGGCGCGCGCACGCGAACGCTGATTGTGCGCGACATAGAACTTGATCGGGCCAAGCAACATGCGCGCGCAGATGTGTTCGCTGTTCCCAGTGAGTTTGCCACGGCCGCGGGTTTGTCTGGTGAGCGCGATATTTCCACGGCGCAAGCGTTGGCGGAATGTTTGCGCCGCGCCGGCGTGAAGCGCGCCGTGTGTGACCGCACATTTCCTGGTGTGTTCATGCATGTACTGATGGCCGCGGGTATTTCCGTGCGCTGCGATTTAGATTTGTTTCAATCGTCGCGCCGCAGCAAGGACGCCGTGGAGTTGCAAGCCATGGATGTGTCGCAACGCGCAACCGAGGACGCGATTGAGTTGGCGTGTCGGTTGATCGCGCGCGCGGGCGTGAACAAGAATGGCGAGTTGATGCATGAAGGCGCGCCGTTGACCAGTGAGCGCGTGCGTGGCGAGATTGACATGTTCTTCGCGCGATGTGGGTTTGAAAATCCGCGCTCCATTGTGGCGGGTGGTCCGCAGGGCGCGGATTGCCACCATGATGGCGATGGCGTGTTGCGCACGGGCGAATTGATCATGGTGGATATTTTTCCAAAGTCAAAAAGCAGCGGATATTGGGGCGATTGCACGCGAACCGTGGTGCATGGCAAGGTGTTGCCGCAAGCCGCGCGAATGCACGCCGCCGTGGTGCAAGCCAAGGCCGCCGCTGTGCGCGCCGCACAAGTTGGCGCGGGCGGCGGCGATGTGCACGGCGAAACTTTGCGCGTGATTCATGAACATGGATTTAGCAGCGGCACGCCGCCGGTTGACGCGCCAGATTCATGGTGCGCCATGGTGCACGGAACTGGCCACGGGCTTGGGCTTGATGTGCATGAGCCGCCGCTTGTTGATCGCGGCGGCTTGACGTTGGTTGCCGGCGATGTGATCACCATTGAGCCGGGCTTGTATTGCAAAGCCGTTGGTGGCGTGCGCGTGGAGGACGCCTATGTGATTGAAGCCACAGGTGCGCGACGTCTTGGACGCGGGTTGCCAGAGGGACTGGATTGGAGTTGACGTTGATCGTGAGTTTGCAGATTCACGCAATTATTATTTTTGCGCGTTTGTGAAACGAGCGCGCGAATTATTCAACTGGCTCCGCAAGAGCGAATCAATAAATATCATTCGCCGAAAATCATTCGCCAAAAGTAATTCACCAAAAATCATTCGCCTTGATCGTCGTTTTGGGTTTCATCTTCAAGGGCAAGTTCGGCGTCAAGTTCTGACAGCGCTGGGGTTTCATTGCGCTCAAATCCCTTCTCGGCTTCGCGGCACATGTCCGCCAGTACCTGGTGCAAACCCTCATGATCAGGAACAGCGTCTAAAAGGCCTAAAACAGCGTCGATTTGTCTGTCCAAGTCCATGCCGGAGTCCACATGTGAACCGGTCAATCCGGCGTCGCCCAACGCCTCCATGGCGTTCACATACCACTTCATGGTGGGCTTCTTTTCATTCTCTGGTGGCTCCACATACGCGCGCACCGTGACCACGCCAATGGCAACAATGGGCCAAAGTCCGCGCAAGTTTGGCGGCTCACAGCAAATCACAGTTGCGGGTTTCTCATCACGCAGCGCGGCCAAGCGAAGTCGCCGCGCATCCGCGCCAACAAGTTGCATGGGCATCACCAAGTAGCAACCGGCCTCGACTTTGATCTCCTCCATGTTGCCTTCGAACAATATGCGGATTTTTTTAAGTTCAAGCGCGGCTTGCACGCGTTGACGACGAGCCTCTTGCAGTGGCAGACAAATGCGCGCCATTGTTCCAAAGTCCTCAATGCGCCGCGCCATTTCCATGCCGCGTTGCGCAAGGCGCTCGGCTTCAAACCATTGACCGCGGCGAAGCGAGGCTTCCGCCTTCTCCATTTGCTCTTGCAGTCGCGCGTCTTTTTTTGCTGAACTCATGTGTGATTGCTCGCTTGAATTATTTTTTATGGACAGTGGATGCCGCCGCGGCGATTGATGGATGGTTTCGCTTGTCGTCTGGGCGCAGCGCTTCTTGTGAGCGTCCATGTGTTCCTTCGCCCGCCTTAAGCACGGCGTCGCACACTTGGGCAATGCTTGTAAAAGTGGGGTATTCCGCCCGCAATTTAGCCACTTTTTCCATAATGCTTCCGCCGCGATCGCGGAAGAGGCGCTTGTATGCCTCCTTCATGGCGTCCACCTCAACGTCGGCAAATCCACGGCGCTGCATGGCGATGGCGTTGTGCCCGCGCACTTCGGCGGGGTTTCCCTCGGCGATCATGTAGGGCGGAACATCTTTGCTCACGCGGGCCATGGCTCCAAGAAACGCGCATGTATTCAAGCGCACAAAGTGGTGCAGTCCGCAACCGCCGCCAACATTCACATAGTCGCACACCGTGACATGCCCCGCGAGCATCGCGTTGTTGGCAAGAATGACGTTCGAACCAATCTGGCAATCATGCGCGATGTGCACGCAACCCATCACCAAGTTGTCGCTGCCCATTTTGGTGGCGCCACCGCCGTTGCCAGTGCCGCGATGAATGGATGCGAACTCGCGGATGTGATTGCGGTCGCCAATCTCAAGCGTGGTTCGCTCACCGGCGAATTTTTTATCTTGTGGCGGACCGCCCACGATGGTGAATGGGTGCAACACATTCTCGCGGCCAATGCGCGTGTCTCGATCCATGTGCACGTGGCTTACCAACTCGCTGCCCTCGCCAATTTCGCAATCGGGACCAATGACGCACCAAGGTCCAATGGTCACGCCCGCGGCGAGCTTGACTGATGGATCGATGATGGCGGTGGGATGAATTTTTGTCATAAAGAATGTTTAAAAAATAAAGGATCAGGCTTCTGTGGAATCCACCATCATAAAGCGAATTTCAGCCTCCGCCGCGGATTTTCCGCCCACCGTGGCGCGGCATTTTACCGAGGCGGTTCGGGCGTTGGCGCGCACTGTTTCTACTTCTAGAACCAATTGGTCGCCAGGCACCACGGGTTTACGCAGTTTCACCCGATCCAAACTTAACAGCATGGCCACGCGGCCTGAATGTTCCAGCGTTTGACTGAGCATGAGTCCGCCCAATTGAGCCATGGCCTCCACAATCAGCACGCCAGGCATGATGGGCGTGCCAGGATAATGGCCTTGAAAAAACGGTTCGTTCATCGTGACATTTTTCACGCCAACCGCGCGTCGATTGGCGTCCATTTCAATCACGCGGTCCACCAGCAACATTGGATAGCGGTGCGGTAAAACTTTCGCAATCGCGCGGGCGTCCATGGCTTGGCCCGCCACCAAACTCTCGGCCAAGTCCGCGGCCTTCATGGCGCGCAGAAGTCGCTGGCACATTTGCCGGTTCAGTCCATGGCCACTGCGGTGCGCAACAATTCTGCATTGCACGGGGCGACCCGCCAAATATAAATCGCCAAGCACATCAAGCAACTTGTGGCGCACGGGTTCATCACTAAAGCGAAATGCATTTTCAATTGGTCCGTTGTCGCCAATCACCAACGCATCGCGCACGGTGAGATGGCGGCACAAGCCGGCTGCCCAAATGGCCTCGGCCTCCTCCTGCAAGCTAAAGGTGCGCGCCGGTGCGATATCGGTGGAGTAGTCGCTGCGCGATGGATCAAAAACCATAGTTTGACGGGGGATTCTGCGTTCTTTTGCTCCGTAGTCCAAGTCGTAGGAAATTTCCATTCCCTCGCCATCGCGCGGAAGCGCGGCGATCATGGAGTCTTCGTCCTCCACAACTATCGCCTCGCGCAAACGGAACACGCGCCGAGGCGCGTCTTGTTCAATCAAACCAGCTTCGCAAATAGGTTGCACAAAAGGCAAAGCGCTGCCGTCGCCGCAAGGCAACTCTGGTCCATGCAAACGCAAGATGGCGTTGTCCACACGCAGACCGGCCAGCGCGCTCATGCAATGTTCAATCGTGTCAATAGTCACGTCGCCGCCACGCAATGTTGTGCGCCGCGGCTTGGGCAACACATGCGTGACCAACGCGGGAATAGTCACGGATGGATTGAGGTCAATGCGCTCAAAAATAATTCCGGTGCCAGGCGGCGCGGGGGTGATTTCCAACACGGCCTCTTCGCCAAGCATCAATCCTTTTCCGCGAACCGTGGCCACGCGCGCAAGTGTGCGCTGCGGATCAACGGTGGTTCCGCGAAGTTGCCCCGTGGGAAGAACTTTGGTGGCGATAGGTTTCATGGCCCCTGGGGTTGATCCTTGGATGGACTCTTGGTCTGATCCTCTAGCAGGGTGCGTAACTTGCGTGACCATTGTGGCAATTTACGGATTGCGGCGATCACACGCAATTCCTCACGAATCTCCTGAGCGGGCATTCCGCCCCATGTGGCGCCCGCGGGAACATCGTTCATTACCGCGCTTTTGGCGGCTAAACGCGCGCCGTCGCCAATGGTTGTGTGGTCGGCAATGCCGCAATAGCCACCAATTTGAACGCCGTCGCCCACGGTGACGCTGCCGGCCAATCCACTCATGCCCGCGATCACCGTCATGCGGCCAACTCGGCAACCGTGAGCGATCTGGCACAAATTATCTATTTTTGTTCCCGCGCCAATTCGCGTGCTGCCAAACTTGGCGCGGTCCACGCATGTGTTTGCGCCAATCTCAACGTCGTCATCCAGAACAACATTGCCAGTGTGTGGAATGTGCGTCAAACTTTTCCCATCCGCGGCGGGGCGATATCCAAATCCGTCGCCACCAATCACAGCCGACGCGTGAATGATCACACGCGCGCCAAGCACGCTGCGCTCATCAATAAAGGCGTTGGAGTGAATGACGCATTGATCGCCAATGGACACATGCGCGGCCACGCGCGCGCCGGCGTGCAGCACGCAACCGTTTCCAATGTGCGAACCAGCGCCAATGCTTACTAGCGCGCCAATGCGAGCGTCCTTGCCAATGGTGGCGCTTGGATCAATCACGGCGCTGGCATGCGCGCCAGGCGCGGGAAGAGTGGCAGGCGCGGCGAAAGTTTGTAAAATTTTTGCCACCGCCAAATCCGCGTTTTCCACACGAATCAGCGCGCGGCTGTGTGGATTGACCGCATGAGCTGCAATTGGAGCTTGATTGGAAGACGGGCTTAATGGCTGGGTTGTCAGCGGTGTTTTTACTTGACGCCCAACAATAGCAATGCGCGCGCGGCTTTGCGCCCAAAGTTTGGCATGCGCGTCGCTGGTGATAAATGTCGCCTGCTTTTCGGTTGCATCATTGAGCGATGACAAACCAGTGAATGCAATATCGCCATCGCCTTCAAGCGCACCGCCCACCAACAATGCGAGTTGCGAACTTGTAGTGGGGGTCAAGGTCAACGGCGCTTCACTTCCCTTGTCTCTTGGAATAATTTTCATTCATTTGCTTGATCACAACATCGCTGATGTCAATGGATGGATTGATCCACAACATGCGGCGGCCAGAAATTTGCGTCATGACCGGGCGCGTGTCCTTGGGATCGAATGGCGGGGTGGCGTCATCAAGAAACACGGCGTCAATCAGTTGCGCCTTGCAAATGTCCCCCAACGAAGACTTGATGGCTTGATATGTGTTGCGAAGAAGAAGGGATTTTTCCATCTCGAATTTTTTCCGTGAAAATTCATCGTAAGCCTTATAGTTTCCAATGGCCTCCTCGATTTTTTTGGAAGTCTCAAAGAATCCCGGCGTATCGGGCTTGAAATTTTCCAATTCGGCTTGCAGGGCCTGCACGGCTTGTCCTAATTTTTCATTTTTAGCGGTGAGTTCTTTCAGCGTCTCTTCCAAGCGTTTTTCGCCGGCTTTGTGCTCATCCAAACCGCTGTACAGGCGCGCTAAATCCACGGTGGCGATGGCGGTGGGTTTCTCAAACGTGTTGAAAGCCCATAAAGAAATCGAGGCAAGCGCCACGAACAATGTGATTGGCAGGAAAGAAAATCTACGCATATGAATTCTCCAAAGTGGTGTGAGTTGATTTCATCGAACATGAATGCAGTTGACTACGCGAGGTGAGGCAAGTGGCGCGGACGCGACACGCAAGTAAATATTATTTTTTGGCGGGACCCACGGAGGCGGGAGCGGTGGCGTGGGTGTTGTTCATTTTCACAATCAACTTGTCGCTGACATCCGTTGATGGGCTTGCGAAAATAATTTGGCGGCGACCAATTTGTTCCAAAACTTGCTGAGCCAAAGGCGCCTTGACCTCACGGCTGGTGACGATGTTGTTGATTCCATCGTTCACAATGATGTAGTCATACCCCTCGCTCTCGGCGAGTTTGGCGCTTTCCTCACGCAAATTGCGATAAATACTTTGCCACATCAAACTATTTTCGCGGTCCAGTTCGGCGCCTTTGAGCGTGGCCCATTGCTCAAGTTGAAGTTGCTCCAGCACAACTTGTTCGGCGATACGTTGTTGCTCCGCTCCGTCGGTGGCGGCGGAAGCTTGTTGCACTTCGGCTTCAAGTTTTTTCTTGCGGCTGTCGGCTTCGTCGCGCATTTGATTTTGCAGCGCGGTGAGTTGAACTTCCCAGTCGGCTTTTTCCTGCAGTTTGTCCAACACTCTTCCCAAATCAATGCTGCCAATTCGGGTGGCTTGCGCGGGCGCAACTGGACGGCTCACGCCCCAGGCAAATGATCCCAAACCAAAGGCGATGAGCGAAGCGATGACGACGGTTTGTGCGTTGGAATTTTTCATGATGGTCTTCCTTATAAATAGAAATAGCGAAAGGGAGAGTGTAAGTGCCACGTTCAAAGTTTGCCCAGCGATTTCACCCGTAATTGAGGCCGCGATTAGGCCGATCAAGGCGCGCGTAATTTAGAATGGAAGCTCGGCGTTAAACGAGAACACCTGCGTTTCGTCGGTGCTTTCCTTCATTAAAGGAACCGCGAAATCCAGCGCGATTGGAGCGGGACCAAGCGCGCCAATGTATAAGCGCAAGCCAACTCCAACGCTGGCGCGATATTGCGTGAAGCCAACCGGATTTGGAATATCGCCTGCATAGTCGTTGCCAGTGACAGTTCCAGAATCAACGAAAGCCACGGCGGTGATGACATCTTGAAAGATTGGCGTTTCATATTGCGTGCCGGCGAAGAACATGAATTGACCACCGATGTTGGTGGGGGGCGCGCCGTTGCTTGGTCCCTGCGTGGTTGGTGGATAAGAGTTCGGGTAGCCCTGCAACTGATACGTCACAGGACTGATGGTGCGGAACGCAAAGCCGCGCAATGATCGGCCGCCCAAATAGAAGCGCTCGAACACTGGCGCGTTGTCGCCGGTGATGTATCCAAATTGCGAATTTAAGCGCAGCGTGGTTTTGCGTCCCAGAAAATCCTCGTCTAATGTGAGGAACGTGGTGTAGCTGCCGCGGACCATTGGAAAACTGTACGCGCCCGCGTACATGCTGCCCGTGACTTCGGCGACGGATCCAGAACCTGGACGAGATTTACTGTCGATGGTGTTTCGCGAAAGGGAAAGTGAGAGCACGCCAAATTGACTTGGACCCGCTTGATCATTCACAACCACCAGTGGAGTGCCATCCTGAAATTCCGTGAGAGTGACATTCTCTAGACGCACATTGGTTCCAAATGACCAGTAGTCCCCAAGCCGCCGACCAGTTCCAAATGACATCGTGGTGCGCTCTTCCGTCCACTGCGGGTAGACGCGATTGCGATACGAAAGGCTGGTGCTGCCCGACCAATCTGTTTCAAACAAATGCGGTTCGCCCAATGAAATGGAGTAGGTGCTCACATCAATACCTGGCTGAATGGCGATCGTGAATGATTGACCCGCGCCGCGGAAGGCGCGCCCTGCGGTGAATTCACTGAACGATGTCGGCACGTCGGCGATGTCAAAGTTGTATTGATTCAGCGAGATTTCACCGCCAAATCCTTGGTCGGTGCCGATGGCGATACCAAAGTTCACGCTGCCCGTGTTCTTCTCCTTGATCTCAACCAACACGTCGCGCGTTCCAGGCTTGTCCGGATCCTCCTCTTGCGGAGTGACACGAATGTCGTTGAACAAATTTGTGGACTTCAAGCGAATTTGCGTGAGTTCAATTTCGCGGCCGTCCATTGGTCGACCGGGTTGAAAGCGCACCAAGCGCCTGATGATCTTGTCGCGCGTTATGAAATTGCCTTGGATTTGCACTAGGCCCGTTTCATAGCGATCGCCCTCGGTGATGCTGATCAGCATGTCCACCTCGGCCTCCTCGCCAGATCGCACATAGTTGGTGTTCACCTTGGCGTTGATGTAGCCCATTACAAAGTACGCGGTTTGAATACTTTTTACGCTTGAGTCAATGCCCCTCTTTTGATACGCGTCGCCGGGGCGCAGTGTCATGAGCGAGCGCAATTGCTCCGATGAAAAAACCCGCAGTTGACCATCGGCCGTCGAGCTTTCCACCCGCACGGAGCGCAGACGATATTCACGACCCTCATCGATCACAAAAACAACCTTGGCCTCTTTCTGATCGGAGTTCAACTCCACGCGGCGATCCACGCGCACGTCAACGTAGCCGTGCTCCTTGTAGAACTTGTCCAAGGACGCCACATCGTCCACCAACGCCTCCTCATCCAAGTTGCCTTTTCGAAAAATAAAAATCCAAGGTTTTGTCTTGATTTCCGCGGCAAGTTGCTTGGCGGGAAACGCGCGATTGCCCACGAATTCAACCTCTTGAATGCGCACGCGCGGACCTTCCACAATTCTAAAAATTAAAATTCCCGAATCCTTCAGGCGCGATTCGTCCACCGTGATTTCCACCAAGTAGTGGCCCTTGTTGCGATACAGATCCTTCATTTTCAGAATGCTTTGCTCCAGAAGAAAGTCGTCGCGCGGACCTCCGGGATACAAAGGAACCACGGCGCGCAATTCCTGATCGCTCACTGCTTTGTTGCCAACAGTTTGAATGTCAAGCACCAAGCTTTGTTCAATCAATGTGTACGTCACCTCCACGGTGCCGTCGGGGAGCAGTGACGCATCGGCGGAAACAGTTTCAAAGTGGCCAAGGCGATACAGACTGGCCACGTCCGCGCGCACCGCCAAGGATTCAAATGGCTCGCCCGCGCCAATGCGAAGATTATTTTTAATTTCCTGCTCGCTGATTCGACTCAAGCCTTTGATGGTCACCAATGAAATCGGGCGATCGGCGAAAGTTTGGTCCTCAATGTCGCCCGCCAGCGCCAGCGGCGCCACCATTGCATTGATGGCGATCAGCGCAAGAGTGACAAAATGAAGCCGCCACTTGTTCGGGCGACAACCCGAGCAACGGCGTTGATTGACGAACCTTTGCATTTCTACTTTTGAGGATAACCATGCGCAAGCCGTATCGCACATAAGGCCACCACGGGATCAAAGTTGGTTGCTAGGCTTGCGGTTGTTATGGCTATCCGACTTGACGAACTTGCCCAAAAAATTGGCGCCACATTGCATGGAGATGGCTCCGCGCAAGTGAGTTCCTGCGCCCCGATTGAGAGCGCGCAAGTTGGGCAAGTGAGTTTTTTGGCCAATCGAAAATATGCCGCGCATTTGACCACCACCAATGCCACCGCGGTGATTGTCGCCAGTGGCGCAACAGTGAAAGCCGGCGTTGCCATATTGGAGGCCGTTGATCCATACTTCGCATTTCGCCAAGCCATGGTCGCGCTGCATGGATTTAGAAAACATCCAGCGCCAATCAACGCGGCGGAAAAAAATAATTTCATTTCAGAGCGCTCCGTCATTCATACAACTGTTGGCATTGGCGAAGGGTGCGCTGTGCACGCGGGCGCGGTGATTGAGCGCGGCGTCACGTTGGGCGCGCGTTGCGTGATATATCCCAACGCCTATGTTGGCGAAGGCGTGAAGTTGGGCGACGATTGCATCGTGTATCCGGGCGTATGTATTTATGATGGTTGCGTGATCGGCAACCGCGTCACGCTGCACGCCAATACCGTGATCGGCAGCGATGGGTTTGGTTACGCCACGTACAAGGGGCGCCATGAAAAAATTCCGCAGTCGGGCATTGTGGTCATTGAGGACGATGTTGAAATTGGATCATGCTGCGTCATTGAGCGCGCCGCGATGCAAGAGACTCGCATTGGCGCGGGCACCAAGTTCGCGGATTTAATTTCCATTGGACACGGCACGCGCATTGGCAAACATTGTTTGCTGGTGAGTTTGGTTGGCATCAGCGGCAGCGTGGATATGGGAAATTATGTCGTGCTTGGCGGGCAAGTTGGCGTGACTGGACATCTTTCCATTGGCGACGGCGTGCAAGTGGCTGGCAAGTCCGCCGTGGTGGGCGATATCCCCGCGGGCATGCGCGTGGCCGGTGTTCCCGCAATTGAAAGCGACAAGGCTTTGCGAAATCATCTTGTTTTTCGAGACTTGTTTGACATGTCTCGAAAATTAAAATCGCTTGAGCGCGAGGTTGCCAAGTTGCAAGCCGCCGCTAGCGATGGGAAAAAATCTAATCTGTAAATCAATCTTGCTTTTCAATCATCGCTTTTAATTCATCGTCTCAATTCAGTACAGGAAAAAATTATGACAACCGCCACGCTTTTGGAAACGCCGTTTCACGCGATGCACTTGCAACACCACGCCAAGATGACGGACTTCGCCGGTTGGGACATGCCGCTGCATTTCGGATCCATTCTGGAAGAACATCGATGGACTCGCACGTCCGCGGGCTTCTTTGATGTGAGCCACATGGGCCGCATCAAATTCACCGGCAGGCACGCGCGTCGATTTTTGGATCGCATCTGCACGCGTGGAATTCTGGGCATGACCAAAGGCGCGGTGCGCTACGGCTTGGTGTTGAATGAGCAGGGCGGTTGCCGCGACGACATCTTGGTGTATTGCTTGGAGGAGGACGAATATCTGATGGTGTGCAACGCGTCCAACCGCTTGAAATTGTTGCAACATTTCGCGGCCAACAAGGGTGATTTGGTTTTTAAGATGGACGACCAGACCGCGTCCACCGCCATGGTTGCTCTGCAAGGACCCAAGGTGATGGATTTGGTCAGCACCATGAGCCGCGAAATTCCCACGCTCAAGCGATATCGCTTTGTGGAGAAAAGTTTGATGGTGGTGAAGTTGCTTGTCAGCCGCACTGGTTACACCGGCGAGGACGGCGTGGAAATTATTTTGGGCGCGGGCATGGCCAAGTTGGCGCTGGGCATGTTGCTCAAGGACATGGGCGCCGCCACAAGCGTGATTAAGCCGTGTGGTCTTGGCGCGCGTGACACGTTGCGCATGGAGGCGGGCATGCCGCTGTATGGACATGAGATTGATGAGACCGTTGATCCGTTGACGGCGGGATTGAACTTTGCCGTGAAGATGGACAAGGGCGCGGGCGATGAGCGCGAAGTGCGTTTCATTGGACAAGATGCGCTGGAGAAAATTGCCAAGGCGGGTCTGAAACAGAAGTTGGTCGGATTGAAATTGCAGGGGCGCCGCAGCGCGCGTCAAGGAATGAATGTCATCGCAAGTGGTTCTGCTGGTGATCGAATTGTTGGCCGCGTGACGAGTGGTTGCCTAAGCCCAACTCTTGACATGCCTATTGCAATGGCGATTGTGGACATTGACATTGCGGAGACAATGCCCGCGTTGATGGTGGATCTTGGTCGCGAACGCGCCGAGGCCAATGTGTATCCGTTGCCGTTTCACAATCCAACCAAGCCCGGCAAGTCGGCGACTTGATTGTGATTTGTCGCGCGCGAAAGCGCCGCGCTGAAATGTTTTTGAGTCACGCTCGAAAGCGCCTAGCCCAAGATCAGTGATCTGATTTCGGTGATTTTTTATTGGTGCGCGCCAAGGAAATATTCGGGCGACGATTGTGTTGATCGGGCGCATCTTCATTGGGGCTATCCGTTTCACCCAAGGAGAAACGCAATGGCTTGTCGTCCATCATGCGCGCGTACAGTTTTTTCAAGGCGTCCACTTCGATTTGTCTCACGCGCTCGCGGGTCAATCCCACCTGTTCGCCAACTTCCTTCAGTGTGAGCGGTTCCTGGCCTTCAAGGCCAAATCTCAGGCGCAACACATGCGCGTCGCGATGATCGATGGAATCAAGCAACTTCACGATCACCGAGAAATCCTCGCGCGCGCTGATCTTTTCCTCGGGTCCGGAATTTTTTGTGTCGGTGAAAAGGTCGTTGAAATTTGGCTCTTCGCCGCCTATGGATTTCGGCGCCTGATTGGGCGAGTTGTAGGCGGTGATCGCCTTCTTCACAATATTCAGTTTGCGCACTGGAATGCCCATCACTTTGGAAAGTTCCAAAATGGATGGCGGACGGGAATTTTCCGTCTCGAATTTGCGCGTTTCAATTTTCCAGCGCGCGATCAGTTCCACCATGTAGGCCGGAATGTGGATGGCTTGCTGGGCGTTGATTAAAGTTCGCTTGATGGATTGTTTGATCCACCAACTGGCGTACGTGCTGAAACGCGCGCCTTGGGCTGGATCAAATCCTTGGGCGGCGCGGATTAAACCCACGTTGCCTTCCTCCACCAAGTCTGACAGTGAAAGACCGCGGTGGGAATAATGTTTGCTGATGGCGATCACCAAGCGCAGATTGGACTTGATCATCAATTCGATCGACTCGCTCCGAAGTTTGCTTTGCTGCGGGTCGCAGTCATCACAGTTGTTTACAATTTTCCAGCCCAGAATCTTTTCAGACTCGGGTGTCAACAGCGGCGTCTCGCCAATTTGACGCATGTATGTTTGTAAATCAGATGTAGCAATTACTCTCGCCATAACTTCTTTTCGAAAGGGGGGTCCCAACCACTCGAATAAATCATCATAGTTGCCAAGTACATGAAAACCTTACCCGAAATATGTTTTTTCTAAAACTTGTTCGGGGCTAAGAATTCCCTCCAAAACAATTTTTGAGTGAGTTAACATTGTCCGTGTGTCCAGTTCTAGCGATCTCACCCCAATTTTGAAGGATTGGCTGTGGCAATTCGGGCGCTTTGGGGCCCGGACCCTGTCGGGGCACGATGGCAGGCTCTTAATACAGGTGCGCTTGGAACTTGGAATTATTCAAATGGAGGCCGATGGGCGACCCGATGGCAACGCTTCGGGTGGATTTGGGTCCGTCTTGGATCGGGTCCGTTCGCAACTGGAAGGGACCGCCGTCATCGCCGCGCTTGGCGGCGCATGTGTTGACCCGGACGATGCCTCCGACTTGGTTGGCGAGCTTTTGCTTTTTCGCCAGCGCGCCATGGCATGCGCGGTTTTGGAATTATGGCCGCGTGTTCGTCGCGACGCGCTGCACAACATTTCGATTTTGGAATTGCTTTGCGCCCGCGGTGGCGACAATGCGGAGCGCGCGCGTTATGAATCATGGCGCGCCAATGAAATTAAAATGCAAACGCGCGCCGAAGTCGCTGTGGCCATGTTGTCGGGTAGAAAATCAGAGGCCGGCACGGCGATTGACCACGGTCTGGATGCCTTGAAAAAATCATTCGCGCGCGCCGGAGTTCCGCAAGAATTCGAAAAATCAATCGAAGCGCAGTACTTGCGCGGCTTGCGTGAATCGCTCACATTGAAATTGCCATCGAGCCAGCGCATTGAAATTGAGCGGCGAATGTTGGCGGCCATCCGCGGTGAGAACTTTGAGTTGGCTGCAATTCTTCGAGATGAACTGCGGCAGATGGGACCAGCATTATGATGTGGGCCCAATACATTTGCGCCAGTTGTTTCGCGCTGTTTGGTTTGGGGTGCGTGGTGGTGACGCCACTTGGCTTGCCTGGAACTTGGATCATGATTGGAGTGGCCGGAGCCACCGACGCCGTGGTGATGTGGATGTGGCCGGCGCTGCCCATGCCCTTTGGAGTTTCGGCGCTGGTGATCGCGGTTCTTGCGGGAACAGCGGGTGAATTTGTTGAATTTGTGGCTGGCGCGTTGGGTGCCAAGGCCGGCGGCGCCTCGCGCAAAGGCGCGGTTGGCAGCATGATTGGAAGCATTGTTGGCTTGATCATTGGAACTGTTTTAATTCCAATTCCGCTTGCGGGTTCCGCAATTGGCGCCATCGTGGGCGCGATTGTTGGCGCCATCGTGGGTGAAAAAATGCACGGACGTGAAATGAAAAATTCCCTCAAGCCCGCGGCGGGCGCGGCCATTGGAAGAATTCTTGGCGCGCTTTCCAAAGCGCCATTCGCGCTGGTGGCGTGGAGTGTGTTGATGTGGGACGCGTTCACTTAATTTGCATCGCGTTGTCCATGCGGCGCGGATCGATTGAAGTATTTGCACGAGTGTTGTTGGAGGCGACGCGCGCGTAAAAATAACAACCGTCAAATCGCGTCGCATACGCGAGCGCTGAAAGTCACCCGAATAAATTCACATCGGCGACATGCTCGACACGTGTCAAGCGATCGCCTTGCAACGATATAAACAGGGTCGGAGTGTGTTCAAAGCGTAGAACGAACATGCGCTCCTTCATGATTTGAGTTTGCGTGGTCAATTCTATTTTTCCAGTGGTTGTGTGTGGCGCCGCGAGATTTGTTTCAGCCGTATTTATTTCAGTTTGCAATTCTTGCGCCCATCCACGAACGACAGGTTCCACCGTTCCGCGGCCGCCATCCAATTCATGGGCACTATTGAGCGTGAGATACAAGCCGCGATGGTTGCAAAGCGCCTGCACAATCATGTGCTCGCGCACTGCCATCTCGGTGAGAAGCCGCGGACACCTCCAACACAAAGTTTCCCGCGCATCGGGCAGCACAATCTGCGAGCCAGCCAATAGCCAGTCAAAATGATGGAGGCCATCGGCGGTGGTGTGGCGAAGGATTGCGGTTTGCAGGGGGTTCATTGGTCAACACGCTACGGCGTGGAAGACATTATCATCTCGACGCCCATGACTCACTTCACCAAAATTATCGTCGCTTCGCTTCTCGCCACGCCAACGTTGATTGGTTGCAGCAGCGCGCCGCCAATTGAGAGCACCACAAATTCGGCGCAGCACTACATCGACTTTGATCAGTGCCAACAAGCCGCCGATTTAATTCGCCCCGTCGTTGATCAATGGCCTGGCGAGTGGAAGGCGCAATTTATTTTGGGCCGCGCTGAAATGTGTCTGGGCAATTTGAACGAGGCGCGCCATGCGCTTGAGGCCGCCAATTCGCGCAAGCCCGACAGCATGGATGTGGTATTCGCCTTGGCGGATTGCATGCAGATGCAAAAGGATATTCCCGAGTTGTATTTACTTCTTCGCAACGCCGGCGCCGAGTTTCGCAGCGCGGAGGCCTACGTGAAATTGGCTGAAATCGCCGACAGCACTGGCGACATGGATTCAGAAAAGACCGCGCTTTTGGCGGCCATCGAATTGGACGAGGGCTACGGCATGAAGCGGATCATCAGCCCATATTTACAGATGTCGCAGTTGCAGGAAAAACTTGGCGATCAGGCCGACGCCTTGCGCAGATTGCGCCAAGCCTACGGCGTGAATCCAAATGATCCACGCGTTCAATCCGCGCTTCTTGCGCGTGGACAAGTTCTTGGGCCAACACTGGCACTGCCCGGTGGAATTTAATTTCGTGCCGCGATGAGCCGGCGCAACACACGCAACACTGGTGACGCGGATCGTTTGCTGGGGCAATTTACCGCGCTCGGCGATGTGGTTCGATTGCGCATGTTGCAACTTTTATCCGAAGAGGAATTGAGCGTTGGTGAATTGGCCCGCATTGTGCAAGTGCCGCAAAGCACCGCAAGTCGCCATTTAAAACCGTTGCTTGATGGTGGTTGGATTGCCAGGCGCAGTGAAGGCACCGCGGGTTTGTATCGCATGCCCAACGCCACCATGCCCAATGATTCCAAGGCGTTGTGGGAAGTGGCGCGTCAAAGTATTCAAACGCATCCCGAGGTTGCGCAAGATCGCCAGCGAATGGCCAGCGTGATCGCGTCGCGTCGCGTGGATAGCGAGGCTTTCTTTGGCCGCGTGGGTGGACAGTGGAGCGATGTTCGCCAAAAACTTTTTGGAACGCGCGTCACCAACGCCGCGCTTCTTGATCTTCTGGATCCTGAAACTGTGGTCGCTGATTTGGGTTGCGGAACCGGCGAGGCCAGCGAAGTATTGGCTGGGTTGGTGCGCAAAGTGATCGCGGTGGACCGGGAAAAGTCAATGTTGGACGCCGCGCAAAAAAGACTTACGCATGTGAAGCATGTGGAATTTCGCCGTGGAAGTATGGAGGAGTTGCCATTGAAAGATGGCGAAGTTGACCTAGCCATCGCCATGCTTGTGTTGCATCACGTGGTGGATATTGAAGCGGCGTTGCGTGAAGTGGCTCGCGCGCTGAAAGCCAATGGTCGATTGTTCATTGTGGACATGGTGCCCCACGATCGGCGCGCGTATGCCGCCAGCATGGGCCATGTGCATTTGGGTTTTTCCGCCGACGCCATTCGCCGCGTGGCGAAGGCGGCGGGATTTGAATTGCTGCGCTACCGATTGCTTGGCAGCGATCCAGTGGCAACAGGTCCAGGTTTATTTACGGCGTTGCTTGCACGCAAATATAATTAATTTGCGTTCACACGCTAATCACTTTGCACTAGGCGGTGCGCTGGGCAATGCGCCTGGCGCCGTGGTTGCCGCTGGTTTCACGGCCGCAAGCGCCGCGTCAAGTTTGGCCAGCGTTTCAATGGGGTTTTGCTGCGCTTTGAGCGCGTCCGCCGGCGTGGCCACCTCCACAAGTCGGCTTCCAATAAACACATACACTGGCTCGGCTGGCAATGGCGCACCACTGATCACGCACACTTTCAACGCGTACTTCGCGCCTTGATCCGCCACAATTCCTTTGTCCACTTGCGCCAGCCACTTCACTGGATCACGGCGAACGCGGCGCGCGCATTGCCCACAACAGGAGCGCACCAATCTATTTCCAACAATTATATTTTCGTCTTTGCCGGCATTGGGACCAGTGGGATCGGCCAGCGACTCCTCGGGCATCACCACGCAATTCATCGCCGGATACTGCGGCAATTGTTCCCGCACCATTTGCTCATTGGCGGGATTGAGATATTTGGCGCGATCAATTTCAAATGTCGCGGCACACTGCGCGCTTTCAAAACGAATTTCTCGTCCATTCAAACTGGGATCTTTTGGGTCATCGATTATTTTGATCACGGGCGCCGCGCCCAAGGGCTTCAGGCACACGGGACATGTGCTCAGCGGCCATGCGCAACCAACTCGTGCTGGCGCTTGCGGCATTTGGTTGCCGAATTCAAATCCAAGGGCAAGCGCGCACACAATCAGCAGTGGAAATTTTTGCATATTCATGCGGCATCATAGGACGCCGACACGCTTGCGCCACAAAAAAGCCGCGGATGGAAATCTCCGCGGCTTCAAAATTCAACGCTTTGTCAGAAGAAACTTACTTCTGATCATTCACTTCAAACTCGGCGTCAATCACATCTTCTTTGCCGCCGGCTGGCTTGCCCGCATCCGCGCCTTCGCCAGGCTTTTGACCTGCCGAACTGGCCTCATACACGGCTTTACCAAGCTCCATTGCGGCGTCGTTCAAGTTCTTCATGGCCGCTTGAATGGCAGTCTTGTCCTCGCCCTTGAGTTTGTCCTCTAGGTTTGACAACGCGCTTTCCACTTTGCCACGGCTCTCCTGCGAAATCTTTCCGCCGTGCTCTTCCAAACTTTTCTTGGTGGAATACGCCAACGCCTCGCCCTGATTGCGCAGGTCGATGAGTTCGCGCCGAGTCTTGTCAGCCGCCGCATTTTGCTCCGCCTCTTGACGCATGCGCGCCACTTCTTCCTTGCTCAAACCACTCGAGCCAGTGATGCGGATTTCCTTCTTGGTGCTGGTGGCCTTGTCGGTCGCGGAAACATTCAAGATTCCGTTGGCGTCAATGGCAAACTCAACCTCAATTTGCGGCAATCCACGCGGCGCTGAACCAATTCCCGTCAAGTCGAAACGACCCAGGGTGCGGTTGTCAGCGGCGAACTCGCGCTCGCCCTGCATCACGTGAATGGTGACGCTGGTTTGATTGTCCGCGGCCGTTGAGAAAGTTTCCTTCTTGCTGGTTGGAATAGTGGTGTTGCTCTGAATCAACTTGGTCATCACGCCGCCAAGCGTTTCCACGCCAAGCGAAAGTGGAGTGACGTCAAGCAGAAGAACATCCTTCACATCGCCTTGCAACACGGCGCCCTGAATGGCGGCGCCAATGGCAACCACTTCATCAGGATTGATGCTGCGGTCAAGCTCTTGCGTTTGGAAAATATCCTTGGCAATGTCTTGCACCTTTGGAATGCGAATGGATCCACCAACCATGACCACTTCTTGAATGTCCTTGGGCGACAACTTGGCGTCGCGCAACGCTTGCTCGCATGGACCACGCAAACGATCGAACAAATCCTTGCACATGTCCTCAAAGCGCGAGCGCGTCACGGTGACTTGCAAATGGCGTGGGCCACTTTGATCCGCCGTGATAAACGGCAAATTCACCACGGTTTCAAGTTGATTGGACAACTCAATCTTGGCTTTTTCAGCGGCTTCCTTCAGGCGTTGCAAGGCCATGGCGTCCTTGCGCACATCAATGCCTTCCTTCTTGCGGAATTCTTCGGCGATGAAATCGATCAAGCGTTGATCAAAGTCGTCGCCACCCAGGTGGCCGTCGCCATTG
>SYAD01000158.1 GCA_005789005.1 Planctomycetia bacterium | reverse complement strand
CGTCGATCACAACCATGTTGATCCATGCCAACGAGCAGGCGTCCAAGTCCAGCAATTCACGCACGCGCCCCGGTGTTCCAACCAAAATATCCGCGCCCGCTTTCAGCGCCGCAACTTGCGTTGAGATGGCGCTTTTGCCCCATACCACCACTGATTTTAAAACCGTACCGCCAAGAAGTTGCTCCGCCTCTTTGCCGATTTGCTGCGCCAACTCGCGCGTGGGCGCCAACACAATCGCGCGAAGCCGCGCGCGCTGATCGGCAAAATGTTTATTGTCGTGGCTTGGTTTGTCGGCGCGCAAACGAGTGGCGATGGGCAACAAGTACGCCAAAGTTTTTCCAGTGCCCGTTGGAGCAACGGCGACAATGTCGCGGCCAGTGATCGCGGCGGTAATTGTTCCCGCCTGCACCTCGGTGGGCTTGGTGATATTGGAACGCGTCAGAAACGCGATTAAAAGTGGATCAACGCCGAGGGTCTTGAAGTCTTGCACAACCACAGGCTAGCGACTGATGGGCGCGGGGTTCTCGGTGTTCAGGCTGGCTTCAGTACGGGCTCGGTAGGCGCCGCCGCGGCGGGCAACAAACCCATTCGTCGATATTTTTCGCGGTACTTCACATCCAGTCGCTTCTGGCGGTCTCCAAAATCAACACGCCGCCCTTCGGAGAAAATCACAACCGGCTCGGTTGTCATTTCCAGCGGTTCACCCGATGAAATTTGCAGCGTGGCAAGTTTGCCAGGCGCGAGTGAGCCAACGCGATCGCCAATGCCGGCGATTTGCGCCGCGCCACTGGTCACGCTTTGCAACGCCATGTCGCGCGACAAGCCATACGCCGCGGCGGTGGCCGCGTGATCGGGCAAATGACGCTCGTTACTGGGATCGCTTCCTGTGGCGATGCAAAATGGAACGCCCGCGTCCGCCAATTTCTTTGGAATCGCGTAAATGGAATCCACGGAATCTGCGCGGCGCGCGGGCAATCTATGAATGCCGGCGATCACAACCGGCGCTTTCATTTCCTTCAGAATGGAAATGCAACCCGCCGCGCCGGCGCCGCCCCAAATAATTGGTTTCAAGTTTTTACTTTTGGCCCACAACAGCGCGCTTTCAATTTGTCCCGGAGAATTCGCCACAAAATACACGGGCTCCTCGCCCTTGAGCGCGCTGATCATATTTTCAAATCGCAAATCGCCTTCGGTCTTGGGATCTTTTTCTCGCGCCAACATCCACGTCTTGGCGTTATTAAAAAACGTGTCGATCTCTTTTAAATTTTTCGCCGCGTCTTTCTTTTGGTCGTCCACGCTTTTGTCCATCCACGGCGCCACGATTGGCTCCGTCATTGGCCAACGCACAATCAGACCCGCGCGCGCAACCATGGTTTGATCCTCGCTGGTCCAACCATCAATACGCATCACGCTGGCGTGACCGGCGACAACGCCGCCTTGCGGAAACACAACAGTGTTCAACACGCCGCCCGAGCGCGCCACCGGAATTAAATCGCTGTCTGGATTCACCGCCACGCACGCACGAATTTCCGGGTGATACGCGCCAAATTCGTCGCGGTCATCGGTTGCGGACACTTGTTGAACCTCCACAATTCCCAGTTGGCTTCCAACATGCACAAAGCCCGGAAGCACGGTGAGGCCAGCGCAATCAAATTTTTCGCAACCCGCAGGCAGTGACGGAGCATCGCCCGAGCCAACCGCGGTGATGATGCCCTTGTCAAAAATCACATAGCCGCGGTCAATGGCTGCTTGTCCCGGCACCGCGGTGAACACGCGCGCGTTGAGTAACGCGATTGGTTTTTGCTGCGGCACCGCTGGAATCTGATCGCTTTGCGCTGCGGAAAAAGTAGCCATGCCCAATAAATTTGTCAGACTAAAAATAATGAGTGTTGAGCGTTTCATCAGCGGCTCTCCTGTAAAAGAATTTTCCAACCTTCGCTTGAACCACCACAACCACAATCACCAGGGCCCATGCTTTCTGGATCGCGACCGCGTCGCACTTCATCCACCATCGCTTCGCGGCGAACGTTCAGCATGCGTGAAAGCAATGTCGCGGGCGCGGGCTTGGCGTCTTTTGCGGGCTCAACTTTTGGTGGCTCAATGGTTTTTAAATTACCGCTCTTCTCGCCTTCGGCAACCGCAAGTTCAAGCAAGCGCGCGCGCAACTTTGTATCGCGCTCTCGCATGGCGCGTTCTTGAGTGCGGTCGAAATAGCACGCGCCCTCAATCCAAGTGCTGTCAGCCAATGAAAAACTACTCAGTGGATCGCCAGACCAAACCACAAAGTCGCCGTCCTTGCCAACTTCAAGGCTGCCCACGCGGTTGTCAATGCGCAATTGCTTGGCGGGATTCAGCGTGACAAACTTCAACGCCTCATCTGGAGTGAGGTCACCATACTTCACGGCCTTGGCGGCCTCCATGTTCATGCGCCGCGCCATCTCGTCGCTGTCGGAATTAAAACTAACCACCACGCCCACGTCGTGCATCATCGCGCCGTTACCGGGAACCGCGTCCATCACTTCCATCTTGTAGGCCCACCAATCGCTGAACGTGCTCGCGCCGGCGCCGTGTTTGGCGATCAGATCCGCAACTTTGTAACCCTCAAGCACATGCTGAAGCGTGCCGATACGGAATCCAAAATCTTCCGCTAGGCGCAGCAACATCAGGATTTCATCTTGGCGGTAACTGTGGCAATGGATCAATCTTTTGCCCGCAAGAATTTCCGCGAGCGTGTCCAGTTGCAGATCGCGCCGTGGTGGCATTGTTGTGGCGCGTTGCTCCTCGGTCAGCGCCGCATAAGCGCTTTGTTTGGCGGCATATTCGCGAGCCTCACGGAAACTATCGCGCAGCAACGCCTCCACGCCCATGCGCGTGTTTGGATAGCGCCCGCGCGGACGCGTGACATTTTCACCAAGAGCAAATTTAATTCCGGGAATCGCGTCGGCGATTCGGAAATCATTGGCGCTGCGGCTCCATTTTAATTTCACAACGCTGTTCTGGCCGCCAATTGGATTGGCGCTGCCGTGCAATTGATTGGCCACGGTAAGGCCGCCCGCAAGTTCGCGGTACCAACCCGCGGCATCTGGATCAATGCAATCACCAATGCGGCACTCCGCTGTGTCATTCTTGGTGCCCTCATTCACGCCGCCCTCAATTCCCGTGTGGCTGTGGCAATCAACAAGACCAGGCGTGACATGTTTTCCAGAGCCATCTATCACAAGCGCGTCGGCGGGAATATTTTGCAAGTTGCTTCCAACGGCTTGCACTTTTCCATTCACCACCAGCAGGTCCGCATTTTTCAAAGTGCCCGCGGGTCCACTGGTCCAGATGGTGGCGTTCTTCAACAAAACTGTTTGAGCGACAGGAGATTTCTCAAAACCGTATTCGCCCAGTGGCATGATCGCTGGAATGAAAGCGAGTGGGTCTTCGGTTTTAGCATCTGCGACTTTCGCATCCGCAACTTTCGCATCCGCGACTTTCGCATCTACGACTTTCGCATCCGCGACTTTTGCATCTGGAGCTTTTGCATCTACGACTTTCGCATCTGGAACTTTCGCATCTACGACATTTGTATTTGCGACTTTCGCGTCGGCTGGCGGAGTTACTTCACGCTTTGTCAACACAAACGCAATTGATTTTCCATCACGCGTTTGGGCTACGCCCTCAACACGGTCACCCATTCGCACCGCGGTGCAACGCAGCAAGCCTTCGCTGGCAAGCGCCTCGCCCGGCAACGTGAAGCCCACGCGATCAAGATCAAAATCAACGTTTCCCGCTGCGTATTTCTTGGGTTCAAACGGTTTTGCGGCAACAACGGGGGCGTCCGCAACCGGAGCAGGAACAACTGGTGCTGCCGCAACTTCCACAGGCTTAGCTGCGTCAGGCGTAGTTGTTTTTATTGGTTCGGCAACTTTGGCATTCTCCGCCACCGCCGTCGCAGTCACTGGCGCAACAACGGGCGCCGCCGCAACAACAGGCGCAACAACAGGCGCAACAACTGGCACCGCCGCAATCACTGGAGCAATTGTTTCAAAGCTAATGGCCTTGGTCTCTGGATCAAATGTTCCCGCCAATTCAATCGCATCGCTCTTCAATGTGCACGTGCCTTTAAAACCAAAAATCACAGGCTCGTACACGTTCACTCGATCGCCCGCCACGATGGTCGCCATCACGTGAGTCTTCTCGCCAAACAGCGGTCCATCAAGCAACACCATATTGGCCATACGACCAACCTCAATCGTTCCCGCAACCAAACTCAAACCAAGCTGCTTGGCGGGACGCGTGGTCAGACATGAAAGCAATTCATCCTCGGACAAACCGCTCAACATTGCGCGCCGGGCTCGCGCCGGAAAATCCGCGCGGCTTTTCAACTTCACGGTGCTCACGCTCACGTCCACGCCAGCGTCAAGAAGTTGCTTCACGTTACGCGGGGCCAACGCCCAAGTTTCCAAGTCGCGCAAAGAAACCGACTCATCTTTTCGTGGATCACTTACGTCTGGAGTTTTTGGAAACTCAAATGTTTCAACAATGGGCAAGTGGGTCGCGGCGATTTCATTCAGCCTGCGGAATTCATTTCCACAACCAATCACGCGCGCCTTCAATCCAAATTCCTGGGCCAAGCCAGCCGCGCGCAAAACATCTTGCTCATTGTTGCAATCAAAAATCACCGTGTTTTTGCCTTGAATTGATGATTCAAGCGCCGCCAACGCCGCCGACGCCTTTGGCGGATCATTGCCCTGCGGATGCGCTTTCCACACCGCGTTGGATTGTGAAAGCCACTTCGCATCCAACAGGCCTTGGCGAATCAACGCCATCGTTCCCATGAGCGCGGATGGATAGCGACTGTCATCTGGACCATCGTCGCCCACATGCGTGAATGAAATATTTTGTCCCGCATTGGGGATCAGTTGCTCAACTTTTTGATCGTCATTGGAAAGCAAGATCACCGCGCTTTCGCCACGAAAAATTCCAGTGTTCGGGTGCGCCGCGGCAACAGTGAATCCCAAGTCGCGCAACTCTTTACGAACGCTCGGAGCCAAAGTTGCCATGTTGCTCACGCGCACTTGCGGAGTCACCTTGTCATTCCAATAGTGGGTCGCATCATCATGGGCCGCGCGCGACGCGGCCGCGCTGTCAATCATCAGGCCCGCGTCGATCAGTCCTGGATACAGCGTCAATCCCTTGGCGTCGATCACATGTGTTCCGACTGGCGCAATCACGGCCCCACTTTTTCCAACCGCGGTGATCCATCCATCCTCAACCAACACCGCGCCATCTTCAATGCGTTCTCCAGGCTTCACAACAACGGTGGCGTGCTCGATCAAGTCGCGGCGAACTTGAGCCGGGCGCATGGCCACTGGCGGCGGGTTTTGCGCGTAAATCGTGGCAACGCAACTGAGCGATAGAAATCCAAACGCAATCAAGACTCGGTTCATGGAGACTCCTTTGAGGTCCATGATGGTAGAGGGGGCAACCCAATTTTGAGCTAGGGAAGTTGATAAAAACTTTGATAGGTAAAGTTCGCCACGTCCTGAAACAAAAATGCAAATCCGTGAATTTGCAAGCCTGTAACTAAATGTGGATGTGCCCGAAAGACGCTTTAGCTTGGGTCGATTTCATCAAGCAAACGCAAAAGAGCCGCGCGAAGCCGATCGGGAGTTTCGTATGTTCCCTGGGCAATTTCCGAGCGCGCGGCGTCAATTTTAGTTTGGCGAATATCTGGCGACTGGCGGAGTTTTTCAAGGTGGCGCGCGTGTTCAGAAATTTCCACACGATCCTGAATTTCCGAATGCTTTGGCGTGTTGGCCGTTGAAGCGGGGGCGTCAACTTGCGTTCGCTGAATTGAAGCGGGGACGGAACTGCCTTGAAGACTATTGATCGGTGATATATCAGGCATAAAAAACTCCTTGTCATCTTCGGCCCAATCCTTTGAGTCGATTCAAACAGGTGTAACAAACGCATCCTGCGTCTTAAATAAGGTCGCGGCAATTCGCTTCCGTGAGGATAAGATCGACTACTTCACACTCCAACCTTGAGCAAATTGTTATGCAAAATAAAATCTTTAACTTCCCACAGAGTAAGCCATTGAGTCGCTGTTTCAAAGCGAATTTAAGTGTCAAAATGGCAGGTGTTTTGTGCGCCGCCACCCTCTGGTGTTTCTGCGCGAATGTCTTGGCGCAAAGTTCGCCGCCGCCCTCTCCCGGTGGCACCTCTGGCGCGACATCCGGCGGGGCTTCTGGAAATTCTTCGGGGGCGGCCATGGGCACCGCAGCCAAGCCTGATCCAAATAATGACTTGATGAATGAGGGCGATGAGGTGGACGGCAACGTCACTGGCCAAGGCAAGGGCAAAAATAAAAACGCCACCCAAAACAGTGGTGCGAATTCCGCGCCCGCCACTCCTTCAAAGTCCCAAGAAAAAAACAGCATGTCAACGGGCGAGCAAAAACCTGAGTGGTCTGTGTGGTTGGCGTCATTCACCGAACAAGGCCACGCCGCCGCTGCCGCCACAATGCGCGAAGCGATTGTGAAGCGCTATCCCATGCTTTCGGCGTCGCGCGTGTGCTCGCTCGAGAGCGGCAGCGTGATTGTGTACGGAAGTTTTGTTGGACTTGATGATCCCAATGCAAAGCCCGCGATCAAGATGGTGAAGGACATAGAGGAGAACGGTGTGCGTCCATTCGCGCGCTCGTATTTAATCCGGTTGCAGACCACATCCAACAACACCAAGCAAGGTCCCTATGACTTGTCCAAAGTGCGCGTGCGATTTCCAAACGTGGTTCCGCTATTCACGGTGAAGGTTGCAACATGGAGTGATTTTAAAAGCGATGAAATTCCGTTCGCGGAAATTCAGGCCAAGGCCGAGGCGTATTGCGCCAAGCTTCGCTTGCAAGGCTTCGAGGCCTACGTAAAGAACGACGCTGATGATCGATCAAGCACAGTCACGATTGGCGTGTTTGATTCCACCGCGTATGACGCGCGCACAACATTGTTTCACCCTGATGTTGAAAAAATTCTAAAAAAGTTTCCCATACTCCTTGTGAATGGCGAACCGCTTTTGGAGCCGCCACCGCGCGGATTACAAAATGCAAAACCCACTGCAAAACCCTGTATTTTAATAGAAATTCCTCGATGAGCCACGCCACTCAAAGCCCGTTGCTTGGGCAGCCAAAAGCCATCCGCGCGTTGACCAACGCGTTCGCCAGCGAACGCTTGCATCACGCGTGGATCTTGCATGGCTCCATGGGCGTGGGCAAATTACTCGCCGCGAAATTATTCGCGGGCTTGGTGCTTGATCCCGAAACAACGCCAGCCGATATTGCCACATTCGCTCCGCCGCTTAACACAGAGGACGCCGCGTTGATCAACGCGGGTTCGCATCCAGACTTTATTGTGATCCGCAAGGAGTTGGCGGCGGTGAGCCAGAGCCGTGAATTGCGCGACAAAAAGCAACTGAATATTCCAGTTGACTTGCTGCGTGAAACTTTGATTGGCGGCGTGGACGGCGAGGGGCGCATGTTGGATTCCGCCGTGCATCGAACGCCGGCGCGCGGCCGCGCCAAAGTGTTCGTGATTGACGAGGCTGAATTGCTGGAGAGCGAAGCGCAAAATGCGCTCTTGAAAACATTGGAGGAGCCGCCGCTGGGAACGTATCTTTTCTTGGTCACTTCGCGAGAGGATCGATTGCTGCCAACCATTCGCAGCCGCTGCCATCGCGTGGCGTTTGGTCCGCTTTCGGATAACGCCATGCAACAGTGGGCGAGTCAACATGATTGGCAAGTTTCCAATGCGGAGCGCGCGTGGTTGCTTCAATTCGCGGAGGGAAGTCCAGGCCTTGCGTTGGTGGGTTCCAAGTTTGGTTTGCATCAATGGTGGCAGACGCTGCAACCACAATTCAAGCAATTGGATCAAGGCAATTTTCCCCCATCTTTAGCCGAGGAAATGACCAAATACGCAGAGCAATACGCCGAGCAGTTGGTCAAAGAAAATGAAAGCGCCAGCAAGGACGCCGCCAATCGACAGGGTGTGGCCATGTTGGTGCGCATCGCTGGATTGCATCTTCGCCAACGATTGATGAACGCCGCCGCCGCCAATGATCGCGATGCTCTTGACGCCATTCAACGCGCCATGCGCACGTTGGACACATTCGAGGAGGCCGTGCGCGCCAACGTGAATTTAAAACTGGTCATGTCATCGCTTGTGGCGGCGTGGAGCAACTCGTGCGCGCCAGTTTCACAGCGGTGAAAAATCCATGAGCACCACGCAAGAAATTGAACGCGTTTGGATTTTACGCGCCATGCCGAATATTCCGGCGGGCGCCGTGATCTGGAAAATTCAGCAGGGGTATCTGCCGGAGCATTCCGTGAACGACCAATCCTTCCGCGAGGGCCGCATTCGAAGCGTTGAGCTTGCCAATGGCCACGCTGAATATTTTCACACCATCAAGCAAGGCCAAGGAGTGGTGCGCCAAGAAACCGAGCATGCGCTTGACCGCGCCACATTTGAAAGTTTGTGGCCGCAGACGCTGAACCAGCGCATTCGCAAAGTGCGCCACCGCGTGAGCGAGGCGGGTTTGACTTGGGAAGTGGATCAATTTCTTGATCTGCCTTTGGTGATGGTGGAAGTTGAACTTCCAAGCGAGCATGCGGCGTGCGCATTTCCACAATGGCTCGCCGCGGAAATTGATCGTGAAGTTTCAAGCGATCCTCGATATAGAAATCACGCTTTGGCCGTGCGTGGCTTGCCGAAATAATCCCCAAATTATCCCTGAATAATCGCTCGAATCCTTGCTAAGATCACCGCCCTCGGAGTTCAACATATGGCCACATCAATCCACTGCACCGTCGTCACCCCAAACGCAATCAGCCTTGAAGAAAAGGCCACCTATGTTTCATTTGAAGCTTGGGATGGGCAGGTTGGCGTGATGCCGGGAACAAGTCCGTTTCTCACGCGCCTTGGAACTGGCGTGCTCACTGTGACAAGCGAGACAGGATCAATCAAGCAGATTTTAACCGACGGCGGTTTCGCGCAAATGCAAGGTGATAATTTAACTCTGCTCGCCGACAGCACTGTGGATATTTCCAGCATCGACGCCAAGCAGGCGGAGGCGCTTCTGTTGCAAGCCAATCAAAAAGCGGTTGAGCCCGGCGCCACTACGCCAGCCGCCCGCGAATCAATCGAGCGCGCTCAACGCGTGGCTCAAGCCAAAGTCAATGCCGCTGGTCGACGAGTGGGTCAGCGCGCGTAATTTATTTCCGCGAACAAGTTAGACGCCGCACGGACATGGAAATTCGCGGCACAAAGGTGATGCATGGAACAGCAAGAAGCCACGGAACAATCTCAAGCCTCACCATTCAAGAACGCGCCCGATGAAACACCCTGCGCCGATCAGTCGATCGAGTCGCGCGTGGAGGCGGTGCTGCTTTCCGTAAGTAGGCCTGTGAGTGAAACTAAATTGGTGGAATTTCTTGGCCTGGGCGCGCTGAACGCCAAGGACAAAATGCCCGCCACCATGGTGAAGCAGGCGATTGACCATCTGAACGCGGAATACGCGCAATCTGGCAGGGCTTTTCGCATAGAACGATTGGCCGGAGGTTGGCAACTGCTCACGTTAAGTAAATTCGCCCCGCTGATGACGCGCGTGCATGGAGCAAAGTTGCAGGGGCGTCTCACGCCGGCTTCGCTAGACACTCTTGCCATCATTGCATATCGCCAGCCCACATTGCGCTCAGAACTGGAAGCCGTGCGTGGCGTGGCGTGCGGGGACGTGTTGCGTGGCTTGATGGAGCGACGCTTGGTGCGCATCACTGGCCGCGCCGAGGAGCTTGGTCGTCCCATGTTGTACGGAACCACCAGCGAGTTCTTGCGGGTCTTTGGCATTTCACGCATTGAAGATTTGCCGCAAGCGCGCGAGCTTCGCAATCCCGCCGGCTGATCTCGCTTCACGCATATTCAAATTCGGCGTGATTGAATCATGCCCATCAGACAGAATTTTTTTGCATGCGATAAGCGATTTGCACGCGTGGTATAAAAACGAAACGAGTCCTGTTAAAGGACTCGTAACGCAAACGGGGGAGTGATTTGAGCGGGATTGCCGGAAAAATCTCACGGCGTGACCGCAATATTTGTAAATGTTTAGGTCATCCGACGACGACGAACGAGAAGATTGACACCAGAAAGACCAGCCAACACAAGCGCACTTGGAGCAGGAACTACATTCGCGCCCCAAACACCACCGAACGACGCGGTTGAACCACCTGAAAGATCAAATTGAAACTGGTAACCAAGACTTGAGCCCAACCCACCTGCAACGGTGTACGGCGTGATATTGACCTGCGGAATAGTGGTGCTGGTTCCGCCAGGACTTGAGAAAGTAAAGTCGCGCAATAATTCTGAATTGGGTCCAGGCGAAGTGCCGCCACGAAGACCTTGCCAAAGTGGATTTGTTCCATAGGAAGAAAGCGTGGAACTCGCGTCAGTATCGCTCGCTAAAGTTCCGCCGAGATTTCCAAAGAATTCCCAAGATGGAGTTCCGCCTCCACTCGGGAGTGGATTTGGAATTTCGAGAGTGATATTAAATCGCTTTGTGCTCGCGGTTAGATTGGCAATTGTGAATCCATTGGTCACAAATGATGTTGCCGCGAAATTAGAGGCCAGATTCCAACCCACAACCCAAGTCGCACTTGGGTATCCATCGCCAATTGATCCCACATAACTGAAATCATTAAAAGGAGTGAGTTCGCCTTCTTGTGCGACGGATGTTCTTTTGCCGTCAACATCAAACTTGATATTAAGAATTGGTCCAGCAAATACAGAACCAGAGATGGCAGTTGCAACTCCTAAAATAAATGTAAATTTGCACATTTTTCAGACCTCTCTCAATGTTCAATTCTTAAAAATCATTGCTTGTAATTTCAATATTTCCAATACGTGATTCAACCATGCATTTCAAATTCCCCATTGTCAAAATGGGATTTGATCAATTTTGTAAATAGCTCAGGAATCCATTCGTCTTCGCCCGCGCAGACCAACCCCTCCAGCTATGCAAACCAGCGCAAACGCGCCCGGTGCGGGAACAGCCGAAACAACAACAAAGGTTCCAGAGACAACCGCTTGATCGCCGGCGGAAAGAATAAATTTTAATTGGGTTTGTATGACGTCATTCACGTTTGCTACGGCACCAAAGTTTGCCCGAGTAAATGTGTCCGAATACGACATTTGGCCGAATGTTGCTGCCACAACTGCAAACGGTACAAAGGAGGTCGTGTTGGCCAATTCTGCCACCCGAGCGTTCTGCACAAAGGTTGAGAAGACGGCCGTAGTTCCAACTCCCTTTAAATAGGCGCCACCACCGCGGATATCGGATACCACAATCGCGAGCGATCCGGATCCACCAGTGTTTCCTAAAGAGTGTGAAAGCGTAAGAAAATTGCTTACGTCAAAGACCTTATCGGCCGCAGTGTTGTTTGTGAATACAGTTGAAAACGACACCATGGCGGCGTTTGCGGCACTTGCAATCAGTGTGGTCGCAAACAACGAAATAGCAAATCCTCTTCCAATCCCTAATTGTGAATTCATAACTTTGCCTTTTCCTCAGTTCTCTAGTTTTTCAAACATTTGACGCCGCGAACAGCGCACACTCCCTCAACCTACAATCCGCCAGCTTGCGCAAGGCGAATACCTCTTCAAAGATGTTTACGCACAGCCGACGAGAAGTGTTGCGTTAAATAAAAATTCCCAATGGATTCAGGTTTTGCAAGCAAATTCAGGGCTTGTATTTGGCCCTCACTGGCCAAATTTCTCCTTCATCCAGGGCAACAGT
>SYAD01000157.1 GCA_005789005.1 Planctomycetia bacterium | reverse complement strand
TGATTCGCTTATTGCCCTCACGCATAATTTTGAAACACCCGAACGCGCGCGTCTGCATGGATTGTGGGCGCTTGGTGTGGTGGCGCGGAAATTTAGTGCAACGCCCACCGGCGACAAGGCATGTGATGAACTCATGCAGTTGGCGGCGGATCCAAATCCTGGACTAAAGGCCCAAGCCACGCGCGCGTTGGGTGATTCGCGCTGCCCGAAGTCGCTTGATCTGATTCGCGCAATGACGCTGGATGAAAATCCGCGCGCGCGGGCGTACGCGTGCGCCGCGCTTGGTCGCTTGCAAGACAAGGATGCGATTGCAAATCTCACCGCGGTGCTTTGGGAAAATGACAACGCGGATCCGTGGCTACGACAAGCCGCCACAACCGCGCTTGCTCGTATTGGTGATCGCGCAAAACTAGAAATCATGGCAGCCGATCAATTTCCGCAGGTGCGCCTGGGCGCGTTGTTGGCGCTGCGGCAAATGCGTGATCCTGCAATTGGCCGCTTACTCTTTGATTCCGACGCAACCATTGCGCTTGAAGCGGCGCGCGCTATTTACGACTTGAACATTGAATCACAAATGCAAATGTTGGCGACGCTTGGCGAGCGATTTTGCGATCACGCAAATAGCTCCCAGACAAATATCGGTGCGTTCACGCAACAAGATCCACGCACATTGCCGCTATTGCGGCGCATTATTGCGGCCAATCGATTGTTGGCCGACGCCGCCTCGGTGAATCGCCTTGCTGAACTTTCCCAAAGCACTCTTATTTCCCCGGCGGCGCGCATGCTTGCGTTTGAGTCGCTTACAGAATGGTCTGCGCCCGGCGCGCGCGAACCTGTGCATGGACGTGTGATTGATATCGACGCCAAGACTCGCGATGAAAAAATATGGAAGCGCGCGTTGACGTTGTCTTTGCCCGCGTTGGCTCAGAATTCGCCAGATGAGGAATTGCGTAGCAAAGCGCGCGACCTTGCTGGCAAGTTTGGCATTGAGCTTGATTCCGCCGCCGCCCTTCGCACCGCGCTGGATACAAATGCAAACGCCGGCGAACGCGCTAGTTGTTTGCGGCTACTTGCGCAGGAACACAATCCTCAACTGGCCAACGCAGTTGATGCTGCATTGATGTCGCAGAATCCAAAATTGCGTGCGGCTGCGCGCAGCGTGTTTGCAAAAGAAAATCCTGCGAAAGCCATTGCACTTTTACAGCAGGCAATTCTTCATGGCGAAATCATTGAGCAACAAGAAGCCATTACCGTGCTTGCTTCAATGCAAGATACTGCCGCGGCCAACGCGCTCAAGCCACTCGCGCGGCAACTCGCGCAAGGAACTCTTTCCGCGCCTTTGCAATTAGAAATAATTCAGGCATGCGAAGCACGCCAAGAGCCAGAGTTTGCACAATCGCTCGCAGAATGGAAGAAAAATTTCGCAAGTCCAAATCTATTTCCAATATTCAGCGCATGTGTTGAAGGCGGCAACGCCGAACAAGGTCAGCGCATTGTTGCCGCAAACTCCGCCTCGCAATGCTTGCGCTGCCACGCTATTGCCGGCGGTGGCGGACACGCGGGCCCATCGCTTGAAGGTGTTGCCACGCGATATGACCGCCGCGGCTTGCTTGAAAGTTTGGTGCAACCCAATGCCAAACTTGCGGCCGGCTTTGGTCCCGTCAGCGCCATGCCAACTATGAGCGTGTTGCTTTCACCGCGCGAGTTGCGCGACGTGGTGGCTTATTTGTCCATGCTACAACCCCCGCATCAACCATGACCGCGCATGAACGTCATGGTCATTGAATTCGCGGGCGTTGCGGCATTGGTCGCCGGGGTGAAGTTCAACTGAAACTTTTCCGGATCAACAAAATATGCTTTGCCAACCACCGACCACACCGGCCTGGCGTCCGACCAAGTCACTGTCGCGGCCGTACTTCCATCGGGTGCGATTTTTCCGGTAAATGCAGCGGAAATAGACTTATTCCATTCGGTTGAATTAAATCCGTCATCCACCAACGCACCACTCATTGCGCCGTCCGACGTAACGCGAATCGTGCCCGTGCCCCAATCCGCGCCTCCGTCGAACCAGTTCACCGTCCATGTTCCCGTCCACTGTTTCTGAAAATCTGGCATGACAGTTTTTTGAGCAACGCCATACGGCGGCGTTCCTGGAACTCCTTGCTCATGCAAAGCGAGCGTGATTTGATCGACTTGGCTTTCGCCCTTGGTTGTGGTCGCTTTCAAATTTGCGCCCAGCGAACCTGTTGTTGGATGCGACCACGTTCCCGCATATGAAAAATACGCGCTGCCGGTCCACATCACGGTCAAGCCAATGTCATCGCCTGGACCCAACAAACCCGAAACCGTTGCGACGCGCGGCGGTGCAGTTGGATTTGCTTGCGACCACACGGTGTCCGTCATGCTTCCGCGCACACGCCCCGATTGCTCAATCACAAATCGTGCTTGCCCACCAGAAGTTCCGCTGGAATTCATGAATGAGCCAGACCAACGCAACGCCGTGGTGGACGTGTCATTAGAAGTTGCCGCGCTTGAATCCGAATTGTTGGCGTTGGAGTCAATCTTTCGGGCCGCCGCGACACATCCGCATAAAACACCCGCGCACGCGGCAATTTGTATTGATAATTTAAAAGTGGTTTTAAAGTTTGGAAGAATGTTTTTCACGCAATCATGGTAACGCTCTTGCTCGTGTTCAACTCTGCATGCATAACATTCCGCCATCAACCGCAATCAACGCGCCATTCACATACGCCGCCGCGGGAGAAGCGATAAACGCAATCACCGCGGCGATTTCTTGTGGCGATGCAAACCGACCCGCCGGAATTTTTCCAATGATCGATGCCTCCACTTCCTCAACAGAACTACCTGAACGCTTGGCGCGCCCAGCAATGATGGACTCAAGTCGTTGCGTACGCGTTGGTCCTGGCATGATCAAGTTCGCGGTAATTGCAAATCCACCAAGTTCTCCCGCAAGCGTTCGGGTCCAATTCGCCATGGCCGCACGCGCGACATTGCTCACTCCATGACCACGAATTGGCCGCTCAATACTTGTGCTGCCCACGACAATAATCCGTCCATATTTCGCCGCGCGCATGACCGGCGCGCACACTTGCGCCAACTTGTGCGCGGTGGATAAAAGTTGCGCAACGCACTTGTCAATTTCATCCGTTGATGCGTCTATTAAATATCCCGCTTCCGGCGCGCCAGTGTTCACAACCAAAATATGCACCGTGCCGATTCGCGCCACCAATGCGTCGGCAGCTTTCTCCACCGCCAAAGGATTTGCGTGGTCCACCAACATAATTTCGTGTTTATGCGTGGACACCGACGCAACATTTGATTTCATCCCATGCGCAACTTGGTTCACCTTGGGCAATTCTTCAAGCGCTTTTGCAAGACCTTCATCATTGCGTCCGCAAAGAATCACCCTGGCTCCCGCCGCGGCAAACGCCTGCGCCGTTGCGTAACCAATTCCCTGTGTCGCCCCGCACACCAGCGCAGTTTTTCCTTGCAAAGAAAAGTTGTCCATACGCTTAAAGGTAACCGCCGTAATGCTTACCATGCACGCATGACGTTGCCGGTTATTACAGCAGAGGAAGCAATTCGAAAGGTGCTTTCGTTACCCGCATCTCGCCGCGCGGCCGCTTTGCGCGAGTTGCTTCACGGCAACCGCGCCACGCTGAACAAGGCTTTGGAATTACTGCCCACCGCGGGCAACGCGCCGCAAAGCGTTTTGGGGCAAACAGAAATCAAATCGGAAATTTGCATTGGTCCGTATCACCTTCGCAGCGTCCTTGGTGAGGGCGGCTTTGGAATTGTGTGGCTTGCGGAACAAGATGAACCACTACGCCGCTCTGTGGCGTTTAAAATTCTTCGCCCCGATCGCCTTGACGCATCCAGTCGCGCGCGCTTTGAGAGCGAGCGCCACGTTGTCGCGCTTCTTGATCATCCCAGCTTGATCAAAATTTTTGAGGCCGGTGAATCAGCCGATGGTCGTCCGTGGTTCGCGATGGAATTGGCCGCGGGCTCTCCAATCACACAAGCTTGTGATGTCGCAGGTCATTCACTTGGTCAACGCATGGATCTCATGGCGCAAGTTTGCCGCGCGGTTCATCACGCCCATCAACGCGGCGTTATTCATCGCGATCTCAAGCCATCCAACATTCTTGTTTCTCTTGATGCCGACGAAGCGGTTGTGAAAGTGATTGATTTCGGAGTTGCGCGCGCCGCGTTTGATCCAACGAATCCCGATGAGCGCGCGGGCGCTTTGGTTGGCACTCCAACTTTCATGGCGCCCGAAGCGCGAAATCTTCGCACCGGGGAAGCGAATTCCCGCATGGATATTTACTCGCTTGGCGCGGTCATGCTGCGGCTTCTCACCGATTGTTTGCCCGATGATGATGACACCCGCGCGGCTCATGAGTTATTTAAAAAACTTCCCGATGCGGAAAAGAAATTGGCCGCGCAAAATCGATCCACAACTCCCTCTCATATTATTTCTGAATTGCGCGGAGATCTCAACGCCATCATCTCGCGCTGTCTTTGCCGCGATCCGCGCCGCCGCTACGACTCCGCGCTCACTCTTGCGCAAGATCTGGAGCGTTTCCGCCGCGGCGAATCCGTGCATGCGCGCCCCGACACGCCGCCGCGAAGACTGAAGCGCGCGATGAGTCACCACCCACTCGCCGTCTCTCTTGCGTTGATCGCCATTCTTGCCTTGACGGCGAGTTTCTTTAACGCGCGTTCGCAGCGCGCCCTGGCCTTGGCGGCAAAAGATCGCGCCGAAATTGCTTCGCAAGGCGCCAACGACGCCACCATTCTCATAACGGAGTTGCTTACTGAAATTATTTCTAAACCGACTGAGGCCCCGCGAACCTCGGCGGACATTTTGGCGGAGGCCAGCCGACTTGCTGGACTTCGCCTGAACTACGATCCGATTATGGAGGCGCGCGTGCGTGCGTCCATGGGTCACTTGTGGATTTCGCAAAATCGCAACGACCTTGCCGCCCAGGAATTTTCGCGAGCTATTGAACTTCTTCAATCGAATGATCAAACGCGCCTACTTGCGGAAACGGAACTACTTCTTGCTGGATCGCTTCGCGCGGATGGTTCGTTCAATGAGGCGCGCCGCAACGCCGACAAGGCCCGCCGGGAATTTTTGTCTGAATCGCCAGCCGACACCGACGACCTTGCGCGGGCATATTTAGAATTAGCACGTATTTCGGCGGCAGAAGGCAAAAATTCCGATGCTGTGTTATTTCTGAAGCAAGCAGAAACCGCGCTGGAAGATGCCCCGGCATTCAATGAAAAATTATCAAAAAAAATAAATTCTTTGTTCCGAACGCTTTCAACCAGCCAAAGCGTGACGCCCGCCAATACGTCCGCCAATCAATAAAAATGTTGGCTTGCGTGGTCGCCGATTTGCGGTCACTATTCACATCTTGTCATGGCGCCCCTCCCAAAAACAAATAAATTTCTTTCGCTCATTCGGGCGAGCGGCCCCGCCTGTGCGGGTGTTCGTATAGAGGGAAATTCCACCTGCATTATTGGCCGCGCAACCGATTCTGGTTTGGTGCTAGAAGATGAATCTGTCTCGCGTCGACACGCGGTTCTACGGATCGATCGTGCTGGCGCGACCATTGAGGACGCCACAAGTTCACTGGGAACTTTGTTGAACGGCGTGCGCCTTGAGCCAAATGAAAAGATGGAATTGCATGACCGTGATGTGCTCGCCATTGGGCCGTGGACATTTATCGCGCGTACAACCACCGATGAAGATAATGGTGATGGCGAGCAGGAAATTCCAGAACTTCCGCCGCCACCAACTGATTCCAAAGATCCGTATCAAACCAGCGCATCCATGTTGCTGCGTCTGCGCGCCGATGGAACGCTTGATCGCCAAGTTGGTTGGAATGATTTCTCAAAAATGTATGGCTCCGTGATCGCGGGGTTCGCCCGCAACGCCGGCGCAAAGCCACAAGAAGTGGACGACATTCTGCAAGACGTCATGCTTGGATTTTTCAAGCAGTCGCGGGTTTTTGAATATGACCCCGCAAAGGGCCGCTTCCGCGGCTATCTCAAGCGCATCACGCTCAACGCCATCCGCGATCGATATCGTCGCAAGCGTCCCAGCGTTGGCTTGCCAGAATCTTATGATCCGCCAGCGGGTGAAAGTGAATTAAACGCGGCGTGGGACCGTGAATGGACGGAGCATTTGTTGCGCCGCGCCTTGGAAAAAGTGAAGACAAATATCCAACCCAAAACGCTTGAGGCATTTGAGCGCTACGGTGTTCGCGGCGAACCAGTTGCCAGCGTCGCGAAAGATTTGGATATGAGTGAAGCTTCTATCCGGCACGCAAAGATGCGCGTGCTTGATCAAATGCGCCAAGAGATTGCTCTCATGCGCGCCGATGAAGGCTAAGTCTTTCGGTCAACTTGTACTTCTACATTTCATAATTCGCCTCACTGGCTTCGCATCCACGACTCGCCGTTCATCATGACCAAGCGCTTGTCACCAAGCCATTGAAGCTGCACCACAACTGGATCGCCCGCATGCGGAAGCAATCTCAACTCATTTTCCTTGACCGACCATTGGCCTTTCGCTTGCACCAGCAATCCAGTGAATGCCGGTAACTCGCCACTTTCGCCGTCAGATTTGGCGACAAATGTTCCGTCCGCGTTTAATTTCAAACTTCGCCGGCGCGTGCCGTTCTCATCAAGTTTGATCCAAGTCGCGCCCTCTAAACACTGCCGCATTTGTTGCGAGCTCAGCTGAGTTAAATCCGATTTGGTCGCGGAAACCGCGGGCATATCCCACGGTTTCACCACCGGTTCGGTTGGTGCTTGCGCCCGAGGCTTATCGTTTGGCAATGAACCAGAGTTCGCATCTGACTTCTCATCTGGCTTCGCATCTGGCTTCACCGCGGTGGGAGCATCGCGCCTAGGCAACCACTGATCCTCATTCACGGGCGTGGTTGTTGTCACGCAACCAAAATTCCACGCTGCTGTAATAACAATCATGCAAGTCGCCGTGAACCGATTTGTATTCCTTGAAATAAATCTTTTCTCCACAAAATTCATCCCAACAGCGTATCCAATTTGCTTGTAAAGACGCGTTAAAGATGCTCTTATACACCCATGAGCGCCGACCTGAATAAATCCGCAAAATCAAATGTTGTTGCCGATCCCAATCCCACACTTCGCAATGACGGATTTTTACAAGTGAAGCCAAGCAACGATCCTGAGCGTCAGCGTTTGCTCGAAGACAAGAGCGACCATCGCTGGCGCAAGTGGGGTCCGTGGGTTAGTGATCGTCAATGGGGAACCGTGCGTGAAGATTATTCCGCCGACGGCAACGCGTGGGATTATTTTCCACACGATCACGCGCGCAGTCGCGCCTTTCGCTGGGGCGAGGACGGATTAGCCGGCTTCTGCGATGAAAAGCAGCGGGTTTGCCTTGGTATTGGTTTATGGAACGGCAAAGATCCAATTCTAAAAGAACGCTTGTTCGGTCTCACAAATTCGCAGGGCAATCACGGCGAAGATGTGAAGGAGTTGTACTGGCATCAAGACGCCACGCCTACCGCCAGTTACCAGCGCATGCTCTACAAATATCCGCAGCGCGCGTATCCATATGAAGACTTGATTGCCACAAATCGTGACCGCGGTCTAAATGCGCCCGAATATGAATTGCTTGACACCGAAGCCTTCAGCGATCTGCGCCACTTTGATGTGACGGTTGAATACGCCAAGGCCACGCCCGACGACATTTTGTGGCGCGTCACTGTTCGCAACCAAGGTCCCGAAGCCGCGGACATTCATGTGTTGCTACAAGCTTGGTTCCGCAACAATTGGAGTTGGGTGCACAACGCCACAAAGCCGGCCATGCGCATGCAAGAGCCCGGGCACATTGTTGTTTCACCAAACCATATGGATCAGTATGTGTTGAGTTGCGACAAGTCCGACGAGTTGTTGTTCTGTGAAAACGAAACCAACACGCACAAATGTTTTGGCGCTCCGCTTGCGCCCGGCGTGCATCCCAAAGATGGAATCAACGACTACATCGTCAATGGAAATCGCGACGCGGTGAACCACTTGCGCGAAGGCACAAAGGCCGCGTTTGTGCGCAAAATCACTGTTCCCGCCGGCGCCACCGTGTGCATGCGCGCTCGTCTGCAACTCGCCACCGTGAAGGGCGACCCATTCAAAGACTTCGATTCCATTTTCACGCTGCGTCAAAAAGAAGCCGACGCTTTTTACAAACCACTTGATGGGCATCCTGATAAACCGGAATACGGAAACATTCAGCGTAAGGCCTTCGCCGGATTGCTTTGGAACTTTCAGTGGTACAAGTTCAACATTCACACTTGGCTCAAGGGCGATCCAACATTTCCACCGCCGCCCGCGGAACGATTGAAGGGTCGCAACTCGCTGTGGCAAAATGTGGACGCAGAATGCATTCTCTCAATGCCTGACAAGTGGGAGTATCCGTGGTTCGCAAGTTGGGATCTTGCGTTTCAATCCGTCACGCTTGCCATGATTGATCCCGAGCGCGCCAAGCGCCAGCTTTGGCAAATTGTTCAGCCGTGGATGCAGCACCCAGACGGGCAAGTTCCCGCGTATGAATGGGCGCTAGGCGATGTGAATCCGCCGGTGCTTGCGTGGGCCGCGTACCGCATTTTCCAAATTGAACAGCACGTGTGGAACGTGAGTGATCACGATTTTCTATCGGAAATCTGCCACAAATTGCTTTTAGATTTTACGTGGTGGGTGAACCGCAAGGATCGCGACGGGCACAATATTTTTGAAGGCGGATTCCTTGGCCTGGACAATGTTGGCGTGTTCGACCGCAGTAAACCACTGCCCATGGGCGGCGTAATTTTACAAAGCGACGGCACGGCGTGGGTGGCGAAATATTGCACGTCCATGATCCGCGTGTCGCTGGAACTTTCAAACGCGGGACATCTCTATCAAAGTATCGCGGAAAAATTCTTCGAACAATTCCTGTTGATCGCGGAGGCAGCCACAAATCTTGGCGGACTTGGCATTGATTTGTGGGACGAGGAAGATCAATTCTTCCACGACATTATTCAACTCGACGATGGTCGCACTATTCCGGTGCGCGTGAAAAGTATTGTGGGTCTTGTTCCGCTGTTCGCTGTGGCCGTGATTGATGAGATGGATCTTGAAAACCATCCCAAGCTTGATCAGCAGCTCACGTGGTTCTTGGAGCGCAGACCAGATCTTGCAAGTCTTATCTCGCGCTGGAAATCACCTGGAAGTGGTCAAACGCGCCTATTAAGTTTGTTGCGCGGACATCGCATGAAGGCGCTTCTGTCGCGCGCGCTGGATGAAAAACAATTCCTCTCACCCTACGGAATCAGAAGCGTAAGTTTGGAGCACAAGGACAAACCATACGTGCTTGAGATTGATGGACAGAGTTGGGGCCTGCAATATCAATCCGCTGAAAGTGACACGCGCGCGTTTGGTGGCAACTCAAATTGGCGCGGACCAGTTTGGTTTCCAATGAACTTTCTGGTTTTTGAAAGTCTGCTGCGTTACTACTATTACTACGGACCAGATTTCAAAGTGGAGTGCCCCACCAATAGCGGCACCATGATGAATCTGAAAGAAGTCGCGCTGT
>SYAD01000013.1 GCA_005789005.1 Planctomycetia bacterium | reverse complement strand
TGGCGAGGGTGTTTTTAACATTCTGCCCGCGCTGAGATGCAATAGAAATACCGCCATCCATGCCGTGAACGCCGCCAAGGTGATCGCCATGGTGGACCGCCATGCGATTGAATCTGGATTTGAACCGCCTCCCAAAGTTTCCCGAAGCACGCCCATGATCGGACCTTCAAGCCAATCGGGTGGTGGCGGCCAATCCATTCGCGCGCAGAAAAAATGCGCGATTGGTCCCATCAATGAGATCACGATAATTGCGATCATGCAGAAGAGTCGTTCAAGCGACGAGCGGCTGCCGATGGATTTCGCCAAAATCGCCGCGATGATCGCGCCCCACGAAAAGAGAAAGAGGTCGATTAATCCCATGCGTTGCGGCGATAAGTTGGTCGCCAACCTCAAGGGCCATATCACCATATGCAGTAGCGCGACAATACTTATAAAATCAATCATCACTTGTCGAATGGGCGCGGGCGCGGGTCGTTCGCTTAATCGAAGCATGGGCCAAGCCACGCAAAGTCCGATTGAGATCGCGGCGAAAAAAATTCGTATGCCTGGAAGATAGCTCGCGATGGTTGGCTGAATCGGTGGGCGAATTCCAATACAAATCCACCATGCGGCGAAGATCCAAATGGTGACAATAAATACAAGGCCGCGGGGCAGAATCATAAAAGAAGAATAGCTCACATCGCGGCGCCGGCAAATACCGCTCGCCAAGTGAATCAGCGAATGCCAACGTAGTCGGAAAGCAAATTCATTTCATCATCGCAGCCAGCGTCAATGCGTCCGTAATGATCAAAGAGCCATTGCAAGTATTCAATCTTTTGACGGGATGGAACTTCGGCGGCGCTTTCGCTGCCAGGAGCGCGGCCCCATTTAATTGTGCAACCACGATTGGTTTTTATGCGCAAGCATGCGTCTTCCTTGGTGCGATCAAGATCAATGCACGCAATTTGCGCGCGCCATGGGTGATCGTCAATCAGCCGCGCCAATGCAACGGCGCCTCGCATGTCTTTGCCCGCCCATTCATCGCCAAACGAGGCTGGTCGCGCAAATGATGCATTTTCAATGCGAATCATGCTGGTGGGTGCCGTTCCAGCTCGGTAGCAACGGGGCAGTATTTTCCCATCGATATCGATCAGATGGTCGTAGCCACCTTCGCGAACAACGGCAAATGGAATGGTCCACACGGGATCAACGGACACCTCGCTCATTCCACTGCGCTTCACTTGCTTGATTTCACTGAACCAGCCAGTTTGCATTAAAGCATCGCGCGCCTCGGTGAGACCGGCGCGGTCCATTGGAGAGCCATTCAATCGTTCAGCGACAACATCGGCCAATGGAGTCAGGTCCGCCTCGCTCATCCATGCGGGACGCGAAGAAAATGCAACTTGAAATGCAACGTCACTTTTTCGCGCCGCGGCTTCGCGTTGCAGAATTGGAACGCCCATGCCTAGCGCCAACGCCATCAGCGCGAATGAGGTGGTCCAACCCACGGCCACAAGCATTGGCTTGGATTTCAGCCAGTGAAGATTGAAAGATAATTTGAAACCGGCGGCGACAGTGCGGCGCGAGGGGGACGATCTTTTACGGGAGGCCATTGCACCTTCTCAATCGGTCAAAGGCCCCCGCGAAGTAAAGAAATCACGCGGATGAATTGGAGCCGTGAAGTTGATCCATGCAAGGGGCTTGATTTCAAGACTGCGACACGCCAAAGGGACGCGCTTAAACCGGCGACTTTGCCGCGCGATTCATGGCTGTGCGGGCCAGTTCCAGCACGAGCATCTCCATTGATATTCCCGCATGTTTTGCGGCTTTTGGCACCAATGAATGATCCGTGAAACCTGGCATGGTGTTCACCTCCAAAAACCACGGACCACGCTCGTCGGCCATGAAGTCCACGCGGGCCACATCGCGTAGCCCGAGTTCATGCCAACACTTCAGCGCATGGCGGTTCATGGCGTCTTTCAGTTGCTGGGGTACGACGGGATCCAAAATATATCGGGTGTCGTTGCGAAGATATTTCGCCTGATAGTCGTACACGCCGCCTTGCGCCTGAATCTCGATCAGTGGAAGAACTTTTCCGTTGAGAATTCCAACGGTGAATTCGCGACCAGTTATAAATTCCTCCGCCAAGAGGCGGGGGCGCTTGCTTTCAAGTTGTTTACGCGCGGCTGCAAGTTCTTCGGGCGTGCGGCAAATTTTTAAATCCACGCTTGAGCCATCGTTGGAAGGTTTGATCACGCATGGAAGCTTGATCGTGATCGGACGATCGATTTGTAGTTCACATGAATCCGGAGTTGGCACGCCGGCGTGGGCGACAACTTTTTTAGTCTCGGTCTTATCCATCGCCAGTCGCGCGGCCACGGGACCGCAACCAACATAGGGCCGTCCATCCTGTTCCAAAATATCCTGAAGTGGTCCACCCTCGCCCCATGGTCCATGCAGCACTGGAAAAATCACATCGCCTGCAAGCGCGCGCAAATCCTCAATCTGCAGCCGATCAATCGTGATTTCTTGCACATCCACATTGGCGCGCGTGAGTGCTGCGGCCACTTGCGCGCCGCTCTTTATGCTGACTTCACGCTCCGCATCGGGACCACCTTTAAGCACAATCGCGCGCATCACATTTTCTCCTTGGGTTCAAATGAGCGACCCCACACGGCGACTTCCATTTCTATATTCACGCCTTGGCTTTCGCGTACGCGATCTTGAATGATGCGCGCCAATTCAAGCACGTCATTGGCGCGGCCGTTTTTGTGCACGCAAACAAAATTGGCGTGTTCAGCGCTTACAAACGCGCTGCCATGCGTGAAGCCTTTCAGGCCCGCGAGATCAATCAGGCGACCAGCGCTTGCGCGCGTTCCATCTTGCGCGATGGGATTTCTGAACAAGCAGCCCGCGGAATTTTCGGCCAGAGGCTGCGAGTTTTTTTTGTATTTGTAAATCTCCAACATCTTCGTGCGCAACGTGTCGGGGTTTTCTGGCGTGAATCGCAACAGCGTCCAAAGAATCAATTCTTGTGGCAGCGAGGAGTGTCGATAGGAAAATTGGATCGCGTTTCGGGGATGAACCGTTATTGCACCGCGATTGTTCATCGTTGCGACGGCTTGGATGGCATCGCCAATGCAGCCATATTTTCCGCCAGCGTTCATTCGCGTCGCTCCGCCCATGCTTGCGGGAATGCCGGCCATTTGGCACATTCCATCCAGTCCTTCGCGCACGCAGGTGTTTAAAAGTTTCAGCACATCCACGCCGGCGGGGGCGAGCACGCAATTCGCATCTCCATCGGGTCGTAATGTCCATTGCGTGAAGGCGGGTTGATCCAATTTCACAACAACGCCGGACACTCCTTCATCCAAAACCAAAAGATTCGCGCCCGAACCTAGCACGCGCACGGGCAAGTTCTCCATGGAGCAGCGTCGCACAAGTTCACGCAATGCATCCTCTGATTTGGGTTGCACCAACATGTCGGCGTTTCCACCAACTCCAAACCAAATGTGCGCCGCCAAAGGCGCGTTGGTTTGCACAATGGCGTCCAATCCTTGCGCCAGTGTTGTTGCAACAGTTGCGTTCATGTGGTTTGTGATTTCAGAAAAATATTCGCAGCTCGGTAGATTGGTCCCGCGCCCATGGTCACCACAACATCGCCACCTTGGGCGAGTTCATTCAAGCGGTCTGCTCCCGCCTCAATGGTGCCAACGCATTCCACGGTGCCACCATGCGCGCGAATTCGCTGCGCCACGTCTTGGCTTGAGACCAGTGTTCTCTCGATCTGCGCGTCGCGGACAAAATGAATGTCCGTCAACAGCACGTGGTCCGCGGCGCCAAAGCACGCGCCGAAATCCTCCAGCAAAAGTCGCGTTCTGCTGTGCTGGTGTGGTTGGAACAAGCAGATCAAACGCCGCGGATTTGTGGCGTTTTTCAGGGCTTCCAATGTCACGCGCACTTCGGTTGGATGATGTCCATAGTCGTCATACACACGCACGTTCTGATCGCCACACTTTCGCTCGCCC
>SYAD01000156.1 GCA_005789005.1 Planctomycetia bacterium | reverse complement strand
ATGACGCAAACTTGGGCAACGGCACTCCTGATTATTACGCTATCGCCAACGCCTTCAATGCCCACGGATTAACGGCGCCTGTTCTGAATTTGTTGGACATCTCCCTGCCAAACGGCGCTCCAACCAATGTAAGTCCAGACGGATCGACAGTTGTGAATGTCAACATCGCCCCGCTTAGCGGAACAATGGTGGCTGGTAGTGGAAAGTTGTTCTATAAGGACATTTCGGCTTCCACTTACAGCAGTGTGTCTTTGGCCTCAACAGGCACCAACACATTTACTGCCACGTTTCCAACATTACAGTGCAACGCCAACATTCAGTATTACTTCCAAGCCACTGCAACAGGTGGAACAGCGGTGACCAACCCTCAAAGTGGCACTGCTGCACCATTTACCGCCAAGGCCGCCTTGTCCTCAGCTGTATTGATTTCTGACGCCTTTGATGTTGGAGTATCTACCTTCACAGCGGGCGCGCCTGGCGACAACGCAACAACCGGAACTTGGATTCAAAGCCTAGGTTACGGCGCTGCGTGCTACGGAAGCACCACTGGCTACAGCGGAACCAAGGCGTGGATTACCGCGGCCAACGGTTGCGTGGATGTTGACGGCGGCAAGGTTTCATTGCTCAGCCCAATCGTTGATGCTTCGAGTGGCGACACGGTGGAAATTTCATTCGCGTACTACCTGAGCTACGGAACCGCAACACCAACAGATGATCCATTAGAAGTGTTCGTGAGCAATAACGGCGGTGCAAGCTGGGTGTTGATGGCTTCATACAACGTCGCCACAAACTCCGCCACTACAACTTCCACATGGAGCACCTTGAAAACATTGAATGTGCGCGATTTTGTGTCCGCCACTAGCCAAATGCGATTTAAGTGGGTGGCTTCGGACAACGGCACCGACAATGTCATGGAAGCTGGCGTGGATAGCGTGACAGTATCCACCGTGACGTGCTTGGGAGCAGTTGAAGGCGATCTCAATGGCGATCGCCTCGTCAACAGCGCTGATCTTGGAATTCAACTGAGCAACTTTGGTGATTGCACCTCATCACCATGCCTTGGTGATTTAAACTTTGACAATGTAGTCAACAGCGAAGACACTGGAAGAATGCTCTTGTTTTTCAACTAATTATCAAGCGGCTTATGCTTGAAAATATTGACCATGACAACGGGCGGATCATTTAGATCCGCCCGTTTTTTATGTTCCAAACCATACAAATCAACGAATTTCACGCTAAATCTCCGCAATATTTGCTATCTTTCCTTGATAATCGTTTGACCAATTACATATATGTGTCATAACTACGTATGAAGCAATAATCGGACCACACTTGCTCAACCACACAACTGTAGAAAGTTTGAAATACCAATGACTCATCTGCCCGCTCAATCTCGTCTCTCCCTCGTTAGTTGCGTGGCTCTCTTTGTCGCTAGCGCGGTGTTCGCAGGTACAGGAACAAGTTCGGGATTGAAATCAAATTCCACAGGCGTAAAAGTTGGAGCCATTGCCGCGGCCAACACGTCCACCACCAATGTGGATCAGAACTCAGAAACACTGCGCGCTAAATTTGCCCGGCTCTTTCCAGGCGGCGGCTTGCTCGACAGCAATGGCTCACTTCGCCGCGTGTGGGGCACAACATTCTCGCATGGAAATTCTCCCAGCGACAGCGCCGACAAATTCATGCGCGAGTGGTCGATGTTGTGGAAGGTCCCCTACACCCAGATAGAAAAATTCGGTCCATTTGAAGATGGCGCGCACACCATGCCTTTGGTCACCGCGGACGATGGAGAATCAAGCGTGTTCACGGCCGCGTATTGGCGTCAACATGCCAGCGGCGTTCCAGTGTTTCGTTCATATGTTTGGGGACTCGTCCGCAATGAGGATCAATTTCCAATGGTGCTCGCCGGCGGCACGTTGCGCAATATTGGCGACATTGAAACCCAACTTGAAGGGCAAGACCTTGACGCCTCTTCAATCAATATTGGCTTGATGGGCAGTCAAGCGCTGAATCAATTTCGTTCGCCACCAGAAATGACCTCGCCGCGCTACGTGATTTGGTCCGGTCTTGATGAGGATGTTCAAACCGCGCAACTTGCTGTTGAGTTCACGGCAACGGGCGGCGGCGCGTTTGATTCGGCGAATCACCAGAAGATTTTATTCGTGGTGGATTCCACCAATGGCAATATTCTGTATCAAGAGAGTCAAATACTTCACGGCACGGTCACGGGCCAGGTGAATGAATATGTCACCACTGATTACCGCGCCGACGCATGCAGCGCCGAGGTGATTCGCGGCTTGCCGTACGCCAAGGTTCTGGTTGGAACCACAACCGTGTACACCGATACAAATGGCGCGTTCACTTCCACATACACCGGCACTGGATCGGTTGTGGTGGCGCCAAGTTTGGTTGGAAAGTATTTCAGGGTGCTTGATCAAAGCATCGCGCTGGGAACGGTTGCCAGCCAAACTTTAAACAATGGCGGCAGTGGAACATTCTTGTTCAATCCCTCGCCGTCCATCGCAACCACGGCACAAACCAACGCCTACGAAATCGCCAACCGAACCCGCGAAATGATTTTGGCCGCGAACGCGAGTTACCCAACCATTTCCACTCAATTGGCTTTCAGCATCTACACCAATATCGCCGACTCGTGCAACGCCTACTACGACGGCGCCAGCATTAATTTTTTCAGCGCCGGCGGTGGCTGTAATAACACCGCGTTTGGCGATGTGGTGGCCCATGAACTCGGACATCACCAAGTCAACTGCGCTGGAAGCGGTCAGGGCCAATATGGTGAAGGACAGTCCGATGTGATTGGCATCATGATCACAGATCTCTCCACGCTTGGATTGGGATTCTCTAGTTGCTCAAGCGGAATTCGCAATGCCAACAATAATTGTCAATTTGTAAGTGGCCCTGAACTCACGACGTGTGGAAATCAAATCCATGCGGCCGGCCAGTTGATCTCTGGTTGTGTTTGGAATTTGCGCAACAGCTTTAAAGCCACCTACCCAAGCGACTATCGCTCGCGCCTGGCCAAGTTGTGCGTGAATGCCACACTGCTTCATGTGGGTTCAAGCACGATTGAAAATGATATCACCGTGGATTACCTCACCATGAACGACACCAACGGCACCATTGGTGACGGCACGCCGGACTACAACGCCATCGCCAATGCTTTCAACGCGCATGGACTGACCGCGCCTCCACTGGCGCTTCTCAGCGTTCAATTTCCAGATGGATTGCCAAACTATTCATCTCCAACAGGAACAACTCCCGTAAAGATTTCCGTGTCGGCGCTTGGAACATTGCCAAGCAACACGGCAACCATGTACGTGAAGGCTCAGGGCGCATCTGAGTTCTCCTCGATGCGAATGACCGCGCTTGGCGGCAATGTGTATAGCGGCAACTTGCCCGCCGCTGAATGCGGAACGTCCCTTTCGTGGTACGTGGAAGTTCCAACTTCAGGCGGTTTGTTGGTGCGCATGCCTCCAGAAGCGCCTGCGAGCCCTTATCAAACTGCGGTTGCGGAAAGTTTAAATGTGGTGCTTCAAGACAATGTTGAAACAAATCAAGGTTGGGTAGTGGGAGTCACAAGCGACACCGCCACATTGGGCAAATGGGTGCGAGGCGATCCACTTGGAACGCAATTCCAACCGGAAAATGATCACACGGAGAATGGTGTGAATTGTTTCTTCACCGGCCAAGGCACGATTGGCGGCGCGATTGGGGAGGCGGATGTTGATAATGGACGCACCACTCTTATGACACCTATTTATGATCTCACTGGATTTGACGAAGCGACTCTGTCCTTCTGGTATTGGTATTCAAACAACGGCAGTGGCAATCCCAACGAGGACGCTTTATTGGTGCAGGTCAGTAGCACGGGCGGAGCGCCATGGATTCAGATGGAAGCCATCAATACCAATCTAAATGCGTGGTCTCTGAAACAATACCGATTGAGTGATTACATACCGCTCAGTGCCGATGTGCGCGTTCGATTTATCGCGCTGGATGAGGGCGCGGGCGGAAGTTTGGTGGAGGCCGCGGTGGATGATGTTTTCATCGGCACGGTCATTTGCCAGACTGTCTTGGTGGGTGATCTCAACAAGGACGGATTTGTGAACAGCGCTGATCTTGGAATTCAATTGGGCAACTTTGGTATCTGCACTGGCACACCATGCTTGGGTGATTTGAATTCAGATGGCGTGGTGGACAGCGCCGATACAGGCGCGCTGCTCACAAATTTCAACTAAGACAGTTGCAGTAGGTTGAAGGCTGGAGATATTGGTTTGTTGTTGGATACGTTGCGGTAAAATCCCCGCAATCATCGGTTGAAACAGGTGAATTCACGCGGGCGATGTCATGATTGGCGTCGCCCGCTTAATTTGAGAGGGCGGTTCTCTCAAATTTTTTTTTCGCTAAACTCTTTGTCCCGCGAAATCGGGAATTGGCCCTGGTGGCGAAATTGGCAGACGCGCCAGCTTGAGGTGCTGGTGGGAGCAATCCTTTGGAGGTTCGAGTCCTCTCCTGGGCATTTGGTTGGAGATTGGGTTGGAGATTGGGTTGGAGATATGGAGCGCGATATGAGCGACACGGTGAACGGAACCATTTCTTTGGACCAAGCTCGCGAGCAATCGCTGCGCATCAACGAAACTTTTTTTTCTATCCAAGGCGAAAGCACATTCGCTGGCCTGCCGTGTTTTTTTATTCGCTTGACTGGCTGTCCGCTTCGTTGCGCTTGGTGCGACACCAGTTACGCGTTTCGAGAGGGTGCGCCGCGCGAAGTGGCGTCGTTGATCGCCCAGGCCGTGGCTTCGCGCTGCGCATTGGTTGAAGTCACCGGAGGCGAACCGTTGGCGCAAGCGGCGTGCCTTGATCTGGTGCGCGGATTGTGCGACGCGGGATTGACAACGCTCATTGAAACTTCTGGCGCGCTTGATATTTCGCCGCTTGACGCGCGCTGCATTCGCATCATGGACTTGAAGTGCCCTGCCAGTGGCGAGTGCCACCGCAACTTGTGGAGCAACATTGAACACTTGCGGCCGCATGATGAAATTAAATTTGTCATCGCCGATCGCGGCGATTATGAGTGGGCCAAGGACATGTTGAGTAAGCACGCACTGGGCGCGAAAGTGAATTGCGTGTTGATGAGCGCGGCGTGGGCGCAGCCAAAAAACACTGATATTGCGGGATGCGCGGGGCTTGATCCAAAGTCCCTCGCCGAGTGGATTTTGGCGGATGCCCTGCCCGTGCGCATGCAAACGCAATTACATAAATTGATTTGGCACCCAACCACGCGCGGGGTTTGAAACCGACTTGATGTGCGCTTTCAATTCACCTGTGAAGGTGACATTGTTCAAGGCGCATCCGCCGCCCTGATTTAGTAAAGCCAACCTTCAATGGTGGCCGTGGCGGGTGGAACCCACTGCAGTGGTTCGGTCAGAAGAATCATGGCGTCAAGCAGATCGCCCTCCTCATCGTCGATGGCTTCTTGACCCATTCGATCTGGAATGCGCAGATGCTCTTGATCAAGGGTGCGCACCAAGCGTTCGCGCAATTGACGCGGCGGAATGCCGGCGCCTTTGTAGCCGTGATCGGGCATGCCGGAAAATTTCAGAATGCTCGCGGGGCAACCTTCGCACACGGCGACTTGGTTTTTGGCGTGACCGCTATGCACGGGCTCAATGCGAATGCCGGCATCGGCGAGTGGCTTGAGCACTTCGGCGATCAAGGTCCATGTCTGTTTGAAGATGCGCAAGTTCATGGGCGCCATGGGCGTGCGGAAAATTTGATCGCACACGCGCTTGGGTTCTTGGCGCGACACTTTGCGAATCGCGGTGCGCCACAGCCGCGGATCTTTGAATGATTCCATCCATGTGACCATGCCGCTCCATGTGGGCTCCACATCAAATTGGCGCAATGATTCCAAGGCAAGACCAAATGGCGCGTCGATGCGGAACATGTGTGGTTGACCGTCTTTGGCGCATTCAAGAATGTGGCGCAACAAACTGTTGCGATCCATGCGGCCTTTGGAGCGAATGGGTTCGTGGCGCTTGAGCAAGTCGCGTTCAACCACGCGAATTTTGGCGGCGCCGCCAGAGGAAGCGCCGGAGAAATCTATGCCGTGCAAAATCATGGGTTCACCAATTTCAATTTCTACCGCACTGGGATTGTGATTTTCCACATGGGCAGCAACCACCGTTTGTCGCGGATGTTGCGGTGGTGCTTGCGCCCGCCATGGCGAACACGCTGTGACAACGCGTGAACTTTCGGTTTTTACCGGAAGGATCTTTCACAGGCTTGTCGGCATCGGCCATGGGTCGCAACAACTCTAGTACTTCCGTGTCCGTGTCATTTTTGTATTCGTACATTGGCATACTCGAACATCCTATGGGCGTTGGCGCTTTGGTTTGGTGATTCGTTTGATAAATGGCTTTGCAACCGGCCGCATGGCTGGCTTAGTTGCAACTTGCGCCGCGGGCTTTACGAATGGTTTGGACGCGACTGGCGACGCGGGCTTTGCGAAGGGCTTGGCGCCAACTGGCGACGCGGGCTTTGAAATTGGTTTGGCGAATGGCCGCGCAAATTTTTTAGCGGCGGGACTTGAAAATGCTTTTGCAAAGGGCCGCGCAGTTGTTTTCGCAGCGGCACGAGCAACCGGCTCCGGGGAAATTTCTTCTTCGCCACGTTCGTCGGGTCGTGTACGCGCGGTTGTTGGTTTGTAAGCAGCTTTGCGCAAGCTTGAAAATTCGGCCTGAGACAATTCCCGCCAAGCCCCCACGGTGACGCCGCGAAGTTGCAGCGGTCCAATCGCGACCTGGCGCAAGCGCTTCAATGGGTATCCAATTCGCAACATTGTGAGCCGAATTTCCGTATTTTTACCGTCGCGAATTTCCATAAGCAATGTGGTTCGCGACATCTCTCGGCTCAACACCGTCACGCGCGAACGCTTCTCTGGATCCGTGTTCAAGTTGCGCTTGGAGGGGAAGAGCGCGGATTCAATTGTGCCCACCGCCGCGTCATCAAGTCGGCCACCCACGACCAACTCAAATGTCTTGGACACTTCGTAGCGCGGATGCGTCAAGCGATTGGCGAACTCTCCGTCGTTGGTCATCAACACCAAACCACTGGCGTCAATCTCCAAACGTCCCACCGGAAATAATCGTGTCTGCAATGGATGCTGCACCAAATCAATCACGCGACGTCGACCGTCGGGGTCAACATTGGTGCAGACAATTCCCTTGGGCTTGTACAACATGATGTACACATGCGGATCCGCGCCACGGATCACGCGGCCATCCACTTCAATCTTGTCCTTGTCAGCATTCACCCAAGCGGGCAACGCGTCAATAATGATGCCGTTCACGCGCACGCGCGCTTGCGCCACCAATTCTTCGCACTCGCGGCGACTGGCCACGCCAGCTTGCGCCAGAACTTTTTGTATGCGCTCACCACGACGGTCGTCGGTGAATGGATGCGCGCTGCTTGATCGTCGCTTCATGGGGCGCCCATAGTAGACGCTTGTTTGCCCGTACACTTTGCGAATGAATGATTTTCGCAACGCCCTGCCCGATTCCGTGACTTTGCGATTGACTCGATTTTGGCGTTTTTTGCGCTTTTGCATCTATTGGATCGCCAAGGATCGCGCCACGCAAATGGCCAGCGCCTTGGCCTATAGAACCTTGATCGGCCTCTTGCCAGTTGTGATTGTGGCCACGCTGATCTTCAAGTCGGTTGCTGGACAAAATTTTACGCAGTTGGTGAAACAAGGCCTCGATGGATTGGGCCTTGAAGAAATCAGGATCGTTCCGCCTGGCACTAACCAAGAACAAGTGAGTTTAAGTTCTTGGCTGCTTGAAATTATTTCAGGTGCGTCCAAACTTGATCTGTCGGGACTTGGAATTGTGGGCGCCAGCATTCTGCTGTTCAGTTCCATTTGGGTTGTCATAACGATCGAGGAAAGTTTCAACTTAATTTGCCGCGCCACACACGGACGCAGTTGGGTGCGTCGTTTCATCACCTACTGGTTCGCGCTCACCGCCGGACCACTGCTCTTGGGCGCGCTGCCGATTGTTGGCTCGTATGTCACCAAGTCGGCGGACCTATTGCCAAATTGGGGCTGGCTCCTTTGGGTGGTGCGCTCCATGTGGGGATTTTTTGTCTTGTGGGTGTTGTTGCTGTTGGTGTACACCGCGGTTCCAAGTTCTCCACCACGCTTTCGATTTGCCGCAATGGGCGCGCTATTTAGCTCAATTGGTCTATTGCTTGGGCAACATTTTCTTGGCGTATACGTGAACAAAACCCTCAGTTTAAGTTTGATTTATGGATCGCTTGGTTTAGTTCCCGTGTTCATGTTCTGGCTCTACGCCATGTGGCTAATTGTTCTAGGCGGCTTGCAAGCGGCCGTGCTGTGGGATGTGTTTGGCAAACGCGGGTGGGAACAACTTTCGCTTGACGAGGGCCCAACGTTGGCGGATCCCGCAGTCGCGGTGGCCATCATGCAACAAGTGGTGAATCATTACCAAGATGAAATTCCAGCGACATTGGTCAATGTTTCAAAATCAATTGGTCTTTCAAATTCGATCACACATGTGCTGCTGGAAAGGCTGATTGAACGCGGCTTGGTATTGTATGTCACCGACGGTGAAAAATATGTTCCCGCGAAACCGAGCTCGGAGATTTTGCTTGCCGACGCACTGCGTGTTGGATTTGAATCATGCAGCGCGGGATTGGGAAGCATTGATCCAGCGCTTGAAGAACTTCGCCAAGCTCAAGTTCAAGCGCTTGCAAATAGAACAATGATGCCTACCCAAACGCATTCAACCAGTCACGTAAGCCACTCGGCTTCGTGAAATATTTGTTGGAGTTCGTTCGATGCCAGAAATCAAGCTCTTTACAGCCTGAATCGCAGCACTTCAGTGTTCAGCGCGCCAACAGAATTTTTCATCTGATCGGCGGCCTTGGTGAATTCACCCAGCGATTGAATTGTGATTTTCACATTGTCGGACAAGTTGGCCATGGCTTCGCCAATTTGTTTAGCGCCCAAGTTCTGGCTGTTCATGCCTTGGCTGACACTTCCAAATTGATTCTTCATCACTTCAACGCTTTCAATAATGCTGCTCAGCGTGATGCCAATAGTTTCAACTTGAGAAACGCTGTTGGTCACTTGCGACGAGAACTTGTCCATTTCCATCACGCCTGTTGAAACAGCGCTTTGCATGTGCTTGACCGTGTGCTCGATATCCAAAGTGGCCGCCGCGGTCTGATCGGCAAGTCGGCGAATTTCGCGCGCCACCACCAAAAATCCACGTCCGTGCTCGCCAGCTTTCTCGGCTTCAAGCGCGGCGTTCACGCTGAGCAAATTGGTTTGATCCGCGACCTTGGTGATGGTGACCACCACTCCAGTGATGTCCTTTGTCTTGACATTGATCTGTTCTAGTTTCTCTGAAATGGACGCGCTTTGATCCGCCAGTTGTTGCATCACGGATTTCATTTCAGCAAGACCCGTTCTACTATTTGCCGCGAGATTGGCGGATGTCTTGGCTACATTTTCCACTTCACCCATGGTGCTCACCAACTCGTTGCCAGTCACCGTGATTTCGCGCACCGCCGCGGCAATTTGCGTGGTGGACGCGCCAAAGTGATGGATGGTGGTCTCTTGCTGCTTGCTTGTTGCGTACATTTGCACGGCGGTGCCGCCAAGGGAATCAGTGGCGTTCTTCACGCCACCCAAAACAGAGGCGATCTTCGCCACAAACGTATCAATGTATCCAGCCAAGATTCCAACTTCATCTGTGGATTGAATATTCAGGCGAGCGGTCAAGTCGGCGTCGGCCTCCGCCATGTCGCGCATGCGATTGGTCACGGCGGCCAGCTCCTGCAACACGCTTCGCAAAATGACTGATCCAATAATTGCCAACAAAGCAAGAATGACCACTGCCACAAGAATCCCCATCAGCCTGCCAAGGTCCACCTCTTCACGCGCTTCTTTTTCATGAATAGCCACTTGGGCTTGCGCGGCCGCCACGGCTTTCAGAATGGATGCACGGTGGGCCTCGTACAGTGGATTTAATTGATTCATCGTGATGGCGAATGCCGCCACCTGATCGCCACGATCAATCGCATCCTTCCAATCACCATGAACAATTCTGAAAAAACTTTCAGCGGAGCCGTATGAATCTTGCAGCAATTCGCGCGCGACAACTCCTTCAAGGCCAGGCGCGTTGGGCGAAAGTTTTTTCGCCCACTCCGCGTGGCTTTCACGATATTTCATTTCCAATGACTGAAGTTCTTTGGCAAGTGCTTGCATTGTTTCGGCGGTCTTTGCTCCGTTCATTTGGCAAACCACCAAGTAAGGCTCGACAATAAATTCGGTCGGAGGAAGAATTTCGCTGATGAGATCCTTATCGAGGGCGAGCAATTGATAAATGGGGCCATTCACCATGACCTTGGAAATATTCAAGTGCCCCACCCAAAAGAGCGCCACAAAACTAAGAGCAACTAGAACTCCAATCGCTGCAAATCTTCGGCGGAATGTCATTAGGTTTCCATAATAACCAACTAGCGGGAGTCTAGATTTTTGGACGGCAATGATTCCTCACTCTTGGGTGAAGGCGTAGTTGCAACGTTGGTGGCGACGGGGTGGTTCAACAACTTTGCCAAGACACGTTTCCCGTATGGAGATTGAAGGAAATCCTTTTCACGCCGACCCTCATATCGAACCCAATTGCGCTCTATGCGCGGCATTGGGCCAAAGATCAACTCAAATTCAGCCTTGCGTGATTTGGTGTCAGCAAATGATCCATCCAGAAGCGCCTCAAGATACAGGCGCAATTCCGTGGGGCGCTCACGCAACATCCAATTGGTCAATGCGTAGGCCTGCGCATAAAAATAGCCAACATCCTCGGCGGATTCCTTGCCGTCCGTGAATCGATCCTGGGTCAACAATACTTCCAAAGGAATAATCCGGTCCTTTTCCAATGCTTGCTTGAATGCGTCGCGCCGTTGCCAATTATCAACTTGATATCCAAACACAAGATTGATTCGCTCGGTTTCAAAATTTGTCGCAAGTCCTTCTGCGAGCCAAAGTGGATAGCTGGCCCTGGCACGCTGAATATCCGTGTGAAAAAAAAGTTGATGCGCGGCTTCGTGCACCGCGGTGCTCACAAATGTTCCCGCTGTGGCGTCATGAATTCGATCTTTCTCCGCGGCAACTTGGTCCTGAACGTGGGCAAGATCTGGATTCGGTCGCAGCGCTCTTCCCCCAGATTGTTGGGCGGCTTGAGCTTCTTGTAATTGGCGCTCTTGATCGCGCAATTCGGCCATCACTTTTTTAACATCCGCCCTGCTGTCTGATTTATAAAAAACCAGTCGATCCGCCAACGGGTTGTAATACCCCATCGCCCATGCTTTGGTGACCTTGTCAACCTGCGTTGCGAAGTCGTTGTAATTGCGCTGATCGCGAAACATCACCGCGACAAGTTTGTGGCGCAGTGGCTTGGGTTTCCACCCCAAAGAATCACAGACCTCGTGGTATTTCAGAAATGTGGTCTCAAGCAACGTTCCAACCATCGTGATGTCTTGCGGCGAAGAGTCTGACAAAATAATGTAGTGCTTAGTTTCACTTTTTTGAAATTTCGGGATCAGCTTTTGTGTTTCTTGCAACACAAACGAATTTGATGTTGGCAACAATTCCTGGGGCAGTTCCGTGGCCGACTTGTCATCCTGCGAAATTTGCGCCGAAGCTTGCCATGAATTGGCACACATCACACTCGCGCCAACCGCGGCCACCAAATAAAAAATCATGCTGATGCGTCGAGTGTGATTCATGGGGTATATCGAACGTTCAATCTGTATACTCATTTCACTATGTGGGTTCGTAATCAATTCAATTGCATCTCTATAAGGGTACGATAAATGAATTCGCCAACAGAACCGAATGGACCGGCGATTGACATTCAAAATATTGCCAATCATTTAGTCGTGAAATTCAACCCCGCCGCCCTTGGTGCTGGCGATATCAAATCTATCACTGTGCAACTTTCGGGCGCCATACAAAATTTGGCAAACGCCGGCGCAGGTCGATATGTGGTTCTTGATTTCACTGGTGTCCCGCTGCTGTCCAGTATTGGGCTGGGAATGTGCGTGGATATGTATCACTGCGCCCAAAAATACGGCAGAAAATGCGCCACATATGGCCTTCAAAGCCGGACGTTGGAACTATTTCACTTGATGCATTTGGACCGGATGTACGAGAATTTAAGCACCCAAACTCAATTGCAAGAGCGACTAGTCTGAAGTCGTCCCTCACCCTACGATACAAATCCAATGGGCATTGAAACAGCATTACCAAGTGACAGCATTCTGACCACGCAACTTCAACGCGTCGTGAATTGGTCGCGAAGATCCAGTGTGTGGCCGCTTCCATTCGCCACCGCATGTTGCGGCATTGAGCTCATGGCCACCGCTTGCAGCCGCTTTGATCTTTCACGCTTCGGAGCGGAGGTGATGCGCTTCAGTCCACGCCAAGCCGACTTGCTTATTGTTGCCGGTCGAGTCAGCGTGAAATGCCTGCCCGTGTTGCAACGCATCTACACGCAAATGACGGAGCCCAAGTGGGTCATCTCCATGGGCGCGTGCGCCAGCACTGGCGGCGTGTTTGACACCTACGCGGTTGTGCAAGGCGTTGATCAATTTATTCCTGTGGATGTCTATGTGCCTGGTTGTCCACCACGGCCCGAAATGTTGATCGAAGGCATCATGGCCATTCAACGCATCATTGATCAAGACAATATTCCGCGCGATCCAGATGGCAAGCGATTGCCGCTGAACATTGCGCTGGCACCCAACTATCAACCGCGCGGCATGCCTGTTCCGGTGACCGTAGGCTCCACGTGAATTTAAATTCGCGCGATCAGTCTCGCGCGCCGAATGTTTGTAACCACACTGAGCTTGGTTGGCCGCAACGAAAATTTGTATTTGTATTTGCCATAGTTATTGTGGCGGCGATTTCATTTGTGTCGTGGCATGGATTGCAACCCACGCCGCCAATAGCTTCAAATTCCGCTGATTTCCCTAGTTTTTCCGCCATTCGAGCGTTGGATGCGGCGCGCTTGGTGTTGGGTGAAGAACCTCGGCCCGTGGGTAGCGCGGCCAACAGTGCGGCGGTGGCGCGCCTGAAGGATTATTTCGCCTCGCTTGGCTACTCGCCGCAGGAACAAATTGCCACAGTGAAAATTCCCGGGCTTGGCGAAGTTACTCTGCGGAATATTTTTATTCGCAAAGAAGGCCGCACAAACTTGCCCGCCATTCTTTTGGTGTCCCACCATGATTCTGTGGCCGTGTCGCCAGGCGGTTCCGACAATGGCATGGGAGTGGCGGTGTGCTTGGATGCGGCGCGCATGTTGACATTGCAGGATGCGCCGGAGCGTTCGGTGATTATTTTGGTGACCGATGGCGAAGAAGTAGGGTTACTGGGCGCGAAACTATTTGCGCAAAACCATCCTTGGGCCAACGACATTGGCGCGGTCATTAATATCGACAATCGTGGCGGCGATGGACCGGCGCAACTCTTTGAGACGGGCCCCAATGACTGGGCGCTCATCAACGCTATCGCGCCGCGCATCACGCATTCGGTGATGGGCTCGTTCTTTGTCGAGATTTATCGGCGCATGCCCAATGGCACCGACCTCACCGCTTTCTTGGCGCGCGGACAAACTGGCATCAATATTGCATGCACGGGCTTGATTGAGCGCTATCACACTCCCGCCGACACATTTGACGCGGTGAACTTGTCCTCGTTGCAACACGAGGGCGACATGGCCACGCAAGCTCTCAGTGGTTTGTGCGCCATGCCTGCTGATGCATTTCCTTCAGATAGCGCTGTATTTATAGATGTTTTTGGCCGCATGATCGTGGCATGGTCAGCCAGAAGCGGAATTGTTCTTTCGATTGCGGCATTGCTAGGCGTGGTTGGATTTGGCGCGCATGTTGCGCGCTCAAACAGTCAAGTGAATGGAGTGAGTGACAGTTCTTTTACGCGCGACTATTTCAAAGGCGTGCTTGCGACTGTGGCGGCGTTGCTTGCCACCATTGCGTTGGTGGCCGTCGCGTCTTGGATTATGGAGCGAGCTGGCATGTATGGAAGACAATACGCGGACGGATTGCTTGCGCAACAGGACGTGGTGAAAAATGCAAAACCAAATTGGTCCGCGCAGTTTGCAGCCGCCTACTGGCCGCCCCATGGAATTCTTGTGTACGTTTTTCTGTCCGTGATTTGTGTTCCAGTTTCGTGGCTCACCGCGAATATGTTGTTGCGCGGCAACTCACCTTGGAAAAGCTGGACTGGCATTTGGAGCGCGATCGCAATGTTGAATCTTGTCATATCGCTGATCGCGCCTGGTGTCAGCGCAATCCTTCTACCTTTAATCGTCAGCGCGGTGTGCGCAGCGTGGATAGGCGCGACCATTTTTGGCGTTGACAGTATTGCCACTGCCCTACTTGCAACTTTAATTCCCATTGCAATCGCGGCGACCCTCTATGCCCCGCTTGAAATACTCAGCTGGGCGGATGTTGGTCTTTCCATGCCTATCTTTAGAGGGATTTTAAGCGGTTTATACGCGGTTTTTTTGCTGATGCTCTTCGCAACGCCGGGCGCCAAGAACATAACTCCCGTCACCCGGGCACAAGAAACACTGGCGCTTACGACAACGAATTGACGAACTTTTCCAACCGCTCCAACCCTTCGCGAATGTTCGCCTCTGAGCAAGCGAAACTAATGCGAATATTTTCGCGCGCGCACTCGCCAAAATCTTCGCCAGGCACCACGGCCACAAATGTTTCCTCAAGCAAAGCCTCCGCGAACGCTTGCGCAGAATGAATCACGCGGCCTGCGGAAGTTTTCAAACCCAAGCACGCGTGAATGTCGGGGAATGAATAAAAAGCGCCGGTTGATTTGCAAACATTCAATCTCTTGATACCGCAGAGCAACTGATGCACCAACACCGCTCGCGCCGCAAACGATTGGCGCATGGTCTCAACGCTCGCGGCGCAATTGGTCAAAGCCTCCACTACCGCGGGCATAATAAAACTTGGAATTGAGTTGGTCATCTGGCCTTGCAACTTGATGATTTCCTTGGCGAGCAATCCATTCTGTCCTGGCGCCGCGAGATATCCAACGCGCCACCCTGTCATGGCGAACGCCTTGCTCATACCGTTGATGGTGATTGTTCGATCGGCCAGCCGCGCATCCGCCCCTGGACTGACATGCTTCAAACCCTCTTCAATTTCGGGGTAAATCAACTTTTCATAAATCTCGTCGCTGACCACGGTGATATTTGGATGCGTCGCAAGAACATCAATCAACGCGGCGAATTCCTTCACTGTGTACACGGTGCCGCAAGGATTGCTGGGACTGTTCAACATAATCGCGCGCGTGCGCGGAGTGATTGCCGCCTCCAATTGCGCGGCGGTCATTTTAAAATTCGTGGCAACGCTTGAAGGAACTTCAATGCACGCGGCGCCCGCGAGTTCGATCAACGGTTTGTAACTCACCCACGCGGGAGTTGGCAAAATCACTTCGTCGCCAGCGCCGGGCTCAACGATGGCCATAAGCGACATGTAAATAGCGTGCTTGGCGCCAACAGTCAAAGTGATGTCCTGCGCATTGCAAGCGATTCCGTTTTCATCGCGCAATTTTTTGGCGATAGCCTCGCGCGACGCTTTATCACCAGGCGTTGGGGCGTAGCGAGTCATACCTTTGTCAATCGCTTGCTTGGCGGCCTCGCGAATATTGGCGGGCGTGTCAAAGTCTGGCTCACCCACGCCAAAACCAATCACGGGTTTCCCCGCGGCCTTCAATGCGGCGGCCTTTGCGGCAACAGCCAACGTGGCGCTTTCCTTCATGCGGCTGATATGGGATGAAACCTGCATCAAATGAAAGATACACGCAGTAATTCAACGGCGTTCGCTACACTTACACGATGAACTTTGACGCACATCAACCAGTGATCGATGAACTTGAGGCGCGGATTTCAGCCATCCGCGACTCTCTTTGACTACCCCCGAAAAATAAACGAACGCGCGGAATTGAATCGCCAAATGGGCGAAGGTGATTTTTGGAACGACCAGAAAGCCGCGCAAGTTGTCATCAACGAACTAAAACTTGTGCGCTCGCAAATTGAACCGCTTGAGCAAGTCATTGCGGATTTTGAGGATGCGAAAGTGGGTTACGAACTTTCCAGAGAATCTGGCGATAAGGATTTATTAAAAGAGGCCGACGCCGCGCTCTTTCGATTGCAACACCGCATGGGAGTGGTGGAGACCCAAAGTCTGCTTGGCCGCAAGCATGATCATCGCGCGTGCTTTGTGGATATCAATGCGGGAGCCGGCGGCACCGAGGCGGAAGATTGGGCCGGAATGTTGGAGCGAATGTATTTGTATTACTGGAGCGAGATGGGTTGGAAGGCGGAGGAAATGCATCGCATAGCCGGGAATGAGGCCGGCGTGAGCGAAGTTGGTTACCGCATCACGGGCTCATTCGCGTATGGCTACATGAGTTGCGAGCGCGGCACGCATCGATTGGCACGCGTGAGTCCCTTCAACGCGGAAGGCAAACGGCAGACGAGTTTCGCCACCGTGGATGTCACTCCGGAGTTCGAGGAAACAGATTTGGAAATTCCCGCAAAAGACCTGGAAATCATTGCGTTTGTGCGCGCTTCTGGTCCCGGCGGTCAGAACGTGAACAAGGTGGCCAGCGCGGTTCGCATCAACCACATTCCAACCGGCCTGCAAGTGGTGGCCAGCACGTTCCGCGATCAATCACAAAATAAAAAGCAAGCCATGAATGTCATGCGCGGAAAGTTGGAGCAACTCGAGGAAGAGCGCCGCGCGAGTGAATTGGCCACGGCGACTGGCGGCAAAGTTACGCGTGATTGGGGTAATCAAATTCGCAGCTATGTGTTCTATGACAATCGCGTCAAGGATCATCGCACTGGATTTGAAGTTGGAAATCCGCAGAAAGTTCTGGACGGATATATGTCTGGATTTGTGGTCGCTGAATTGCAGCGACGCCGTGGCGAGTCTGAAAAGAAAAAGTGATCGATACTGTTGCTCATGTGATTGACATGCAACGACGAGCTTGTGACGTTCATGAAAGTCTTATCGGAGATCAACCCCATGGTGGCGAACGCAAAACCGTTGATTGACTTAAATCCAAGCGCGTGGCCCACCGCGCACCGCGCCGCGCAACTGGAATGGCTCAGCACCAACGCGCTTGGCGGCTACGCTTTTGGAACCGTCAGCGGCGCGCTGCAGCGGCGCTGGCATGGTTTTCTTATCGCAGCCACCGACCCGCCCGCCGGGCGCACCATGTTGGTATCCAAAGTTGAAATCACCGCGATAGCCAATGGCGAACGCGTGCAAATGTCCGCCAATCAATGGACCAACGGCATGCAGGCGCCGGGGCTCGCATGCCTTTGGCGCGTGTGGCTTGATGGATCAATCATTGTGCGCGAATGGAAAATTGGCGCATCAATTGTAGAGGAACGCATGTCCATGGCGCGCGGACGCAACGCCACGGCCATCAGGCTCACGCTTCAAGGTGGTACTCATGCGGTTGACCTTGAATTGAAATGCATGGTGAATCATCGCCCACACGATCAATTGGTGAAACCCAATGCATTCACGCCGCGCATTCAAACCTGTGAGCGCGGCCTTCATGTTTGCATTGATCACGCAAGCGGCGAAGGTAAAGATATTTTTCTTCAAGCCGATGGCGCAACCGCGCAACCTGATGGCAAGTGGTACGCGGATTATTTTTTACCCGTCGAGCAAGCCTGCGGATACGACTGCGTCGACGCGCATTGCTGCGCCGGCATATTAAAAATCACGCTTCAACCAGGCGAATCACGCGGTTTCACAGCAAGCACTAGTTCTGAACAAGCGGGCGAAGGCGCGCGCGTCATTGCGGCAACCGCCGCGCGCGATCAATCATTGATCACATTGGCCAAAGCGCAAGACAATGCGTTCCGCGCTCGATTGGTTCTTGCCGCGGATCAATTCATCGTGGAACGTCCGCTTCCAAATGGCGCGCGTGGCACAAGCATTATCGCGGGGTATCCATGGTTCGCGGATTGGGGACGCGACGCGTTGATTTCTTTGCCGGGGCTTTGCCTAGAAACTGGTCGCTTTGAAGAGGCCGCGTCAATTTTGCGTTCGCTGGCTCACTTTGAAAAGGATGGATTGCTTCCGAATCGTTTTCCATCTCCTGGTGAACCGTGGTTGGACAACAGCGTGGACGCGCCCCTGCTTTTAGCGCATGCCGCTCGACGCACAGTGAACGCGTCGGGCGACTTCACATTGGCGCGCGATCTATTTCCCACGCTTGTAAAAATATTCAACGCCTTCACCAAAGGCACGCGACACGGAATTCGCGTTGACCCCGCCGATGGCTTGCTCATAGCCACGGATCCAGGCACGCAACTCACATGGATGGACGCCAAAGTTGGCGCGGCTGTAATCACTCCGCGCATGGGAAAACCCGTGGAAATAAACGCGCTTTGGTGCGGCTTGCTGACCACCTTGATTGAATGGGCGCCTCAACTCAAGCAAGACGCAAGCCCGTTCGTCGCGGCGCTCGCCAAGGCTCAAAAAAGTTTCGCGCGCTACATCAATGCCAATCAAGAGCAACTCGCCGACACACTCGATAGTCCGCAAGGCGTTGACCACTCGCAACGACCCAATCAAATTTTTGCCGTGCAACCTTGGGTGCGACTCATTCCCAACGAAGTCGCGCAAAAAATAGTGGCGCGCGTGGAAAAAGATTTGCTCACTCCTTACGGGCTGCGCACGCTTGAAAAAAATTCGCCCGGATACATTGGCCGTTACGGCGGCAATGTTCAAACGCGCGACCAGGCGTACCACAACGGAACCGCTTGGCCCTGGCTGATCGGGCCGCTTGGTTGTGCGTTCAGAACTTTGGGCAACTCCAGGCGCGTTGCGGAAATAAAACAACCATTTCAAGAACATCTTCGCCGCGGATGCTTGGGACAAATCTGCGAGGTCGCCGATGGCGATTTACCGCAAAATATAGGCGGTTGCGTGGCTCAAGCCTGGAGCGTGGCGGCGTTGCTGGATCAAGGAATAGGCGAAAACTCTCCATCAACTTAGCGGTTACGATGTACGTGTGCAGAAGAGTTTGGTGAAATCCAGAATTTCTCTGAAGCGGGTCGTTGCAGAACCGCTGTCGTTGTTACAACGAATTGGTTCGGGCGACACCGGCGCCATGATTGCTTGCATGGAACGATTCCGCGGACTTATTTGGTCGCTTGTTCGACGGAGTTGCTCCAACGCCGCGGACGCCGAGGATGTTGTCCAAGAAATTTTTATCAGCTTGTGGCGCTCGGCCCATCGCTTTGATCCAACCATCGCCAGCGAAAGCACATTCGTGTCCGTCATCGCGCGACGCCGCCTGATTGATCGAACTCGTCAACGCATGCGCCGTCCAGCGCCAGGACCAATCCTTCAAGATGTCGAGTTCGACCACGAAGAGCAACCACGATGTCAAACCACCGAAGCCAGCGCGCTTACTCAGGCCGCGATGAAAAGACTTCGCCCCGAGCAACAGCAAGTGCTGCAACTTTCAATTGAATGCGGTTGTAGCCACGAGCAAATTGCAACATCAACTGGCTTGCCGTTGGGCACAGTAAAGACCCACGCCCGCCGCGGGCTTCTGCGATTACGCGAAGCCCTGATTGAATCTGGCATTGACATTGACCCGATTGAATCTGTCTAAATAACTTTACGTGGGGCGCTCTCGCCCCGTCAAACTTCACAACTCATTTCATTGGCGGCAAAATTCTGAGTTGAATTTGTGTTTTTACTTTCACTCGAAGCGCATTTTTCAATGATTCGGGCTACAAATATCATATGTTCTCTTTCACCATTCTCGCCGTGTGCGCGCTCGCCGCCACTCCTACACAAAGCACAAATTCAACCAACGCGACAGACGCAGCAACGCAATCGCCGCCCGCGGCCATGTTGCGATACCCAGACCTTGGTCCAAGCGATCTTGTTTTTACATTCGCCAACGACTTGTGGCTTGTCGACAAAAACGGTGGAGTGGCTCGGCCGCTCACAACTGTTCCCGGTTCGGAGAGCATGCCAAAATTTTCATGGGATGGAAAGACCATCGCCT
>SYAD01000155.1 GCA_005789005.1 Planctomycetia bacterium | reverse complement strand
TTTCTGAGCCCACGTTGCAATACGGCGCGCGTCATCATCGCCACTGCGTAAATACGCCTGCTTGGCAAGGCCGGACTCAAATGGAATCGCCTCGCAACAACGCATGAACATTTCAAGCGTGAGATCCTTCAGCGCGAATTGTTCCATGTCAAAGTTCACCAATACTTTGTTGGCAACGGCCGCATCCAGAATTGGGCGCAGCGCTTTCATAAGGCCTTGCAAGCAACTTTCCGTATCAATGGGATCGGTGCGCGCGTACAGCGACGAAATTTTTATGCTGACATTGGTGCGCGCGATGGGACCCAAGTGGTCGCGCTCCAGTTGATCGTTGCCCGACCACGCCGCAACGGCCTGCGGCAAGTTGCGGATTAAATCAAGGTATTTCGCCTGATATGCGGCGGCTTCCTCATCGCTCACGCACGATTCACCAAGCAAGTCCACGCTGAACGCCACGCCGTCTTGCCACATTTTTTTCAACTGCGGCAGCGCGCTCTGCGCGTCTGTGCCCGCGATGAACTTGCTGGCCATGCCCGTGATTTGATTGCTCATGGTCTTGGTCATCAAGCCCTTGGCAAGTCCGCCAGCTTTTAAACCAAGGTCAAGCCCTGGCGGCAACTTCACGCCAGGTTGCGTGAGATAGTCCGTGAGATGTTCGTGCACTTGATCCGCGGTGCGCAACATTGGAAACGCGTCCACAAATCGAAACAGTTGAATCTTGAACGCTTCATCCTTCATGGACCACTCCATGAGTTTGTCCGACCAAAATTGCGCGCTCAGCATGCCCGTCTTGTTGCCGCGCGCGCGCGTCAGAATGTCCGCGCCCTTGGCTTGGATCAACGCTTCAAGAATTGGATCGGCGCTGGCCGCAACATGAAATGCGGGGGCAACTTTTGGACGACGCTTGGAAAATAATCCCATAGAAAATCATTCTAGATGCATCCGCCCATGGATTCCTGCCCAACAAGTGGTGGTTTGGATGAATTTCAAAATGCGCAGGATTTGGCTGCATATGAAGGCTATTTGTGGCTGCACTGTATTCCCATTTATTGGCGCCCAGAATGTAGAAATAAATGCGTACTTTGCCACGCCGGCGCCAAATGGCGCGCAACTTTTTAGCGCAACTTTGTTCTTAGTGCACCGCGGCAATGGCGCGCTCGTACACCGCGTCCACCTTAGCAGCGGCGCCATCCCAAGTAATGCCACGCACTTCAAAGAAGCCGCTATCGCGCAATGTTCTCTGCAGCGGCGGATGACGCAACACGGCCACAATCTTGTTGGCCATATCGTCGATGTCCCAAAAGTTGCACTTCAACGCGTTGGTGAGAATTTCACTCACTCCACTGGTGCGGCTAATTAACACGGGCACGCGGTGACCAAGCGCCTCAAGCGGCGCGATACCAAACGGCTCGCTCACGCTTGGCATCACATACAGATCCGCCATGGCGAAAACTTTTGGAATATCCTTGCCGCGCAGGAAGCCGGTGAACAAAACTTTGTTTCCAATTCCCATGGACGCCGCCATTTCAATCATTCGTTGCGCTTGATCGCCGTTGCCGGCCACCACAAACTTCACGCCGTCCATGACATCCAGCACGCGCTTGGCCGCGCTGATGAAATACTCCGGACCCTTTTGCATGGTAATTCGCCCAAAATACAGCACAATTTTATCACTGCGCTTGATGGGCTCCGCGCCAACGCCGCTTGGATCAAGGTCCACGCCGTTATAAACAACATCCACTTTATTGGGGTTCACGCCGTAGCGGTTCACAACCAAGTTGCGCGTGAGCATGCTCACGGTGATCACGCGAACCGCGCCGTGCATGCCGCGACGTTCAATGTTGTACAGCGGTTGATTCACATGTTCGCCAGAGCGGTCAAACTCCGTGCTGTGCACATGCACAACAAGCGGCTTGCCAGTGGCGCGCGCAATGGCAAGACCCGCGGGATAGGTGAGCCAATCATGCGCGTGGATCACATCAAAGGCAACGCCACGCGTTGCCTGCAAACAGAAGCGCGCGTATTGCTCGCTCTCTTGAATTAAATTTCCGCCGTAGTCCGCGCTGGTTGCGCCGCGGGCTTGGATTTCCTTAATTTCCATGGCGCCTGATTCTGGAAGCGCGTCCATCATGGCCAGTTCGTGCGTGAGCCAAGTGCGGGTTTGCTCGCTCATCCATGTTGGCAAGTTCAATGTTTTACGCAGCGCCGCGGAGCCCAGCAATGTTCGCACCGTCAAATTGGCCTGGCTAGAAACATATGGCGCGCTCACGCTCATGGGCAGGGAAATTGCGTTCAAGCCAGCGCTATTTGCGGCCGCGGCAACATCGGCGGGATGCACTGTTTGCTGCATGACTTTGCTGATCAACTCAGTCGCTTGATGCACAATGTCGCGCTCAATCCGCTCTCTTTGCACAACTTCTGGCGGCGGCAAAGAGGGATGCGGTAAGTCTGTTCCGGGCGAGAGCATTTGCACATGACTGGCAAACTGTCCATCAATATGTTTTGGCAACACAAAGGTCACATCGTCGCCACGGCGGTCAAGCGCCTTGGTTAATCCATAGCACGCAGTGCCCAGGCCGCCCGTGATGAACGGTGGAAATTCCCAGCCAAGCATAAGCACGCGTCGCCCCATGAATCAGTCTTTCTCTTCACCCGACATGTCGCCAAGATTTCTAAACGCAGCCTCATATGCCAACAGCCATGTTGCAACAATGGACGCGTCGGCGTTGAGTGACTCATTTTGCAATGGAACTGTGTTGATGAAAACATATTCGCGCTGCTCGCTGCGGAAATGTTTTGGCGCTTCAACTTCAAAGTCGGAGCCAAGTTCAACCAACTCCTCTTCAATCAACTCCTCGAGTGGATCGCCAAAGTGCATCAAGTCGGTCTCAATGCTTTCACTGAGCCAACGGTCGGGAGTGCTCAAGCTGACGGTCCAATGGCCATCGTGCGATTGCACCAAATACCAAGCGTCTTCCTTCACATCACGGGCGCGGCAACGCAGCAAATCACCTTGCACCTCAACGGAGGTGAAGACATTTCTATCGCGCGCAATTTCCGCGACATTTTCCAAGAATTCCTGAACATTTTTCATGATGCCTCAAATCCTTTCAT